>NZ_UFXX01000002.1:0-300000 GCF_900447535.1 Dermacoccus nishinomiyaensis | reverse complement strand
CGGACCGCTACAACGAGGGTCTCGCGGGCATCGAGCAGCTGACGTTGCCCGGCCACCGCGCGGGCGCAGAACCGGTCTGGCACCTCTATCCGCTGCGCATCACCGACGGCCGACGCCGCGAGCTGTTCGACCATCTGCGTGCGCAGGGCATCGGTGTGCAGGTCAACTACATCCCGGTCTACTGGCAGCCGTACTTCGCCGATCTCGGCTACAAGCGCGGCATGTGCCCGAGGGCCGAGGCCTACTACGAGCAGGAAATCAGTCTGCCGATGTTTCCCGACCTCGCCGACTCGGACGTCGATCGGGTCATCGAGATCATTCGGACGTTCTGCGGGGCGTGAGCTCACCGCTTTTCGAGCGGAGCACGAACGGGCGAAGGGCCTACCGAACCAGCGTTCGGTGGGCCCTTCGTCATGCCGCGGCGACGGGAGGCCTACAACGCTTCGGCCATCTCGGCGTCCTCGCCCGTGCCCTCTGCTTCCTCCATCGGCGTCAGCCCCTCGACGTGTTCGCCCACCGGCTCCTGACGCACGACGAGCATGCCGTACCACCCGCGTCCGATCGTGAGGCGACGATCGCCCACGACGGTCGTGACGGGGTCACCGGCCAGGTAGGTGTACTCGTCGTAGTACCGCTTGAACTCGCTGAGGTCGGTCTTGTTCTCGTTGACCTCGTTGAAGCGCCAGAGGGGCTCCATGCGGCGCTCGAGCACCTGGACCACGGTGCGTTCGGCCACACCGGTGACGAGGTTGTCGGCCGGGTCGCCGTCGAGCAGTGCGGCGACGGGAATCTCGGCGTCACCGTCGGCCAGCCGGAACTCGATGAGCGGGCTCGGCGCCGGTCGGCGCACCTCGAGCGGGCGCTCCAGGTTGCCGACGGCCGGGATGACGCGCGCGACGCCACCGTCCAGTTCGACGCGCTCGATGACGGTGGGATGCGTGAGGCGCTGCAGCCCGAACCACCAGCCAATACCGCGCGGTTGCACCCACGTGCCGTCACTGATCTGACGGATGCCGGGGCACGCGTCGGTCGAGAAGCGCACCTGGCCGCGCCACAGCAGCCCCGTGAGACGCAGCTCGACCCACAGGATCGCCATCTTCCACTCGTCGCCGAGCTGACGCAGGACGCGCGAGTCGATGGTGAATGTGAGGTCGAGGCCCTTCGTCGTCTTCGTGACGGCGACGGGAACATCGGCGACGATGTCGAGGCCCCACTTCAACTGCGCGATGACGTCCGCGCGGTGCGCGAGCTGCGGGCGCAGCGTCGTCGACGCCGTGACGGTGAGCACCTGCTCGTCCCAGGTCGCGGACGTCGCGGACGTCTTCAGCTTGCGGGCCTTGAACGGACTCTGCGGCTTACGCCGGCTGACGACGGCGCCGAGGGCGGTCGGGATCACCTGCGGGCGGGGATGACGCGCGAGTTTCTTGCCGAACGTCTTCGTGTCGCCCGACAAGCGCCACGTCGCGAGGTTGGCCACCATCGGCAGATCCCCGGCGAGCAGGCTCTCGTGGACCAGGCGGGCGAGGCGCGTCGTCTCGTACCCGATGCCCGGCTGCAGGCGGTGCGCCAGCTCGAGCGCCATCTTCTCCAGGTCGGGGCGATCCTCGGCGGGCACGCTGACCATCGACTCGGACAGTGCGACGAGGTCGATGTGGATGAAGTACGCGTGGACGCGTTCGCGCACCTCCTTCGAGGCGTCGTGGTCGTCGAGGACGTCGAGCACCATCATGGCCGAGAGGAAACGGTCGAGCGCGTTGTCGGCGCGGGCGGCCTGCTGGGTGATCGAGTCACCGGATTCGCGGTCGCGCCAGAAGTAAACGTGGTCGCTGAAGACATCGACGGCGGGGGCCTCGAGATAGGCGCGCAGCGTCACCATGTAGTCCTCGTACCGGATGGCCGGGAACTCGTAGCCACCCGCGTCCCAGAACGAGCGACGGTAGACCTTGTTCCAGATCATGCGGTCGCGCATGAGCACGGGCGTCTCGTCGATCGTCGTGGCGATCTTCGTCTTGCCGAACGGCTGACGGTGCGTCCACGACTGGTAGACGCCCTTAGCCGAGGAGAAGCGGTAGGCGTTGCCTGCGGCAAACGACGACCCGGTCTCCTCGAGGGAATCGACCATGAGGGTGTAGGCGCGCGGCGCGACGAGGTCGTCGCTGTCAACGAACGTCAGGTATTTGCCCTGCGCGTGAGCGGTTCCCGTGTTGCGTGCCGGGCCGAGGCCCTGGTTCTCCTGACGCACGAGACGGAAGCGCGGATCCATGTCGACGTAGCGCTGAGCCACCTCGATCGAGCCGTCCTTGCTGCCGTCGTCGACCATGACGACCTCGATGTCGTCGAGCAGCTGGGTGCGAATGGACTCGAGGCAGTCACCGATGTACGCCTCGACGTTGTAGAACGGGACGACCACCGAGAGCAGGGGGGTGGTGAAGGTGTCCAAGATGATCTCCGGTTTCGGTTCGAGCACTCAGGCCGGGCGGTGGACGAGGAAGGCGCTCGCGTCGTCGGCGCGACGCACCTCGACGTCACGACCTGCGATCGGCGCGCGCACCCCGTCGCACGCGAGCAGCAGCGGCATCGTCGTGACGCCGTCGGTGACGCTGAGGCGGCGGGAGGCGACGTTCGTCACCGGGTTGTCCGCAGGATCGGCCGCGACGAGTTCCGCGAGCGGCACGTTCGCCACGCCGTCGATGATCGGGTAGGTGCGCTGCGTCGTCGGCCACGGCTGTTCGACGACGAGCTCGCCCTGCTGGCGGTTCACGTGGACGTGGAGGGTCTCGCCGTCGAGGACGAGGTCGGTGACGAGATCGGCGTCGCGCTTGCGTTCGATGCCGTAGCGCCCACCGCGGTTGAGGCCCTGCAGACGGTAGCCCGCGCGGTGGAAGCCCCCCAGCAGGTCGCTCGGGGCGACGACGTGACCCTCGAAGTGCACCGGGCCCGCCTCGACCGCGAGCGTGACCGGATTGAACCCGCCGTGCCGCGCCACGGTGAGGGGCTCGATCTCGAGGTCGCAGATGAGGCCCTCGGAGGTGATTGCCGTGATGACCTTCATCTCCTTCTCACCGATCTTCGCGGTGACCGTCGCGCGACGCTTGAGGCGCTCGTCGAGCTTGATGCGGATGCGGTGGGTGATGAGTTCGTCGCCAAAGTCGGCCTCGACCAGCGTGGCGGTGCGCGGGCGGGGGGAGCTCACCTGCTCGGCCATCGTGGTCGCGCGCCTGACGAGCGCCTTGGGGGCGCGCCTGGCGCGATCCAGCGTGGAACGCTGCGGCGACGACGCCTGGCGCGCCGTCGCGAGAGAACGAAGCAGTTCGATGTCGTTCTCGCGAGCCGCGCGGTAGGCCTTCTGCAGGTCGGGTGCGGCCAGGACGATGCGTGCCGGGTCGATGCGCTGGGCGAGCTCGTGCGCGAGGGCTTCGATGGTGGGCTGGTCGTCGGCGTGACCGCTCGTCATCGAACCCATGACCTCGCGCAGGTCGACGTCGACGAGGTGGGAGTGGACGAGTTCGCGCAGCTCGGGCGAGCCGGAGGCGTCGACGGTGTCGAGCACCATGATCGCGGCGCGCACTCGGTCCTGGACGTTGTCGAGGGCCTTGCCCTGACCGGAGATCGACTGGCCGACGGGGCGTTCGCGCCACACGTACACGGGGTCGCTCAGCGTGTCGACGGCCGTCGCCTCGAGGTGGGCGCGCATGGAGACCGGGAAGTCCTCGAACTTCATCTCGGGCCAGGCGTAGCCGCCCTCCTCCCAGAACGAGCGGCGCCACATCTTGTTCCACGCCATGCGGTCACGCATGAGCAGCGGCACCTCGCGGATCGAGGTGCGCATGCGTCGCTGCGCGAAGGGCTCGCTGTGGGCCCAGGAGGGCTCGACCGGGCGCGTCAGGGGCAGACGCCACACGTGGGCCGCCGCGAAGTCCGAGCCGGATGCCTCCAAGGAGGTGACGAACTGTTCGAACGCTCGCGGCGCCAGCAGGTCGTCACTGTCGAGGAAGATGAGGTAGTCGCCGTGCGAGTGCGCCGTCCCCGTGTTTCGCGCTGCGCCGAGCCCCTGGTTCTCCTGGGTGACGATGCGCAGACGCTCGTCCCGGCTCGCCCAGCGCTCGGCGACGGCGCGTGAGCCGTCGGGGGAGCCGTCGTCGACGAGGATGCACTCGAAGTTCGGATAGGTCTGGGCTGTGATGCTGGCAAGGCAGCCGTCGAGGAACTCCTCGACGTTGTAGAACGGGACGATCGCGCTGACCAGCGGACCCATCCGACCTCCTCGGATCGATGCGAGACGTACTGGATCAGGAGTCTAGTCGAGCGTTCCGCCCGGATTCCCGGGCCGGGTGTGACGGCGCCGGGCCGGCACCTGCCGGCTGGTATCCTTCGGACGTTCGTTACCCCTAGGTGCGGGAGGTCCTCGCGTGGATCACACCAATCACTGGTATGGGCACGCGCACATCCTGGCCGAGTACTGCGGCCTCGATCCTGCGTCCCCGCCCCCCATCCGCGGGGTGATCCAGCATGGCTGGAACTTCGCGCACGGCCTCGGGTACGGCCACGTCAACGACCACAGTTTCACCAAGCTGGTGTGGAACGACCGCAACCGACGCCGCGGTCAGGTCATCGGCTGGCGCGACTTCGCCGTCATCGGTGCGCCGTACCTCTACCTCATGGATTTGAAGAAGGACGAGCCGGCGCCCGAGCGCGAGGGCACCATCTTCTATCCCTTCCACGGCACCAACGACTACGAGTCGGTCATGGGCAGCCACGACAAGCTCATCGAGCAGGTCAAGGCCGTCGAGGACGGCCCCGTCACCGCCTGTCTCTACTACGTCGAGTACGACGACCCGGAGATCCGCAAGCACTACGAGGACTCCGGTTTTCGCGTCATCACCCACGGCCGGCGCGGCAACCAGTGGAAGGGGACCGACCGCTTCTTCCTCTTCCGTCAGCTCGAGGAGCAAAAGAAACACAAGCGTGTCATCTCCAATCGACTGACGACGGCCGTCTTCTACGGTGCCGCCGCCGGGTGCGAGCCTGCCGTGTACGGAGACCCGATGGAATTCGTCGGCGTGAAGGCCGGCTTCAACGGCGCGGGGTTGCTCGAGGCCCTCTACCCGGAGATGTTCGGCGAGCACCTCGACATCGAGCACGCCCTCGAGACGTCACGGGCCGAGCTCGGCACCGACCACCTCATGTCCCCGGATGAACTCCGCTACACCCTCGGATGGGATGAACCATGGCTCGAATCGTCGAACTGAAGCAGTACGACAACGTCCTGCTCGGCCGGGGCGTCATGCAGAACTGGGTCGACCTCGACGTCGACGGCCCGTCGTGGCGCCCGCTCGTCGCGGATCTCGTGCCGCAGGCGCGTGGCCGCGTCCTCGTCGTCGGCCCGATGGAGCTCGGCCTGCTTGAGCGCATCGCCGGTGAGGCCGAGAAGCTCACGGTCGTCGTGCGCGCCGCTCAGGATGCCGGCACCATCGCGACGCTCCTGCCGGGCACGGAGATCTTCGCCGGCGATCTGCCGCAGGTCATCGCGGCGGGCGAGTCGTACGACACCGTCCTCATGGTCGACGACTTCTCGCGCGTTCTCTCCGCAGAGGCGCCCGACCGCACGTGGCACGAGATGGCGATGACCCTGCTCAACATCGCCGCGCCCGGTGCCACCGTCATGATGGCCCTCGAGAACGAGCGGGGCCTGCACCGCACGTCCGGCCAGATCGACACGTACGCGGCCAACTTCGACCGCGACTGGACGCCGTTCCGCACGTGGGACGCCACCCGCCCGCGCACGCTCGCCCAGCTGCAGCGGTGGATCAAGGGGACGGGGCGTCAGGCGTCGGCCTGGGGTCTCTACCCCTCGTGGGTGCGGGTCGATGCCCTCACGCAGGTCACCTCGACATCGCCGGCGCTGCGCGACGCCGCGGCGGCGTACGCCCTGCGCGGCTACGCCTCGCCGCTGCCGGTGCGCTCCGCCGCCCTCGCCGACGTCATGGACGAGGTCGCCGCAGGGTGGATCGTCGCGTTCGACGTGCCGTCCCAACCCGTGCTGCGCACGGCGAGCGAGCACGGTGAGGTGCGCGTCTGGGACGCCTCGGGCGAGGCCCTTCGCGACGCGGACGGTACCGAACGTCGCCTGCCGCCGGCGGGCCGCACGATGCTCATGGAGCTCATCGAGATGGCGGCGGACTCCGACACGCCGTCGATGCGCGCGATCCTCAAGCAGTGGTACGCGGCTCTGCTCGCCGTGGCCGAAGACGGCCAGGTGCCGGCCTCGCACGCGGACGCCCGGCTGCGCAACGTCTACCTCGACGGCGAGGACGTCGTCTTCCTCGAGCCGGCCGCCGCGCCGGCTCCGCTCGAGGACGTCGTGTGGCGCGCGCTGAGCGACTACCTGTCGACCCTGCAGGTTCACGGCCTCAAGCACCCCTGGCCGACCGCGATGAACCGCATGACGCGTCTTGCCGCCCTCGGCGCAATGGCGGGCGCCCCGCGACCCGACGACCTCGCGAAGTGGGTGACGACGGTGCGTGACGAGGGTCAGACCCGCGAAGAACTGCTCGCCGTCGTCAAGCGTCAGCAGGACGAGCTGAAGAGCGTCTGGGCGCGCTGGAAGTGGGACGAGAAGGACTACGCCGCGTTCGTCGCGAAGTCCAACGTCAAGAAGACGGTGCGCTACGCCAAGCGGCACGGCAAGGCTCTGCCGAAGGTCGCGAGCAAGCGGATCGTTACAACGGGTAAGAAGACGGTCAAGAAGGGCCTGTCCCGCTGAACATCCGATGAATCCCCGGTGCCGGCGAGGGCGAAGCCCTGGCCGGCACCCGCGTTTGCCGACACACTGGGGCGGTCCAGCGTTCGTCACCAGGGAAGATGTCGCCATGCTCGGGATGCCCGAATCCATCACCACGTGTCTCTTCGACCTCGACGGGGTGCTCACCGACACCGCGAGTGTGCACCGCGCCGCCTGGAAGACGACCTTCGACGCCTACCTCGCCGAACACCATCCCGACCAGACGCCGTTCGATGCCGAGCGCGACTACCTCGACCACGTCGACGGCAAGCCCCGCGAGGCCGGGGTGCGCGACTTCCTCGCCTCGCGTGGCCTCACCCTGCCTGACGGCTCCCGCTGCGACGCTCCGGGCACGCAGACGGTGTGGGGCATCGGCAACCTCAAGAACGAGGCCGTCATCGAGACGATCCGCCGCGACGGCGTCACGGTCTACGACGGCTCGCGGCGCTACCTCGAGGCGGCGCGAGAAGCGGGGCTGCACCGCATCGTCGTCAGTTCGAGTGCCAACACCGCCACCGTGCTCGACGTCACCGGGCTCGCCGAGTTCATCGAGGGGCGCATCGACGGCGTGACCCTCGCCGAGCAGCACATCGCGGGCAAGCCGGCTCCCGATTCGTTCCTTGCGGGCGCGAAGCTCGCAGGAGCCCGCCCGAATCAGGCCGCCGTGTTCGAGGACGCCCTGTCCGGTGTCGAGGCCGGCCGAGCCGGGTCGTTCGGGTACGTCATCGGGGTCGACCGCGTCGGCCAGGGTGACGCACTGCTCGCCCACGGCGCCGACGTCGTCGTCACGGACCTGGGCGAACTCGTCGAGGACGCGCGATGACGCGCGGGGCGCGCCTGCTCGTCGAACCGTGGCAGGTACGCGAGATGGGCCTGCGCGAGGACGACCTCGCCGAGTCCGAGAGCCTGTTCGCGCTGTCGAACGGGCACATCGGCGTGCGCGGCAACCTCGAGGAGGGAGACCCGGCCGGGTTACCCGGCACCTACCTCAACTCGTTCTTCGAAGAACGACCGTTGCCGTACGCGGAGGCCGGCTACGGCTACCCGGAGGTGGGGCAGACGATCGTCAACGTCACCGACGGCAAGATCATCCGTCTGCTCGTCGACGACGAACCCTTCGACATGCGGTATGGCACGATCATCTCCCACGAGCGCACCCTCGACCTGCGCGCGGGCGTGCTGCGCCGTGAGGTCGTGTGGCGCTCGCCCACGAACCGCACCGTCAAGGTCACCTCGACCCGCCTCGTGAGCTTCACCCAGCGGGCCGTCCTCGCGATCGACTACACCGTCGAAGCCGTCGACGCACCCGTGCGCATCGTCATCCAGAGCGAGCTCGTCGCGAACGAGGAACTGCCCCAGACGTCGAAAGATCCGCGCGTCGCGGCGGCCCTGCACGACGTGCTCGTGCCCGAGTGCCACAGCAGCAACGGTGCCCGCTCACTGCTCATGCACGCCACGCGCACAAGCGGGCTGCGCATGGCGGTCGCATGCGACCACGTCCTGCACGGAGAGGCCAGCCTGCACACGTACGCCGAACCGGATTGGTCGCGCACGACGATCGGCACGAGCCTTGCGCCCGGTCAGCGTCTCGGCGTGACGAAGTTCGTCGCCTACGGCTGGTCGTCGCGCCGCAGTTGGGCGTCACTGCGCGATCAGGTCGACGGCTCGCTCTCGACCGCCCTGCACACCGGCTGGGAGACCCTCGTCGACGAGCAGCGCACGTACCTGGAAGAGTTCTGGCGCGGCGCCGACGTCGAGATCGACGGTGACCCGGCGGTACAGCAGGCCGTCCGGTTCGGGCTGTGGCACGTCCTGCAGGCCGGGGCCCGCGCCGAGGGGCGCGCGATACCCGCGAAGGGCCTGACGGGGCCCGGGTACGACGGTCACTCTTTCTGGGACACCGAGGCCTTCGTCCTGCCGGTGCTCAGCGCGACGGCGCCCGAGGCGGCCCGTGACGCGCTCATGTGGCGCCGCGACTGCCTCGACCTGGCGCGTGAGCGTGCGACGACGCTCAAGCTCGAGGGCGCGGCGTTCCCGTGGCGCACGATCCGCGGCCAGGAGTGCTCGGGATACTGGCCGGCGGGCACGGCCGCGATGCACATCAACGCCGACATCGCCCTCGCCGCGATGCGTCACGCCTGGTGGTCGGCGGACACGACGTTCGAACGGGAGATCGCGTTGCCGCTGCTCGTCGAGACGGCACGTCTGTGGATGTCGCTCGGCTATCACGGTGACGACGGGTGCTTCCACATCAGCGGAGTGACCGGGCCTGACGAGTACAGCGCCATCGTCCACGACAACACGTACACGAACCTGGCGGCGGCTCGTAACCTGCGCTACGCGGCGGACGTCGCCGAACGCCATGAGGACGCGGCCGAAGCCCTCGGCGTCGTCGACGACGACCTCGCACGCTGGCGTGACGCGGCGGAGCGGATGGCGGTGCACCACGACGCTGAGCGCGGGGTCCACCAGCAGTTCGCCGGGTCGACGGATCGAGAAGTGTGGGATTTTGCCGAGAGCGCCGAGTCCGACGCCTACCCGCTGCTCATGAACTACACGTACTTCGATCTGTACCGCAAGCAGGTCATCAAGCAGGCCGACCTCGTCCTCGCACTGCACTGGATGGGGGACAGCTTCTCGAAGGAGGAGAAGGCGCGCGCGTTCGACCACGACGAGCGCCTGACCGTGCGCGACTCGTCGCTGTCGGCGTGCACGCAGTCCGTCGTCGCGGCAGAGGTGGGGCATCTCGACCTCGCCTACGCCTACCTGCTCGAGGCCTCGCTCATGGATCTGCGCGACCTCGAGCACAACACGCGCGACGGTGTGCACGTCGCCTCCCTCGCCGGCGGATGGCTCGCCCTCGTGTGCGGTTTCGGTGGCATGCGCGACCACGACGGTGTGCTGAGCTTCGACCCGGCGCTACCGCAGGCCATCCGCTCGCTGCGGTTCGCGGTGCGCTGGCGCGGGTGGCAGGTGCACGTCGCGATCACCCGCGACCATGTCACCTACACGCTGGAGGACGACGTCGATGGGCGCGACGGGCACGTCGACCTCGTCCACGCGGGGGAGACGTTCACGCTCACGACGACGGAACCCGTCAGCCGACCGTCGCAGGAGCGCATCCCCCTGACCCCGACGCCCCAGCAGCCCGCCGGCCGGGAACCCATCACCTCGGGGTGAATCGGCGCGTGCCGCGGTGCGTCGGGCTCAGACGAGATCCCAGGACATGGGGGTGCCCTTGGGAGCGTCCTGAGTGAAGGTGCGACCCGCGAGCGTGTCGAAGGTGTCGGTGGGCAGGCCGTTCGCGGGGCGGATGGAGCGCACGTTCTGCGCCGTCACGACGTCGCCGGCCTTGACGTCCTCGACGACGTAGAGGCTGCGGCGGAAGCGCAGGCCCTCCTTCTCCTGGGCGCGGGCGCCGATGCGCGGCTCGCCGAGGCACTGCCACGCGATCTTCGTCTGCGTGACGAGCTGGTTCAGCTCCTCCGGTTCGGAGGAGAATGCCGAGTCGACGCCGCCGTCCTCGCGGTTCAGCGTCACGTGCTTCTCGACGAGAACCGCGCCGAGCGCGACGGACGCGACGGCCGCGCCGATGCCCATCGTGTGGTCGGAGTAGCCGATGAGCGTGCCGAGGGCGTCGCGCATGACGGGGATGCCGCGCAGGTTCGACTCGCTCGGGTCGGCCGGGTAGTTGGCGGTGCAGGCGAGCACGATGACCTGCTCGTTGCCCGTGCTGCGCGCCGCCTCGACGGCCGCGTTGATCTCACCCAGCGAGGCCATCCCCGTCGAGATGATGATCGGCTTGCCCTTGCTTGCCGCATACCGGATGAGCGGCAGGTCGACGATCTCGCTGCTCGCGATCTTGTACGCGGGCACGTCCAGGTTCTCGAGGTAGTCGACGGCCGTCGGATCGAAGGGGGAGGAGAAGGCGTGGATGCCGAGCTCCTTCGCGAGCGCGAAGATCGGCTCGTGCCACTCCCACGGGGTGTGCGCCTCCGTGTAGAGGTCGTAGAGGTAGCGATCGCCCCACAGCTCGTGCCCGCCGGAGATCTTGAACTCGTCGGTGCGCACGTCGATCGTGATCGTGTCGGCCGTGTACGTCTGCAGCTTGATGGCGTGCGCGCCCTGTGCTGCGGCCATGCGGACGATGTCGAGCGCGGTCTCGAGGCTGCCGTTGTGGTTGCCCGACATCTCCGCGATGATGTACGGCTCGGCGCCTGGGCCGACCTCGACGTCACCGATGCGGATGTTCTGGTTCGGGTTCTGCGTCATGATGTCGGCTCCTGGCGGTCGGTGCGGGGGCGCTCGCGGCGCACGTGGATGACGGCGACGTTCTCGCCGCCGATCTCTCGGTTCTGCGTCTCCAGCTCGGTGAAGCCGTTGCGCTTGTTGAACCGGCGCACGCCCTCGTTGATCTCGAGCACCTCGGCGTCGAGAGAGTCCAGACCGAGTTCGGCGTCGGCGTACTTGACGGCCTCGCGCTGGATCTGGATCCACGCCGGCAGCAGCTCACCGCGCGCGGTGAGGCCGTCGTTGTCGAGGTAGTAACCCCACCACGACGTCTTCGCGTCGACGTCGAGGTCGAAGAAGGTGACGACGCCCGACGGCACGCCACCGCGTTCGTAGATGAGCACGTGACGCGACGGGTTGTCCTTCGTGTTCGCCCACCACGCGGCATGCTCGTCAGCGCTGATGACGTGCTGCGTCAGCGACACGGCTCGCACCTCGTCATGGTTGCGCCAGGTGCGCACGTTCTCCTGGTCGGCGTCGGTGGCGGGACGAAGCATCGTCGATCTCCCTCGAATACGGCTGGGCCGGGTGCCGAAACGCACGAAATGGCGCAGACAGCCGGAATGTCTAGACTACCCCGTAAGGAAACAGGCCACGGCAGGCATGCTGCGCCCCCAGCGGCGCGCAGAGTGAGCGCCGGGCCGTCACAGCATCGAGCAAAGGTGAAGTCATGAGCACGCTCAGCCGCGATCAGGTCCGCACGATGATGGGCGAGGTCCTCGCCGCCCAGGGCAAGGAACTGCCCGCCGACGACGGTGCGCGCCTCGACACCATCGGCTTCCGCTCGCTCGACTTCTCCGAACTGGCCCTGCAGGTCGAGGACGAGCTCGACACCGAACTCAACTTCGACGCGCCCGGCCTGCGCTCCATCGAGACCGTCGGAGACGTCCTCGACTTCATCGACGAGCTTCAGAAGGCCGAATGACGGGGGTGCTCGACTCGCGTCCTGCGGGCGCGGGCAACCGCGTCGTCGTCGGCGAGTTCGACGGCACGTGGGCTGAGTTGGCGCAGGCGCCGTACGGCGCATCGTCCGACACACCGACGCTGCCGCCCGCCGCGGCCTGCCTGGTCTCGGGGCACCGCGCGGCGGCTCAGGCCGCCTGGAACGCAGCGCTCGACCCGGGCCGCGAGACGCTCATCGCGACCGCGTCGCGCATCGGGGACGAGCAGGCGGCGCAGCTGCGTGACGGGGGGCTGACGCTCGTGCGCGACAGCGCCGGCGGCGTCACGCTCGAGGCCGCGACGGCGCCGCGCGAGCCCGAGGCGGGCCGCATCTGGTTGCTGACGTCCGGTTCGACCGGGCGTCCGAAGCAGGTGGCACACACCCTGGAGTCGTTGACGACCGTCGGGGGGCAGCAGCCTGCGCGCACCTGGTTGTGCCCCTACACCCCGGGCGCCTACGCCTGGTGGCAGGTCGTCACCCTCTCGCTCACGATGCCCGGGCAGGACGTCGTCTTCGTCGAACCCTCGCAGCTCGACGAGTGGCCGCAGCAGGCGCTCGCGGCGGGCGTGACGGCGGCATCCGGCACGCCGACGTTCTGGCGTCAAGCGCTGTGGCGCAACGGTGACGTGCTCGCCCAGCTGAAGCTCGAACAGATCACGCTCGGCGGCGAACCCGTCGACCAGGGCATCCTCGACCGACTGCGTGAGGTCTTCCCCGACGCACGTATCTCATGGATCTACGCGAGCTCCGAGGCCGGTGCGGCGATCGCCGTCCACGACGGGCTCGCCGGATTCCCCGAGACCTGGCTGGAGCGCGAGGTCGCCGGGCGCCCGCGCCTGAGCGTCGAGGACGGTGAGCTGCTCATCGCCTCGCCGAAGGCCGCCGAGGGCATGGACGCCGTCATCCACACCGGCGACCACGTCGAGATCGCCGAAGGACGCGTCGTCATCACCGGCCGCATCGCGAGCGACGAGATCAACGTCGGCGGGTCGAAGGCGTCCGCGGGCGCCGTGCGGGCAGTGCTGCTCGAGCACCCCGACGTCGCCTGGGCCGCCGTGCGCGGGCGCAAGGCGCCGCTCGTCGGCAACGTCGTCGCAGCGGACGTCGTCCTGCGCGACGGCCTCGCCAAGGGTGACCCCGGTGCGCCCGACCAGGCTGCGCTGCAGGCGTGGTGCGCCGAGCGACTGCCCGAATACGCGGTGCCACGCCGCGTCAAGTACCTGAGTGAGATCCCGATCAAAGAGAGCCTGAAGAGCGATGTCTGAGACCACGAACGAGCCGAACGTCATCCCCGCAGCCTCCTGCGTCCTCATCTCCGGAGGCTCGCGCGGCCTCGGCCTCGCGTTCGTCGAGGAGGTGCTCGCGAACGGCGCGAAGGTCGCGGCGTTCGCCCGCACCGTCACGCCCGAACTGCAGCAGCTCATGGACGCCAACCCGGAGCGCGTGTACGTCGGCTCGGTCGACATCACGGATTCGAAGGCCGTCACGTCGTTCATCAAGGACGCCGCGAAGGTGCTCGGCCCGATCGACGCGCTCGTCAACAACGCGGCGATCGGTCAGGACTCGCTGCACCTGCACACGACGCCGGAGCGCATCGAGGACATCATCTCGACCAACCTGACGGCGACGCTGCTCGTCACGCGCGCGTTCATGCGTCACGCGATGGCGAAGGTCGGCAAGGGCCGCATCGTCAACGTGACGAGCGTCTGCGCGCAGCGCGGTTACGCCGGCCTCGTCGCGTACTCGGCGACGAAGGGTGGCCTCGACGCCGCGACGCGCTCGCTCGCGCGGGAGATGCACGGGCGATTCCTCGTCAACTCGATCGCGCCCGGCTTCTTCGCGTCGGAGATGAGCTCCGTGCTCGGCACCGAGCAGCTGTCGACGATCACCCGCCGGACGCCGACGAACCGTCTCGTCGAGCCGGAGAACATCACGCCGACGCTGCGCATGCTGCTGTTCGAAGACACGAACATCAACGGCATGGTGCTGACGATCGACGGCGGCGGCTCGATCTGAGCGACCCCACGACGCGGCCATCGGCCTCGAACACCTCACCCGCATGTGTGGTGCTCGAGGCCGCCGTGCGTGACGGCGACGTCGTGCGCGCCGCCGACGTCAACGCGACGACGTTTCCCGACGCCGCGCGCAGCTACCTCGCCGACGGCACCGGGCTCGCCTGGCACGTGCCCGAGCGGCTCCGGGAGGGCGCGCGTTTCGTCATCGACGCCGAGATCGTCGCGCCGGTGCGGGCGTCCTTGGTGCGGCGGTTCGGGGTGGACGACCCGGTCGAGTTCGCCGGGGCCTGGACGCGCGCCGAAGCGTTGGCCAAGCTCGCCGACGTCCCGATCATCACGTGGCTCTCGCGCCATGGGCTCGCCGTGCCGGCCGACGTGCTGGAGGATGCCGCGGTGGGTCGGGTGGCGTGGCGCATGGAGGTTCGAGGTGACGTCGTCATGACGCGCGCGGCGGCGTTGAGCGGCGCAAAACTCCGAGATTCCGGGGTTGTCGGCGGCGCACTCTAGCCTGGCAGCAGAGTCGAGGTGCGGTGAGCGCCACGGTTTCTCACGACGGAGGAAAGACATGACGATGACACAACCGGGTGCGGAACCGGGCTCGTCCGAGGGCAGGGCGCTGCCGAGGGTCGGCGTCGTCCTCATGACGATGGGCAACCGCCCCGACGATCTGCGGGCGGCGCTTGACTCGCTCATCGCCCAGCGCGACGTCGAACTCGACGTCGTGCTGCTCGGCAACGGGTGGGATCCGGCCGAGAACCCGTGGCCGTTCCCCGATGTCGTGCGCCCCCTGTACTCGCCGGAGAACCTCGGCATCCCGGGCGGGCGTAACGTCGGGGCAGCCAAGGCGCGCGGCGACTACCTCTTCTTCTTCGACGACGACGCGACCCTGCCGAACGATCACGTCCTCGCCGACATGGTGCGTGAGATGGAACGCGACCCGAAGAACGCCGTCATCGGCCCGCTGGGACAGGATCCGACGGGAAAGCCGACGCCGCGGCGATGGATTCCGCGCCTGCGTGTCGAAGGCGGCGGCAAGCCCGGGCCCGCGACGTGGTTCCTCGAAGGCATCCACCTGTCCCGGCGGACCGCATTCGAGGAAGTCGGCGGCTGGCCAGGGGAGTTCTTCTACGGCCACGAGGGCATCGACCTCGCCTGGCGCCTCATCGACGCCGGCTGGGTCATCCAGTACGTCCCGAGCATCACCGTCCATCACCCCGCGACGAGCCCCGCGCGCCACGCCGTGTACTACCGGATGAACGCGCGCAACCGGGTGTGGGTCGCCAAGCGAAACCTACCGGCGCCGCTGGTGCCCCTCTACCTCGGCAACTGGGCCGCCATCACGGTGCTGCGCGTCAAGGACAAGGACGCACTCAAGACCTGGTTCGGCGGTTTCGTCGAGGGTGTGCGGACCGACGCGGGGGAGCGGCGCGTCATGTCGTGGTCGACCGTCGCACGGCTGACGCGTCTCGGCCGGCCCCCGGTGCTGTGATGGGGGCCGCAACCTCGCTGCGTCGAAGGCTCGCTCGTTCGAGCGGCCGCCCAGCGTCGCTCGACGCGCAGGGCACGCGGGGCATCCACGTCGCCATCACCGGGGTGAAGAACCGCAGTCACCTCGTCTACATCGCCTCCTACGTGCGCACCCTCGTCGACGGGGTCACGCCGATCCGCGTCTCGTTCATCGCCGCGCCCGCGTTCCTCTCCTCCGACGCCGTCACCGTCGACGACGCGCGCGAGCTGCTGCCTCAGGGCGGGAGCGTCACCGTCGAAGACGGGATGCCCGGATGGCGATTCGACGACGCGGCCCGCTGCCTCTACGTCGCCGTGGGCGCGCCGGGGCTCAAGGCCGTCGCCCGGCTGCGACGAGCCAACCCGACGCGGCGCATCGAGGTCGTCGTCACGGACGAGGGCATCGGCTCCTACGCTTCGCGTGACTCGCGGCGGGCGGCGCTGGAGCGTCACGGCACCCCGGCGGCGAAGGCCGCAGCGCGCACGCTCGTCACCGCGGCCATCGCGCGCGCCTGCACGACGCTGCGGTGGCCGACGTTCCGTTCGGTCGGATCATCGTGGGAGGTGTTGCCGGCCGTCGCCGCCGAGTTCGGACGCGAGCTGGGCGACGCGCGCCCCGGCAGCGACGCGAGCGCCGTCATCCTCACCCAGCCGGTCGTCGACCTCGGCTGGTGCTCGCCGGAGGCCTACCTCGCGTACGTGCGACGCCTCGCGGACGCCGCGGCCGCGGCCGGGCTGCGACCGCTCGTGCGTCCGCACCCCGCCGAAGATCGCGCCCGGTACGCGGAGTTCGACATCATGCTCTCGCGGGGCACCGCCGAGCTCGACCCGGACGTCGTGCGTGCGAGCCTGGCGCTCGGCGGGCCGAGCACGGCCCTCATCAACCTGTCGGCCATGGTCGGCATGCCCGTCGTGTGGGTGAGTGAGCCGAGCGTGGCGCACCTCGACACCGACGTCTCGCCCGAGCAAGCCGGGATCTTCGAGGCGTTCCTCGGTGAGCGGGTTCCACTCGACGAGGTGGAGCGCGAGGTGAGTGCTGTGGTCTCCCGCGGCCTCGAGGAGCGTGGGTCTGATGGACGTCGCTGACGCGGCCGAGGGGGCCGGCGGGGGCGACACAGTCCACGGGGCCGACGGGGCGGGCGCGCCCGGCGCCATGTCGGCCGACCTGTTCGAGGTGTGGGAACCCGGCCGGCCGGTGCCGCTAGCGCAGATCCTCGGGGCCCTGCGCCGCGGCGTGGGCGACCCGAGCATGGTCATCGGCGAACGGCAGTTGTGGTGGGCCGTGACGACGCCCCTCGGGCCGGCGTTGACGTGGTGGCGCTCGATGCCCGTGCGTGGCGGTACACCCGTAGCGACGCCCGGAGCCGCACGAGCGGATAGGCCGGGCCTCGGTGGGATGGCGGGGTGTGAGCCGCGAACCGCCGCCATGCCCGATGGCAGCGCGCGCGCCGAGCGTCCCGACCGCGTCGAGCTGCGGGCCTACGGCCCGGGTGCGGCGTGGTTCCAGGGTCGGGTGCCTCGCATCCTGGGCGGTGACGACGACCCGTCCGGGTTCGTGGCCCGTCACGACCGGGTGACGGCGGCACTGCGCCAGCCGCACCATCGTCACTGGCGCGCCCCGCGCACGGGGCTCGTCATCACCTCGCTCGTGCCGAGCATCCTCGAGCAGAAGGTCACCGGCAAGCAGGCGTTCGGCGGGTTTCGGGTGCTCGTACGCCGCTACGGCACGCCCATCCCGACGCCCGCGGAGGTCGTGCGCGCAGCCGGCCCGCAGGCGCATGCCGTCGCCCGCATGCACGCCGCGCCGGACGCACGGGGGTGGCGACGCATCCCGTCCTGGGCGTGGTTGCAGGCCGGCGTCGAGCCACCGCAGTCGCGCACGATCATGCGAGCGCTCGACCACGCCGACGCGCTCGAGCGGACGGCGGACCTGCCGCACGCCGAGGCCCACGCTCGCCTGCGGTCCGTGCCCGGGCTCGGAGTGTGGACGAGTGCCAAGGTCGCGCAGACGGCCTGGGGTGACGCCGATGCGCCGACGTTCAGGGATTACCACGTCGCGAAGCAGATCGGGCACGCGCTGATCGGCCAGGACACCGATGACGCCGGCATGGCGCGCCTGCTGGAGCCATACCGTGGGCACCGGTTTCGCGCCGAGCGCCTCATCCTCGCCGGCGGCCCGCCGCGCCCACGCCGCGGCGCACGCATGACCCTGCCGTCGCACCTGCCGACGCGCACCTGGTGAAACGCATCCGCCGCGGGGGAGCTGACTACGACAACAGGGCAGCGTCACCCAGGACGACGGCGCGCAGCCGGGCGGCGGCGTCGACGTCACCCGCGAGGGCGGCCCGCATGGGCGCTCGCGTCACGGTGAGTGACGACGGGTAGCGCGTCGGCGCCTCGGCGTCGTCGATGACGAGGGCGTCGACGAAGTCGGCGTACAGGTGGGCGAGGGTTGCTGATGACGCAGTCGCCCCGGTGAGTCGCCAGCTCGCGGCGTCGACGCCGGCGGGGCGGTGCCCGTCGAGGCCGATGGGGCTGAGCGCCACGACGCGCGCCGACGTGCCGCGCAGAGCGTCGCGGATCCCGCGCACCGCGAGGAATCCGGCCATGTCGAGGATCGGCGACATCGGCGGCAGGACGACGACGTCGGCGCTGCGCACGGCGTCGAGCACGCCGGGCGCGGCGTCGGCGTGATCGACGCCGGCGACGACGAACCCCTCGGGCTC
The DNA here is from genome assembly GCF_900447535.1 of Dermacoccus nishinomiyaensis. Taxonomy (NCBI): domain Bacteria; kingdom Bacillati; phylum Actinomycetota; class Actinomycetes; order Micrococcales; family Dermacoccaceae; genus Dermacoccus; species Dermacoccus nishinomiyaensis. The sequence goes on along the minus strand of NZ_UFXX01000002.1, from coordinate 281,739 downwards.
GCGGCGGTCGGTGTCCTCGATCCAGCGCAGCGCGTGACGGCTGACCTGCCCACCGTCGCCGTCGGGTTCGAGCACGTGCAGTTCGATGGGTTCTTCGGTGAGCGGCAGGACGGCAGCCGTCTCGCTCTGCGCGCCGCGGCACTGCGTCCACTGCTGCTGAGCTGCGGCGACGGCGCCGGTGCCCCGCGCGTGGCGATAGGTGCGGGCCACGGCCTGGGCGAGGGCCTCATCGTCGAGCCAGCCCCACGCGCCGGTCGGAATGAGACCGGCGTCCCGCAGAGAGACGACCGCTGTGCGCGTCCCCGGCACCGCATCGTCCGCACTTCGGCACACCGCGTCGAGGTTGGGGCAGAACCTGAGACCTGCGAGACTGATGTCATGCGACGTGTTGGTGACGTAGATCACATCGAGCAAAGGCGTGTTGGTGATGGACTCTCGCCCGAACAGCGCATCTAGTGCCGGGCGGGAGAGGGGACCACTAGATAGGACGCTCACATGCATTGTGTCAGTGTGACACGGGGGCGCAGCAGGGCCTCGACCACCCCCGCCGAGGGCTGATCGGGGTCACCCGTTCGGCTTGACTCACTCGAATGACACCGATGTAATAACACCGTTGGTTCTCGCCACCGCTTCGCTCTCGCTGCCACCTGCCCGCTGCGCACGACGCCCTTCGTCCGGGCGTCACCGTCGACCTTCTCGACGGCTCGCCATCGGCGGATCATCGGCTGGATCGTCGCGTCACCAGGGGGTTGTCACCGCTCGGTGATATGGCCGCCGCGAGCGGCGGATCACGATGACCACACGACCGACGTGCCGATGATCGGGACGTACCGCAGAGCCCGGCCCACCCGCCGCGACCGCCGACCACGAAAGGACGGACATGCAGGAATTCATGCAGTTGATCAGCCTGCACGACGCCCTGGACGACACGGAAGAGCTGTCGTGGCAGGAGCGCGCCCTGTGCGCGCAGACCGACCCCGAGGCCTTCTTCCCCGAGAAGGGCGGCTCGACCCGTGAGGCGAAGCGCGTCTGCGTCGGGTGCGAGGTGCGCTCCGAATGCCTCGAGTACGCCCTCGAGAACGACGAGCGATTCGGCATCTGGGGCGGGCTGTCCGAGCGCGAACGCCGCAAGCTGAAGAAGCGCGCGGTCTGAGCGAAGTGTCGGCGACCCAGGTCAACGGCGTCGACGAGTTGCACGACGGCTCCCCAGCACACCCCTTCGTCACCGCTGTCCTCATCGCGCGGGACGCCCATCAGCCCTGGCTCGACGCCACCGTCACCGCCGTCTGCGCGCAGACGCGCCGCCCCGACCGCCTCGTCATCGTCGACGGCAGCGCCGCCGGACGCGTGCGCGGCACCCTCGACGCGATGACCCGCGAGCGCGCCGACCTGCGGGCGCTCGACGTCACCGTTGTCACCGCCTCGCACGACGAGGCGTTCGCCGCGCTCGTCGACCGCGCCGTCCAGGCGCTGCCCGCACGCTCCAGCGACCACGTCGTCGCGCTACGCACCCGACGCCGTGCACGTCGCCGCGAGAGTCACCCGAACGACCGGTACAACTGGCTCTGGTTGCTCCACGAGGATTCGGCGCCGCTGCCGACGGCCCTCGCCGCCCAGCTGAGGGCGGCCGGACGCAGCGAACGACTCGGCATCCTCGGCTGCAAGATCCACGAACTCGACCGCCCAGACCGGCTCGTCAACGTGGGCATCGACGTCACGACGAGCGGCCGTCACGTCGCGCGCACGCATGACGGCGAACTCGACCAGGGCCAGCACGATCTTCGCCGCGACGTGGTCGCCGTCGCGAGTTCCGGCATGCTCGTGCGCCAGGACGTCTATCTCGAACTCGGCGGATTCGACCCCGCCTTCGACGGTGACGGCGACGGGCTCGACCTGTGTTGGCGCGCCCACCTCGCCGGGCACGCGGTGGCCGTCATCCCCGACGCCGTCGCCCATCAGGATCTCGACGCGGCGCACCTGCTGCGCTCCATCGACGGGGGTGGCTCGCGCCCTACCCGCCGCGAGCGACGTGCGCTGTCGCGCCGTGCGGGTGACCCCGATCGTCCTGCGCCGCACTCGGCTGCGACGCTGCGTCGTCACCGTCAGGTGGCCCTCGCGCGCACACCGGCGTGGCGCCTGCCGTTCGCGATGGTCTGGACGACGCTGACGTCGCTGCTGCTCGCGCTCGCGCTGCTGCTCGTCAAGCGGCCGCGGCGTGCCGCGGCCGAGTTGGGGCAGGCGAGCGCATCCTTCGGCCTGGCCCGCATCTTCGGCGCGCGCCGGCGCTTCCGCGGCCGCGCCGTCGTCAGCACTGCGCAGTTGCGGTCGTTGTTCGTGCCCGCCTCCGTCGGCCGCGCCCGCGCGTGGGAGGCGTTCGTCGAGGCCGTCACGCCTAGCGGTTCGCGGACGGCCGGTGCGAGCCCGGCGTCGTCGGAGACCGGGCCCACGTCCTCGGACGCCGAGGACCTGACGGCTCCGCGCGGCATCGTCGCGCGCGGCCTGCGTCACCCCGGCCTGTGGTTGTTCCTGGCTCTCATCGCACTGAGCGCCGTGCTCGCGCGTCGCACGTTCGACACCGACCTGCTGAGTGGCGGAGCGGGCCTGGCGGGCGGCGCTCTCGAGCCGAGCTTCACTTCCGCGAGCGCGTGGTGGCACGCGTGGCGCGACGCCTGGCAGGGCGACGGGTACGGGCATCCCGCCTCGTCGGCGCCGTATCTGCCGTTCCTCGCGGCGGGCGCGTGGCTCGTCTCGGTGTTCCCGTGGACGGATGACGCCGCGAGCGCCCAGGCCGCGCTCACGTGGTTGTTCCTCGCCGCGCCCGTCCTGGCCGGCCTCGCCGCCTATTGGGCCGGCCGCGTCGTGACGCGGCGTCCCTGGCCGCGTGCCGTCGTCGCGTTGCTGTGGGGCAGCGCCGCGCCGCTGACGGGGGCCATGGCGGACGGGCGTCTGGGCGCCCTCGTCGCCGCGATCATGGTGCCGTTGACGCTGGCCGGGTTGGCCGCGATCGCGCGTCGCTCGGGCGGCGCCGGTGCGGTGGCCGCATGCGCTCTCGCCGCGACCGTGCTCGTCGCGTTCGCCCCGCCCTTCCTGCCGGCGCTCACTGTCCTCCTGCTCGTCATCGTCGTGTTCGGTCGCCGCGCGGCGAAATGGCGGGCGCTTGCCGTCGCCGTCCTCGTGCCGCTGCTGCTGGGGCACTGGAGCGTCGAGGTGTGGCGTCACCCCGCCCGGCTCGTCGCCGGCCCCGGCACCCTCACGCAGGAGGCGGCCACCGACCCCGTCGCGATGCTGTTCGCCCACCCCGGCGGGCCCGGGTCGACGCCGCTCGTCCTCGGCATCCCCGTGCTGCTCGCGGGGCTGTTCGGCGCCGTGCGCGGACGCTCGTTCGCCGCCGCGCGGTGGGTGCTCGTCGGCGGTGCCCTCGCGTCGCTGGGGGCGGCCATGATCGTGCCGCGCCACTCCTTCGGCGCGAACCCCGGTTGGCACGTGTGGGCCGGCCTGCCGCTGCTGGCCTTCGTCGCCTGCCTGCTCGCCCTCGCGCTCGTCGCGGCCGGCGAGACCACCGCTCCGCGTACCCGCCGCGCAGCGCGCGGCACCCCGCTGCGCTGGGCCACCGCGGGCACCGTCCTCGTCACCGTCGGGACGGCGGCCTGCGCGGCCTGGACGTCGCCGACGACCACGCGGTTGATGCGCGTCGAGGACCCGTTGCCGGCCATCGCCGCCCACGAGGCACACAGCGCCCGCGCGGCTCTCGTGCTCGAACTTCACGCGCGTGCGGACGCCGCCGACTTCACCGTCCGCAGCCGCGAGGCCGGGCTGCCGGCTGCCGACGCCGGCGTCCCGACGATGCGGACCCCCGCCGCCGTCACGCGGGCGATCGGGTCGCTGACGGACGCCACGGCCGATCGATCCGACGCGGCGCGCGCGCTGCGCGAAGCCGGCGTCGCGTACGTGAGCGCAACCCAGGAGCCCGGGGCACGCTCGCTCGAACTCGACGGCGTGGACGGCCTCACGCCCATGGCGAGCACCGCCGGCACCTCGCTCTACCACGTCGACGGAGAGGGCGCCGAGCGCGCCGCCCGCGTCGTCGTCACGGACGGCGAGAATCGCACGATCGTGCCCGTGAGCGGCGACCATGCGCGCGTCTCGACGACGCTGCCCGCGGGCGCTGCCGCGCGACGCGTGGCCGTCGCGGCTGGGCCGGGCTTCGCCGAGCACGCGAGCGTGACGCTCGACGGCCGCCCCCTGCGGCACGTCGCAGGCGACCTGCCGACCCACGAACTGGGCGCTGCGGGCGGTCGTCTGGAGATCGATCCCGGGACGGCGTGGCGCGGCTGGCGCTGGGCGCAGCTCGGCCTGTTCGGTGTCGTCGCGTTCCTCGCGCTGCCGTTCGGAACGCGGAAGAAGGAGCGCGCATGAGCCGTTCGCGCACGAGTCGGCCACGCACGTGGGGCGCTCAGGGGTGGATCCGCGCCGGCGTCCTTGCCGCCGGGACGGGCGCCGTCGTCCTGGCAGCGCAGGCCGCGCCCGTCCACCCGCCGAAGGCAGCGGCGCCGACGGCCCGCGCCGCCGCGATGCCCGTCGACGCGGCGTCGCTCGTGTGCCCGGGCGGCGAGGGCAAGGACGCGGCGACGCTGGCGCTCGCGTCGGCGCCGATGCAGCTGTCGTCGATGCTCGGCGGCGGGGGGCAGCTGCAGGTGAACGAGGCGGGTCACAGCTCAGCCGTGACGCTCGCGCGCGGCCACAGCATGACCCGCACCTGGAAGAACGGGCCCCTCGACGTCGTCGCGCGAGGCGCCTCGGCGCCCGGCATCACGGCAACGCAGTTCCACGAGGCGAACGGCGCCGTGAGCGCGCAGGCCTGCACCCAGGCCACGGCCGAGGCGTGGATTCCGGTGGGGGACAAGCAACCCGGCAGGCTGCTCACCGTCACCCTCGTCAACCCGGGCGCACGCGCGGGGTCCGTCGACGTCGACGTCCGCGCGGCTGACGGCGCGCTCGACTCCGCCGCGATCGCCGACAAGGCCGTGCCCGCGCATGGACGCGTCAGCGTCAACATCCCCGCGGACGCTCTCGCGCACGCTGCGGTCGTCGTTCACGTCCGTAGTGAGGATGGTGCGGTCGTCGCGAGTGTCCGCGACCGCGTCGGCGAAACCGAGCGCAAGGGCGACGACGTCGCCGCCCAGTACGCACCGCCCGCGCCGGTGCAGGAGATGCCCGGCGTGCCGGTCGTCGACCGCTCCGTACGTGTGCGTCTCGCGGCGCCAGGCTCCCGCGCGGCCGTCGTGCGCCTCCAGGCGTCCGGGAAGGACGCCGGTGACGTGAGTGAACGCGTCGTGACGGTGCCCGTCGGGCGCAGCCTCGACGTCACGCTCGACGGCATCGACGACGACGTCGCCGCGGTGCGCGCGAGCTCGCAGGAGAACATCATCGCCTCCGCCTTTGCGTCCTCGGCGTCCAAGAAATCGCGCGACTTCACCTGGGTGCCCGCCGCCCCGGCGCTTGATGCCGCAGCCGGTGCCAGTCTCGACGGGGCGCGCCACGCCGGCCGACTCGTCGTCATGGGCGAAGGGAGGGCGACGTCGGTGACGCTCGTCGTCAGCGATCCGTCCGGGAAAGCGACGCGCCGACGTCTCGACGTCCCGGCGAACGGCTGGGCGAGTGTGGACGTGCCGAAGAACGCCACGGTGTGGCTGCTGCGAGATGACGGATCAGCGGACGCCGCGCCCGTCCACGCCGCGGTGCTCGTCCGCGATGTGGGCGCCGATCAGCCGGTGACGAGCGTGCCGCTCGTGCCGACGCCGTGGCTGCGCGCGCCGGTCGAAGTCACCCAGCGCTGAGGCGCGAACCGCCGAGCCGCAGCAACTCACTCCCGAGCTTCCCCGACACCGAACCACGCCGCCGCCTGAACGCGGCGCGGCGTCCTACCGGTAGGTCAGTGTTCTTCGGCCGAGAGCCACTGCGCGTAGGTGCGTCCACCGATCTGTGTCTGCTCGCTCGGCAGATGCGCGCCGCGGGTGAAGGCGCGCATCGTCGCCCCGATCGTCGGCAGCGGGGCCGTGCGCGGCGCGCGTCGGCGATCGAGGTGTGCGGTGAGCGTCGCGATGTCGGCGAGGGTGAACGTCTCCGGCCCGGCGAGCTCCATCGGCGTGGGCAGGCTCGTGAGCAGCGACGCCACGTCGACGAGTTTCGTCGCCACCCAGCGCGGGTCGACGGGGCTCACCTCGATGTCCTCGACGGCGCCCAGGGCGCGAGCGCCCGCGCCGCGCACGAGCTGCGCGACGAACGGATGGAACTGGGTGGCGCGCACGATGCTCGCGCGCCCGTGCCAGGCCTCGACGACGTTCTCGGCGTCGGCCTTCGCCCGGTAGTAGGGGTAGGGGTTCTCGAAGCAGCCGACGATCGAGACGTGGACGAGGTGCGCGCTCGGTGCCCACGCGTCGAGCGCGTCGACGAGGCGTCTCGTGCCTTCGACGTCGACGCGGCGCGCGTCCTTCGGGTTGCCTGCGCAGTGGATGACGGCCTCGACGCCGTCGAGCGCCGCGTCGAGCCCGGCGCCGGTGCCGAGGTCGCCGGTGACGTGCTCGAGGCGCGCCGGGATGCCGGCCGCCGCCTCGGGCAGGTCGACGTCGCGTCGGTGCGTCAGCGCGCGCACGGGGATGGAGGAGGTGAGCAGCTCCTCGACGACGCAGCGCCCGAGCACCCCCGACGCGCCCGTCACGAGCACGGGTGCGCGCCCGGCGACGAGGATGTCGGCGGGCAGCAGCGGGGCGGCGGTGGGCGTCAATCTCATTGGTCGTCCTCGTCGAGTTCGCGCCCGAGCAGGGCCGCGATTTGGGTGGTGACGACGTGCTCGACGAGCAGGTCGCGTTCGTACAGGTCGGCGGAGCGCGTCTGGATCGGCAGGCGATAAATCACCATGCGCGCGCGGTGCTTGCCCTCGGCTGGGAAGGCGCGCCCGAGCGGCACGGCGTCCTCCCACGCGCTCGGATCGGACGGCGGCACCTCCTCGACGCCGATCTCGATGTGCTCCAGGCTCTCGCCCCAACGCGCCTCGAGCCGTTCGACGCTGCGCAGCACCGCCTCGTCGAACGAGCGCGCCCGCGACAGCATCGACGGCGTGGGCGGCCACGCGAGCGGCCCACGATGGCGGCGCCCGTGACGATCGCGCCGCGTCGGGGCGTCCCCGCGCGGCGCGCGTGGGGTGGGGCGAGGAGTCACCCGGCGAGCCTAACGTGGTGCCCGCCGTGGCGTACCCTTGTGCCTCGTGACGTTGATGCGACAGTGTTCCCGATCGGCCTGCTCCCAGCCCGCCGTGGCCACGCTGACGTACGTCTACGCCGATTCGACGGTCGTGCTCGGCCCGCTCGCGACATACGCGGAGCCGCACACCTACGACCTGTGCGCCGACCACGCGACGCGCCTCACCGCGCCGCGCGGGTGGGACATCGTCCGCCTCGTCGTCGACATGACGCCGCCCGAGCCGACGCCCGACGATCTCGTCGCGCTCGCCGAGGCCGTGCGTCAGGCGGCGGTACGCCCGGCGCCGGGGGAGCCCGAGCCGACGCGCCGTTCGACGCGCAGCGTCGCCGCGAGTGACCCGACGCTGCTGTCGGCGACGGAGCGCCGCCGTCACCTTCGGGTGCTGCCCGGTCAGACGCCCGCGGACGCGCTCTCTGACGCTTCCGATGACGACGACGCCGACGGGGGCCGGTTCGACAGGCCCTTCGACGGTCGGGAAGGGCCCTCGCGCCGGTAGAGTGAACGTCGTGACTGCACCCGCGCTCAACGACTTCATCAAGGCCTACGACGTGCGTGGCCTCGTGCCCGACCAGCTCTCCCCGCGCGTCGCCCGCGAGCTCGGCGCCGCGTTCGCGCAGGTTGTCGTGCGCCCCGAGGGCGCGAACGCCATCGTCGTCGGGCACGACATGCGCCCGAGTTCTCCAGAGCTGTCGCGCGCGTTCGCCGACGGCGCCGCCGCGTACGGCGTCGACGTCACCCTCATCGGGCTGTGCTCGACTGACGGGCTCTACTTCGCCTCCGGTGCGCTCGATCTGCCGGGCGCGATGTTCACCGCGAGCCACAACCCGGCGCAGTACAACGGCATCAAGCTGTGCCGCGCGGGCGCTCGCCCCGTCTCCCTCGAGACCGGTCTCGCCGAGATCCGCGACCTCGCGCAATGGGCGCTCGATCGCGGTCAGGGTGTGCCGTTCGACGGCCCGGCGGGCAGCGTCACCGAGCGCGAGATGCTGCGCGAGTACGCCGAGTTCCTGCGCGGTCTCGTCGACCTGTCGGGCGGACGCCCGCTCAAGGTCGTCGTCGACGCGGGCAACGGCATGGGCGGCCACACCGTCCCGGCCGTGCTCGGCACCGACGCGGGCCTGGCGCAGCTGCCGCTCGACATCGTCCCGCTGTACTTCGAGCTCGACGGCACGTTCCCCAACCACGAGGCCAACCCGCTCGAGCCGGCCAACCTCGTCGACCTGCAGCAGGCCGTCGTCGAGCACGGTGCCGACATCGGCCTCGCCTTCGACGGCGATGCCGACCGCTGCTTCGTCATCGACGAACGCGGCCAGCCCGTCACGCCGTCCGCGGTGACGGCGCTCGTCGCGGAGCGCGAGATCGCGAAGGAGGTCGCGCGGGGGGCCGCAGCGGCCGACGTCAAGGTCGTCGCGAACCTCATCTCGAGCCGCGCCGTCGGCGAGGTCATCGCCGAGAACGGCGCACAGCCGGTGCGCACGCGCGTCGGGCACTCGTTCATCAAGGCGCAGATGGCCGAGCACGACGCCGTCTTCGGTGGCGAGCACAGCGCGCACTACTACTTCCGCGACTTCTGGTTCGCCGACACCGGCATGCTCGCCGCGATGCACGTGCTCGCGGCGCTGGGGGAGCGGGACGCACCGTTGTCGCAGCTCGTCGCCGCGTATGCGCGCTACGAGGCGTCGGGGGAGATCAACTCGACGGTGAGCGACGCCGCCGCGGCCACGGGCCGCGTGCGCACGTGGGTCGCGTCGCAGGGCGAGTTCACCGAGGACGCGCTCGACGGCGTGACGTTCGTCCACGAGGGCGCGGGGGAGAGCGATCCGATGTGGTGGCTCAACCTGCGCGCGTCCAACACCGAGCCGCTGCTGCGCCTCAACGTCGAGGCCGCCGACACCGCCACCATGGAGCGCGTGCGCGACGCCGCGCTCGCCGCCGTCCGCGAAGGAGAAGCTCAGTGAACGACGACAAGAGCCGCCGGCCCCTGACGATCGACCCGTGGCTGCGCGAGATCCTGCGCTGCCCCGTCACCGGCACCGAGCTGGAGGACGCGAGTGACGCCTCGGGCGCGCCCGTCCTCGTCAGCACCGGGGTCGACGCAGAACGCGGCGGGCGCCTGCAGTACCCGATACGCGACGGCATCCCCGTCCTGCTCGCCGACGACGCAAGCGTGCTGCCCGCCTGACGCTCGCGCGCGGTCATCGACCGCGCGGCCCGCGAACACGCTCGACGTGAGCAACGACGGCGGCGTCGCCGCGCCCCGAATGTCTGAGACGAACCCCCGAGCCGAGGAGAAGTCATGGCCCATCTCGACGAGAGCTGGCTCGACGACGCCGGCCACCTCGAACGTTGCGACTCACGCGGATCGCTGCGTGCGCTCGCCACGGCGGGCGCGCAGGTGCGTGAGGCCCTGACGCTCGCGCGCGAAGCGGGCATCGACGACGTCGCCGGGTACGAACGACCGCGTTCGGTTCTCGTAGGGGCGCTCGGCGGGTCGGAGCGCGTCGGCGATGTGTTGCAGACTCTCGCGCAGCCGAGTTCGCCGGTGCCCGTCATGACGCGGCGCGACGTGCCGCTGCCCGGTTGGGTCGGGCCGCTCGACCTCGTCATCGCGGTCTCCTTGTCCGGGCGCGCTGAGGGGCCGCTCGCACTCGCTGCGGAGGCGGCACGGCGGGGCGCGTCGCTACTGACGGTCGGTGCCGACGACTCGCCGCTCGCCGACGTCTGTGCCCGCGCTCGCGGCGTGCACATCGGTGTCGGCCGCGGGCGGGTCTCGAGCCGGACCTCGCTGTGGTCGCTGCTCACCCCCGTGCTCATGGGCGCCCGTCGGTTGGGGCTGGTCGACGTCAGCGACGACGACCTGCTCGTCGCCGCCGCGATGCTGGATGCCGAATCGGAGACGCTGCGACCGTCGTCGGAGCACTTCGTCAACCCGGCCAAGCTCGCCGCGCTCCAGCTCGCCGGGACGGTGCCCGTCGCCCTCGCCGACGGCCCTGTCGCGGCGCTCGCGGCGCGTCGGGCCTCGTCGATGTTCGCCCGCACGGCGCGCGTGCCGATGACGTGGGGTGAGCTGCCCGACGACGCGGCCGACCTCGTCGCGACGCTCGACGGCCCGTTCACTGCCGGCGCGGGGGAAGGCGCCGTCTCCGCGCCGGACGACATCTTCGCCGACCCGTTCCTCGACGCCCCGCGCCAACCGAGCCTCGGGTTCCTCACGCTGCACTCGGACGCGACGGGCGGGTCCGGCGCGGCGCGTGACGGAGCCGATGGCTTCTTCGTCAGCGATGCGCCCGGCGGAGCGAGTGGGCTGGGCGGCAACGGCACCGGTGGCGTGGGAGCACTGGCCTGGGTCGCGAGCGGCATCCAGGAGAGCGCTCGCGCGGCGGGAGCTGTCGTCGTCGAGATGCATCCCGACGCCGGCCCGGCCATCGCGCGGGCCGCGCAGCTCATGCACCGCGTCGACTTCACTGCGACGTACCTCGCGCTCGGGCAGGGCCTCGACCCCGCAGTCTCGCGTCACGTCACCGAACTGCGCGACCGGCTCGGCCGCTGACGTCCGAGCGCGCGGGCTCGCGGTCAGACCCATATGCCCGAGGCGCGGCCGACGAGGCGGAGTGCGGCCTGCGACGGGCGCATCCTCCCGTCCCGTCACTGGGTAGGCTGAGTGGTATGAACACCGCTGCTTCGTCCTCATCAGGCTCCCCGTTCGACCGCGCGCACGTCGCGTCGATCGTCGACCACACCCTGCTCAAGCCGGAGGCGACGCGCGCGGACGTCGACGCCCTCGCCCGTGAGGCCGAGGCGCTCGGCGCGTACTCGATCTGCGTGTCGCCGTCGATGCTCCCCGTGGAGACGAGCGTCAAGGTTGCGACGGTCTGCGGGTTCCCCAGCGGCAAGCACACGAGCGCCGTCAAGGCCGCAGAGGCCGCAGAATCCGTGGCGCGGGGGGCTGACGAGGTCGACATGGTCATCGACGTGGGCGCCGCGAAGGACGGGCGTTTCGACGACGTCGAGGCCGACGTGCGGGCCGTGCGCGAGGCCACCGAGGGCCGCGTGCTCAAGGTCATCATCGAATCCGCAGCACTGAGCGATGACGAGATCGTCGCCGTCTGCCGTGCTGCCGTCGCGGCGGGCGCGGACTTCGTCAAGACGTCCACCGGCTTCCACCCCGCCGGCGGTGCGAGCGAGCACGCCGTCCGCCTCATGCGCCAGACCGTCGGCCCCGACATCGGCGTCAAGGCCAGCGGCGGAATCCGCGACGCTGCCGCCGCCCACGCGATGATCGCGGCCGGTGCCAGCCGTCTCGGCCTCTCGGGTACTCGGGTGGTTCTCGACGGGCTCGACGGCGACGCCACCGGCGCGGACGCCCCGCAGGCCGCGGCCGGTTACTGACCCGCCGCGGCCAGTACGTCAGGCGTCACGCCATGCCTGAAGCGCCCGAACTCCGACCGCGCTCGCGCGAAGGGTGACGTCTCGCTGCGGTTGAGCCCAGCCCGTCAGGGCGTCACAGCCGCGCGACGGTTCGGCACGCGCCACACGACGGCCGTGCCGCCACTGCGCATCGCGCGGATGACGCAGGTGCCGCCGAGTCGCTCGGCCCGCGCGACGAGGTGGGCGATCCCCGAGCGTCGTTCGAGGTGCTCGGGCAGGCCGCGTCCGTCGTCGGTGACCTTGACGAGCACCTCGTCGCCGACGTCGAGCACGACCCGCACGGCGCTCGCGTGCGCGTGCCGCGCCGCGTTGCTCAGTGCCTCACGCATCACGGCGAGCAGGTCGGTGACGAGGGCGTCGTCGAGCGTCCAGTAGGCACCACTGACGCTGACGCTCGGCGCGAATCCGAGGGCGTCCTGCGCCTGCGCGGCGAGCTGGTCGACGGTGTGCGCGAGCGCCAACGCGGCGCCACCGGTGTGCAGGTCGAAGATCGCGCGGCGCACGTCGGTGACGGTCTCGTCGAGGTCGGTGATGACGGCGTCGAGCTTCTCGACGGCGACCTCGTCGTCGATGCGCGGCAGCGCACTCTGCACGCGCATGCCGGCGGCGAAGATGCGTTGGATGACGTGGTCGTGCAGGTCCTGCGCGATGCGGTCGCGATCTTCGAGGATGGCGACGCGTTCGGCCTCGGCGTGCCGGTAGGCGAGCAACGTCGCGACCGAGAGTCGGTCCGCGATCGTCTGCCCGATGGCCTCCATGGGTTCGGGGTCGAGCGAAAGCGTCGGGCGGTCCCAGGCGAACAGCAGCAGCTCCGGGTTCTCGCCGTCACTGGCGAGCGGCACGACCATCGCGCAGCGCATGCGCTCGTCGACGAGGCGCGCCGCGACGTCGTGCGTGAAGAATCGTGCGCGCGGCGCGAGGAGCAGTTCTTCGGCGAGGTCGCCGAGGCGCGCTGCGCTGCGGTGACCCGGCACGTGTTCGACGTGGTTGGCGGTGAGGATCGAGTCGAACCGCGCGACGACCTGCGGCCACGCTTGCGCCGGCGGCAGTTGCGAGAGGAGCTGCGCGGCCTCGGCCGCCGCGCGGTGCCAGCGCTCGCGGGCCCCCGCCTCGGCGAGCGTCCGAGCGTGCGCGATGGCGGACGCCGCGGCCGACGCGAGCGCCTCGAGCACCCGTTCGTCGCGGGCGGAGAACTCCTCGGCGTCGCGCTTGTTCGTCAGGTAGATGTTGCCGTAGACCTGCCCGCGGATGACGACGGGGCAGCCGAGGAACGACGACATCGGCGGGTGGTGCTCGGGAAAGCCGACGCTCGCCTCGTGCGCGGCGATGTCGGGCACGCGCAGCGTGTGCGGGTGGGCGATGATCGCGCCGAGGACGCCCTCGCCGTGGGGGCCGTCGCCGATGAGTGCGGCCGTCTCGGCGTCGATGCCGTGGATGACGACGTCGTCGAAGCGCCCCTCGGCGTTGAGCACGCCGAGCGCCCCGTACTGGGCGCCGGTGAGTTCCGCTGCGGTCTCGACGAATCGGCGCAGCAGTGGTTTGAGCTCGAGATCCTTGCTCAGTTCGATGACGGCGGCCAGCAGAGCCTCGTCAGGCTCGTTCGGCAAGACCGGATCGAAGGAGCGGATCGACGCGGTGACCATGCGCCGATGATAGGCACTCGACGCTGAACAGAGCCTCCCGCGTCGGCAGGACGACATCGCCGCGCTGCGGTGCATCCGACGTCGAGCGAATGGCGAGCGGGCCGGTGACGCTGATCGACCAGCACGTTCCGTCGATGAGCGCCTCGACCTGCACGGCCGCGATGTCGCGTCGCTGCGCGCCGCGTGTGACGCTCGGGTGGGCCGTCTCGACGACGACGTCGCCACCCGTAACACGCACGCCACAGGGCATGACGAACGGAAGAGCACCCCGCGAGACGCTGACGTGCGCCCGACCGGTCCGTCCCATGGCATCGAGCATCTGCTCCGGTGTCGGTTCGCTCGGTGAGGGCATGCTTCATCCTCACCCGCGCCTCACCGCAGCGCCCGGGGACCTTCGTCCTCACCTGCGCGCCGGTGATGTGGCAGGAACCTCCTGAGCTGACGCGGCGTCAGCGCCGTGTTTTGTGCATGGGCGTCGACATTCGGCTGCGTGACGACGGTGATCGGGACGCGCTCGTGCGGCTGCTGTGCGAGCAGCAGCCGGTGTCGGGGTATCCGGTGCGGTGGCCGCTGCCCGGGCCGGTCGAGGGCTTCATCTTCCGCGATCGTGACGAGATCGCGTGGGTGGCGTGTGACGCCGACGCGGCTGACGGGCTGGAACGAGACCAGGGTCAAGTCCGTCATGCGCCCATCCTGGGGGAGCGCGCGGCGCGAACTCAACGCAGCGGCCACAATGGGGTCATGACTGTGCGCGTGTATCTGCTCGACGACCACGAGATCGTCCGTCGCGGCCTGGCCGAGTTGCTGGCGTCATCGGGGCGCTGCGAGGTCGTCGGCGAGAGCGGCAGCGCAGAGGAGGCGACGCGGCGCATCCCGGCGGCGCGCCCCGACGTCGCCATCCTCGACGGCCGGCTGCCAGACGGCACGGGCATGGAGGTGTGCCGCGCCGTGCGCAGCGTCGACGAGAACATCCGCTGCCTCATCCTCACCTCCTACGACGATGACGAGGCCCTGCTCGCCGCGATCCTCGCGGGCGCGAGTGGGTACGTCCTCAAGCAGGTGCGCGGCGCCGACCTCATCGAGACGATCGAACGCGTCGCGGCGGGGGAGTCGCTGCTCGACACCGCCGACGCCGACGTCATCCGCGCGCGCCTGCGCGGTGACGGTGCCCTCGAGAGCCCCGAACTCGCCGCGCTCACCGAGCAGGAGAAGCGCGTGCTCGACCTCATCACGCAGGGGTACACGAACCGTCAGATCGCGGGGCGCCTGCACCTCGCGGAGAAGACGGTGAAGAACTACGTCACCAGCCTGCTCGCGAAACTCGGCCTCGAATCGCGCACGCAGGCGGCCGTCCTCATGGAGCGCCTGCGCCACCCGCACTGACGCCCATCGTTCGACGCCTCGAGGCTCGGGAGGCTCGCTCGCGCAGAGAGGTCCGTGAGAAGAAATGCCCGGCGTTCCGGGGTTGTCCCCGCCTGCGCCTAGGGTTGGGGCATGGCTCATTTCGACCTCGTCATCATCGGCACCGGCTCGGGCAACTCGCTCGTGACGCCCGACTTCGCCGACAAGCGCGTCGCCGTCATCGAGAAGGGTGTCTTCGGCGGCACCTGCCTCAACGTCGGCTGCATCCCGACGAAGATGTTCGTCCAGGCCGCCGAGGTGGCGCGCAGCGCGCGGGAGGCGTCGCGCCTCGGCGTCGACGCGCACGTCGATCAGGTGCGCTGGGACGACATCCGCGACCGCGTCTTCGAGCGCATCGACGCGATCTCCGCGGGCGGACGCGCGTACCGCGAGCGCGGCAGCGACGACGGCAACACGACCGTGTTCAGCGGCCACGCGCGCTTCACCGGCGACCGCACGCTGCGCGTCGAGGGCTACGACGAGGAGATCAGCGGCGACCAGATCGTCATCGCGACCGGCGCGCGTCCCAACATCCCGCCCGTCGTCACCGACAGCGGCGTGCCCTACGAGACGAGCGACACGATCATGCGCATCGAGAAGTTGCCGCGTTCGCTCGTCATCGCCGGCGCCGGGTACATCGCCCTCGAGTTCGCCCACGTGTTCTCGTCCCTCGGCGTCGAGGTGACGATGCTCGCACGCGGAAAGCGCGTGCTGCGCCACGCCGACGACGACGTCAGCCGCGTCCTCACCCACGCCGCCACCGACCAGTGGGCTCTCGAACGTGATGCGGTCATGGAGTCGATCGAACAGCGCGACGGGACGATCCGCGTGACGCTGAGAGGTGGGCGCGTCGTCGAGGGCGAGATGCTCCTCGTCGCCACGGGCCGCATCCCCAACACCGACGACCTCGGCCTCGAGAACACCCGCGTCGAGGTGCGCGACGACGGGCGCATCGTCGTCGACGAGTACGGACGCACGGGCGCTGACGGCGTCTGGTCACTCGGCGACTGCTCCTCGCGCTACCAGCTCAAGCACGTCGCCAACGCCGAGGAGCGCTGCGTCGCGCACAACCTCGTCCACCCCGACGACCTGCGCGCGTTCCCGCACGACGTCGTGCCGGCGGCGGTCTTCACGCACCCGCAGGTCGCCACCGTCGGGCTGACGGAGGACGAGGCGCGCGAGGGCGGGCACGCCATCACGACGAAGGTGCAGAAGTACGGCGACATCGCCTACGGCTGGGCCCTCGAGGACACGACGAGCATCTGCAAGGTCATCGCCGACAAGGCGACGAAGAAGCTGCTCGGCGTGCACCTCGTCGGCCCGGAGGCCTCGATCGTCATCCAGCCTGCAGTCCAGGCGATGTCGTTCGGGCTCACCGCCGACGAGATGGCACGCGGGCAGTACTGGATTCACCCGGCGCTCACCGAGGTGCTCGAGAACGCGCTGCTGGGGCTCGAATTCGACTGAGCCCCAGGATGCGCCCCGAATGAACCCCGGGGTGCGACGGCGAGACTGAGCCCCAGGATGCGCCCCGAATGAACCCCGGGGTGCGACGGCGAGTGAGCCCTGGCAGCGATGTCAGAGCGGCAGCGGCGTCCCGACCCCGGCGCGCTGGGCGGCCTCCTGTACCGCGACGGCCGCGGCAGCGTCCTGCAACCCGATCCCGACCGAGGCGTAGAGCGTCACGCGCGGGCGACGCTCACCGTGGGCGCCTGCGTCGCTGTCGGCGGCGCCGTGGTTGGTGACGCCGTTGTTCGAGGAGTCGTCGTTCCAGACGTGACGTTCTGCGTCATCGTCATCGGCATGTGCGGCGTCGCGCACGAGCACCTCGCCGAGCGTCTCGACGCTGCCGGTCTCGAGCACCCCGGCCATGAGGGCCGCGACGACGCACCCGTTGTCGGCCAGTGCCGTCTCGCGGTCGTCGACGACGACGCGTGCCTGAGCGACGAGGTCGCTCGGCACCTCGGATCGCTCGGCGGTGAACGAGCCCACGGAGATGACGAGGGCGCCGTCACGCACCCAGGTCGCCTCGAGCACGGGCGTCGTCGACGTCGTGCACACCGCGATGACGTCGGCGTCCGCGCACGCCTGCTCGACCGTGTCGACGAGTTCCATGTCGGGTGCGCCCTCGGGCCTCGTCGTATGCCAGCGCGCGACCAACTCGTCGGCACTCGCGCGGTCGCGCGCCGCGAGCCGGATGCGACCCACCGTGTGCTCACCGCCGACGGCGCACAACGCGTGCGCGTGCGCCTCGGCCTGCACGCCGCTCCCGACGATCGCGACATGAACACCGGTGCCGTCCCGGGCACCGACACCTGCGCCGTCGGCCACACGGACGTCGTCGCGCCCGCTCGAGTCAGGCGACCACAACGCCTCCATCGCGACGGCGCTCGCTGCCGCCGTGCGGCGTGTCGTCAGCGTCGTGCCTGCCATGACGCACGTCGGCACACCTGTCGTCGGGTCGAGCACCGTGACGAGCGCGTGCACCGCGGGCAGCCCCGCGTCGACGTTGCCGGCGTGTACCGAACCGAACTTGCTGACGGCCGGTGCGCTCGCCTCGGCCCGCGCGGCGTAGCAGAACGCGACGTCGTCGCCGCGCCCCGGCAGCAGCAGACGTGCGGGCAGCAGCGCCTCTCCGCGTCCGAGCGCGATGAACGCCGCGTGCTGCGAGGCGTGCGCGACGTCTGCCGTGAACGCTGCCCGGACGTCGGATTCGCTGAGGTAGAGCAGAGTCGGCGCGGCGGGTTCTTCGCTGGATCGAGGGGGTGTGACGGCGCCGTCGCGGTTGGCGGCGCGAGAGTCGCCACCTATTCTCGGGGGCATGAGTGACGAGAAGGAAGCCGGATCGGGCGGGCACAGCGGCAACAACACGGCGATCTTCGCCGCGCTGGCCGCCAATCTGGGCATCGCCGTCACGAAGATCATCGCGTGGTTGCTCACCGGCATGAGTTCGATGCTCGCCGAGGGCATCCACTCCGCCGCCGATTCGGGCAACCAGATCCTCCTGCTCATCGGCGGCAAGAAGGCCCAGAAGGACGCGGACGAGGATCACCCGTTCGGTTACGGGCGTGAGCGTTACCTTGCGGGCTTCGTCGTCAGCATCATCGTGTTCTCCCTCGGTGGCCTGTTCTCGCTGTTCGAGGCGTACGAGAAGTTCCATCAGATGCGCGAGCCCGGCGCGAAGCAGCCGTCGACGGACGAGGCCTGGTGGTGGGTGCCGATCGTCGTGCTCGTGCTGGCGATCCTCATGGAAGGCCGTTCCCTCATGACGGCGGCCAAGGAGGCACGCGAGCAGAAGGGCGAACAGAGCTGGGGGCAGTTCCTCAAGTCGGCGAAGAGCCCCGAGTTGCCCGTGCTCCTGTGCGAGGACTCGGCGGCCGTCACCGGTCTCGTCTTCGCCCTCGTCGGCGTCTCGCTCGCCCTCGTCACGCAGAACGGCATCTGGGACGCCGTGGGCGCCGGCCTCATCGGCATCCTGCTCATCCTCGTCGCGATCTTCCTGTTCCGTGAGACGAAGTCCATGCTCCTCGGCGAGGCGGCGACCCCCGAGACGGTGCGCGACATCCGACGTGCCATCGAGTCGGCGGACGGCGTGAACCGCGTCATCCACATGAAGACGAGCCACCTCGGCCCCGAGGAGTTGCTTGTCGCCGTCAAGTTCGCCGTCGACAAGAGCGACACGGGTGAGGAGATCGCCCACGCCATCGACATGGCTGAACAGGCGGCACGTGCCGCGAAGCCCGACATGAAGTTGCTCATGTACCTCGAACCCGACATCGACCTCGGGCGCGTCGGCAGCCGTATCGGGCACCGCTCGTCCGCGGTGCACACCGACCTGCCCGACGAGCGGGTGAACGACGGCGGCTCCACCCAGCACGGTGCGACGCGCATCGAGGGCTGAAGCTCGGAGTCGATAGCTTCCCTCAGCGTATTTCGTGAGCCTCCCAGGTTTCTCTAGGCTGTGCGCATGATGCCCGCCGCTCCGCACCCGAGGCCTGACGCCATGCCGCCGTCGCACCGAAGCACGCAGGTGCGCTGATGGCGGGCGGACTGTTCGCACTGCTCGACGACGTTGCCGCGCTCGCGCGCATGGCTGCGGCGTCCGTCGACGACGTCGCCGCCGCTGCCGGCAAGGCGAGCACGCAGGCCGTGGGCGTCGTCGTCGACGACACGGCCGTGACGCCGCGCTACGTGCAGGGTCTCGCCGCGGAACGCGAGCTGCCGATCATCGCGAAGATCGCGAAGGGCTCGATCCGCAACAAGCTGCTCATCATCCTGCCCGTCATCCTCGTGCTGTCACAGTTCTTGCCCATCGCGGTGACGATCCTGCTCATCCTCGGTGGCCTCTACCTGTCCTACGAGGGCGCGGAGAAGATCCATCACGCCCTCGCGCACCGCCGCGCCCACCGCGAGGAGACCCCGGCCGAGCACCTGGCCGAGGACGTCGCCACCGAGTCCGTCGACGAGAACAAGGTCATCGCCGAGGCCGTCCGCACCGACCTCATCCTGTCGACCGAGATCATGGTCATCTCGCTGCAGACCGTCGATCACGAACCCTTCCTCACCCGCACCATCGTCCTCATCGTCGTCGCGTTCCTCATCACCGCGCTCGTCTATGGCGTCGTCGCACTGATCGTCAAGATGGACGACGTGGGCCTGCACCTCGTCGAGTCGGGCAAGAACGAGAAGCTCGGCCGTGGACTCGTGACGGCGATGCCCAAGGTGATGTCGTTCCTGTCGACGCTGGGCGTCGTGGCGATGCTGTGGGTCGGTGGGCACATCCTGCTGGCGAACTCCGCCGAACTGGGCTGGCACGCGCCGTACGACGCCGTCCACCACGTCGAGCACGCCGTGGCCGACGCCACCGGAGCGCTCGGGGGAGTGCTCGCCTGGCTGACGAACACCCTCATCAGCGCCATCGTCGGCGTCCTCGTCGGTCTCGCCCTCGTGACGCCCGCGCTCGCCCGCCGCAGCGGCGAGGTGGCCGCCGCGCACTGAGCGATGCGGCGCCCCGGGCGGCCTGTCAGTGATGGCGGATAGACTGACGAGCACGCGTTCGGCGTGGGTGATGACCCATGCGCGAAGCAGCCCAGAGGGGCGCGCCGGCGACGCCTGATCGAGAACGTCATTCGACAACCGAAGGGAACGACATCCCCATGTCCTTCGACTACAAGATCCGCGACATCAGCCTCGCCGAGGCCGGCCGCCACCAGCTGCGCCTCGCCGAGCACGAGATGCCCGGCCTCATGAGCCTGCGCGAGGAATACGCCGAGTCGCAGCCGCTCGCCGGCGCCAAGATCGCCGGCTCGCTGCACATGACCGTCCAGACGGCCGTCCTGATCGAGACCCTGACGGCGCTCGGCGCCGAGGTCCGCTGGGCGAGCTGCAACATCTACTCGACGGACGACGCCGCGGCCGCCGCCGTCGTCGTCGGCCCCGACGGCACGCCCGAGGACCCGAAGGGCGTCCCCGTGTTCGCCTGGAAGGGCGAGAGCCTCGAGGAGTACTGGGCCTGCACGAACGAGATCCTCACCTGGTCCGGTGACGACGCCCCCAACATGATCCTCGACGACGGCGGCGACGCCACGATGCTCGTGCACAAGGGCACCGAGTGGGAGAAGGCCGGCCAGGTGCCGCCCACCACCGAAGCCGACTCCGAGGAGTTCAGCGTCTTCAAGGCCCTCGTGCGCTCCACGATGGCCGACGACCCGCAGAAGTGGACGAAGGTCGGCGAGCGCATCAAGGGCGTCACCGAGGAGACGACCACCGGCGTGCACCGCCTCTACGAACTCGCGCGCGCGGGAGAACTGCTGTTCCCGGCGATCAACGTCAACGACTCCGTGACGAAGTCGAAGTTCGACAACAAGTACGGCACCCGCCACTCCGTCATCGACGGCCTCAACCGCGCCACCGACGTCCTCATCGGCGGCAAGGTTGCCGTCGTCGCCGGCTACGGTGACGTGGGCAAGGGCGTCGCCGCCGCCCTCGCCGGACAGGGCGCCCGCGTCGTCATCACCGAGATCGACCCCATCTGCGCGCTCCAGGCCGCGATGGAAGGCTTCCAGGTGACGACGATGGACAAGGCCTGCGAGTACGGCGACATCTTCGTCACGACGACCGGCAACTTCGACATCATCACCGCCGACCACATGGCACGCATGAAGAACAAGGCCATCGTGTCCAACATCGGCCACTTCGACAACGAGATCGACATGGCCGGCCTCGCCAAGATCCCCGGCATCGAAAAGGTCGAGATCAAGCCGCAGGTCCACGAATGGACGTTCGACAAGGGCGCCGACGACGAACGCTCCATCATCGTGCTGTCCGAAGGCCGCCTCATGAACCTCGGCAACGCCACCGGCCACCCCAGCTTCGTCATGTCCAACTCGTTCGCCAACCAGACGATCGCCCAGATCGAACTGTGGACCAACGGCAACGCCTACACCGACAAAGGCAAACCCCTCGTCAAGACGCTCCCCAAGCACCTCGACGAAAAGGTCGCCCGCGCCCACCTCAACGCCCTCGGCGTCGAACTCACCGAACTGCGCAAGGACCAAGCCGAATACATCGGCGTGGACGTTGCCGGCCCGTACAAGCCGGAGCACTACCGCTACTGACCGCGCGCAAGCGCGCGTCAGTAGCGGGAGTGCTCCGGCTTGATTCTCTCTGGCGCGTCTTGTGGCCGGGCCCTGGCGGGCCCGTCTCACTGCGACACGCGGGCCGTCCACGTTGCGACGTGGTACGGCCCGCAGGATCCGGAACGTGCCGATGCTGGCCGGCTCGCAAGCTCGCCGGTCCAGTCTCGGCGCGTTCCGGCTCCGATCCTGTTCGCCGCGTCTTCCGGCTCGGCCCGGGGGGCCTCGCTCGGTGCGACACGGAGGCCGTCCACGTTGCGACGTGGTGCGGCCCGCGTGGCTGTCGCCGTTTCAACCGTGCGCGCGGGGTGTGCACACCTGCCATTTACAGTCACATTCGCGAATCCTGTCCACCTTCGCGACAATCGGTGGATGTCAACCTGTGGTGAGTCACTCAGGGCCGGGATGGTTGATTCCGGCCCACGCTTTCGGGGCGGGCACTGGCGCGCGGTGGCCGCGGAAACGTTCGGGGTGACGCGCCTGGTAGTAGGCGAGGCTGACTTGGCGGCGAGCGTGCAGCATCTTCCACGACCCGTCGTGCACCTGCGCGGGCGTGTACAGCGCGATCCCACTGTGGTGGTGGGCATGGTTGTACCAGTGCACGTGCTGCGCGACGTACGTGCTCGCCTCCACCAGCGACGCGAACACGCCCGGATACGACGCCCGATTCTTCAGGGTGCGGAACTCGGACTCGATGTACGGGTTGTCGTTCGACACCCGCGGACGCGAGTGCGACACCTCGATGCCATGTGCCGTGAGGAACTCGTTCAGCAGGTTCGAACGCATCACCGCGCCGTTGTCGGCGTGCACGACCTGCGGCACGCACCCACCCTCCGCCGCGATCGCGGCCATGAACAACGCCATCGCATCAGCAGTGCTCTCACGCTGGTGCACACTCGCGACGATCACCTTGCGGCTGAAGATGTCGATGATCGCGTACGCCTTGAACGCCACACCCCGAAACGCGGTGGGCAGGTCGGTGATGTCCCACGCCCACACCTGGTTCGCGCCAGTCGCCAACACCTGCGGTTTCACCCGCGCCACCGCCCGCTCACCCGCCGCGCCCGACTGCTCGACTGTGGCCTGCTCGACTGTGGCCTGCTCGCGGCGCACGCGCGCGGCGATACGCCACCACGAACGCAGACTCGCTTCCATGAAGCCCTCGTCCCACGCCTTCGCGAACGCGCCCGCGACACCCAAACCGCCCGTGCGCCCCGCACTGATGAAACCCGCGACCCGCGCGCACACCGACGCGCTCAACCTCGCTGGCTGCTCCCGCTCACGCTGCGGCACAGGCGATACCGCCGCAGCAACGTCACGGCCATGGTGGTGGCGGGCGTGCCACGTGCCACGCGAGACACCAGCGACCTGCAGCGCACGGCGCTGACTGAACCCCGCCAGCGCGCTCAGGTCTCGGATGAGGTCGTTCTCGGCTGCGATGAACGCTCGGGTGGCGTCGTCGGGGGCGTATCGGGCTCGTGCGCGTGCCAGTGTTGCAAGAGCCCGATAGCTTTTCCCAGCGACTCGTTCGCCTGACGTAGCCCGTCAGCCTCGGTCCGTAGCCGCGCGACTTCCGTGGCGTGGCGGCGTTCTTGCGCGGCGAGTTGTTCTTCCAGCCGGCGCATCTGATCAGAGCGAATATGGTCCATCGAGCCACCCTGACGCGGCGTGAGGCCACGGTCAAGATCACCACGGACATACTCACTACGCCAGCGACGTAACTGACTCGCCGTGAACGGCTGCTGCGCCAACCACGCCGTTTTCTGCCCGAACGCCAACCCCAGATACGTCACTACCGCATCCCGCTTTTCCTCGACCGTGAACACCACGCCTCCTCAACACAAGTGACTCACGACCAGGCTGGCACTTAGGGAATCGTCCACCTGCGCGAATCACGTTCACGTTCGGTCAGACAGAACGCACGCGCAGGCAGAGTGGCAACGAACGTCCCCGGGGACGGCAGGACGCGCGAAGAGGTCCGGGGAGGGCCCGCGGGCATGTGTGACAATGAGCCGAGGACGGCGCCCCACCGGGCGCACGCGCCGCACGAAGGAAGGGGCCCCCACGTGATGAACCGTGTGCTGATAGTCGACGACGACCCGGCACTCGCCGAGATGCTCGGCATCGTTCTGCGCGGCGAGGGCTACCACGTCACCCACTGCGGCGACGGCACGTCAGCACTCGCCACGTTCCGCGACGCGAAACCCGACCTCGTCCTGCTCGACGTCATGCTGCCCGGCAAGAACGGCGTCGAAGTGTGCCGCGCCATCCGCGCCGAATCCGACGTCCCCATCGTCATGCTGACCGCCCGCACCGACACCCTCGACGTCGTCGCCGGCCTCGAAGCAGGCGCCGACGACTACGTCAACAAGCCCTTCAAACCCGCCGAACTCGTCGCCCGCGTCCGCGCCCGCCTGCGCCGCGGCGACGCCGAACCCGAAACCGTCACCATCGGCGACCTGACGATCGACCTCGCCGCCCACTCCGTCACCCGCGACGGCACCCCGATCTCCCTCACTCCCCTCGAGTTCGACCTCCTGCTCGCCCTCGCCCGCAAGCCATGGCAGGTGTTCAGTCGCGAAGTGTTGCTGGAACAGGTCTGGGGTTACCGCCACGCCGCCGACACGCGCCTCGTCAACGTGCACGTCCAGCGCCTGCGCGCCAAGGTCGAGAAGGACCCGGAGAGGCCCGAGATCGTCGTGACCGTGCGAGGTGTGGGATACAAGGCCGGTGCCAGCACACCCGCCACCTGAGGCACCCCGCAGCGTCCTACGACGCGCCTACGACGCGTCCCGCCGCGCAATCAGGCGCCTCGTCGCGTTCTGCGTGCGCAGCTGGCGACGCAGCCTGCACGTGCGCGTCATCAGCCTGACGATGCTCATGGGCCTCACCGTCGTCATCGCCGTCGGATCCCTCATGTACCAGGGCATCGCCGACGGGCTCGTGCGCAGCAAGACCGCGTCCGCGCAACAGATCGCGCTGAGCGAGACCGCTGACGTCCAGAGCGCGTTCGACGCGACCGACAAGACCGACATGACGACGCTCTACAACCTCTCGCGTGACTCCGTGCAACGCATCGCGAGCCCGCTCGACGACTCCGCGCGCCTCGTCATCCTCATGCGCGCCAGCGACAACACGCGCCCCGGCATCCCCCTCGTCGCGACGGCCCGTGCGCGCGGCTTCACCCCACCCGCCGACGTGCGCGGCGCCCTCGCCCGCGACCCCGCGCATCAGCAGACGAAGATCATCTCCCTCGACGCGACCGGCCGCCACATCCCCGCCGTCATGGTCGGCTCACGCGTCAGCATCCCCAACGCCGGCGCGTACGACCTGTATCTCATCTTCCCGATGGACAAGGAAGCCGACTCGCTCAGCATCGTGCGCACCTCGTTCGCCGCCGGCGGCCTCGCGCTCATCCTGCTCCTCGGCGCCTGCGCCTACCTCGCGACGCGCCTCGTCGTGACCCCCGTCCGCTCCGCCGCGCACGTCTCCGAGCGCCTCGCCGCCGGCAACCTCGACGAACGCATGCCGGTGCGCGGAGAGGACGACATCGCGCGCCTCGCGACGAGCTTCAACGCCATGGCCTCGAGCCTGCAACGTCAGATCGGCCAGCTCGAGGACCTGTCGCACCTGCAGCAACGCTTCACCTCCGACGTCTCGCACGAACTGCGCACACCGCTGACGACGATCCGCATGGCCGCCGACATGATCCACGACTCACGCGGCGACTTCGCGGCGCACGTCGCGCGTTCTTCCGAACTGCTGTCGAAGGAGCTCGACCGCTTCGAGTCGCTGCTCGCGGACCTGCTCGAGATCAGCCGATTCGACGCCGGCGGCGCCGTGCTGAGCCGCACACCCACGTCGATGCGCCAGCTGTGCGCCGAGGTGAACGACATGCACGCGCAGCTCGCCGACAAGCTCGGCTGCCGCCTCGTGCTCGACGCGCCGAACGACGTCACGATCGACGTCGACCGCCGCCGCGTCGAGCGCATCCTGCGCAACCTCGTCGCCAACGCCATCGAGCACGGCCAGGGCCAGCCCGTCGTCGTGACGTTGCGCGCCAACTCGACTGCCGTCAGCGTCAGCGTCCGCGACTACGGCATCGGACTCAAGGAGGGCGAGGCGGACAAGGTCTTCGACCGGTTCTGGCGCGCCGACCCCGCCCGCGCCCGCACGACGGGCGGCACGGGCCTCGGATTGTCGATCTCTCTCGAGGACGCCCGCCTGCACGACGGTTTTCTCGAGGCGTGGGGCGCACCCGGCGAGGGCTCCTGCTTCCGGTTGACGCTGCCGCGCGTGCAGGGCGTCGCCATCGCCGCGAGTCCGGGCCCGCTGCAGCCCGGCCTCACCGCGAGGACGAAACAGATCTCGAGCGGCACGATGCGCACCTCCGACGGCGGGGCACGCCTCGCGTCGGGCTACCCGGTCGCGATCGATGCGAAGAAGCGCTCGAACGCGCTGCCCCAGGTCATCGACGGTGAGGGCGCCGTCGACGCCGAGGACCCACGATGAGCCCGCGACGCAGGCCGCCGCGCGCCCTGGTGGCCGTGGCTGCCGCGGCGAGCGTGTTCGCGACCGCCGGGTGCGTCGGGTTGCCCTCGACGTCGAGCGTCGCGCCGGGCAAGGCCGTCGACGCGAAGGACGACAGCGAACCGCTCGCCGTCGAGCCGCTGACGGCGTCGGCCTACGACGATCCGCGCCAGATCGCGACTGGTTTCCTGCGCGCCCAGATGTCCGCGCACGACGACTACCAGGCTGCCCGCACCTTCCTCACCGGCGACGCGAGCCGTCGCTGGAAACCGGGCACCGCCGTCACCGTCTTCGCGGGCGACAGCGACATCACGGCCACCCGCCCCGACACGACGACGGTGCGTCTCAGCGTCCCCGTCGTCGCGACGATCGACGCCGATGGCCACCTCGTGCGCCAACCGTCGACGACCCGCCGCGACCTGCGCTTCACGGTGAGTTCCACGGCCGGGGGATGGCGCCTCAGCCAGGTGCCCGACGGGCTGGGCGTGTGGATCAGCAGCACGGACGTCGCGCGCCTGTTCAGCCGCGTCAACGTGTACTACCCGGCCGCCTACGGACGCTCGCTCGTACCCGACCCGCGCCTGCTGCCGCGCCAGGGTCTCGCGACGGCGCTCGCGCGCGCGGCGCTCTCCGCCCCACCGCAATGGCTGCGCCCCGCCATCGCGACGAGCCTGCCGACGGGGACGGCGCTCGCCGTCGACGCCGTGCCCGTGCGCGACGGCGAGGCGGACGTCGCGCTCTCGGGGCGCGCGAGCGCCGCCGACAACCCCGCGCGCGCCGCGCTGTGGGCGTCGGTGACAGCGACCGTCATGCAGGCGCGGAGGTGCGCTCGGTCTCGGTGCGCGTCGGCGGCGCGCGTCTGGAGACCGATAACCTGCCTGCTCAGGTGAGCGACCCGAGCCAGGTCGGTTACTCGATCACCGCCGACAGCCTCGACGAGGTCATCTCCCGCAGTGGCGCCTACCTCGCCTGGACGCACGCCCGGGCGAACGACTCCGTCTCGGGCACCGACGCCCGCGCGGCGCAGGGACGCCCCGTGCTGCCCGCGGTGCCGGCCGACTGGTCGTTGCTCGCCGCCGGCCAGGGCGGGCGGCAGATCGCGGCGATCTCGAAGGACCGCACGTCGGTACGACGCTGGCTCAACGGCACCGACGTCACCGTCCCCGATCTCGGAAACCAGCTCGTGCGTCCCGCGTTCGACAGCTCCGGATGGTTGTGGGTGGCAGGCCGCACGTCGTCGGCATCAACACCGTCGTCGCAGGCGTCCAGGTCGAAGAGGACAGGCGACACCTCGAGCGCCGCGCTGTGGGCGCTCGACACGACGTCGACCTCGCCGACGCGAACACCCACAGCCCTCGACGTCCCGTGGCTCGGCGCGTCCTCCGTCACATCGCTCAGCGTGTCGCCCGAGGGCTCCCGCGTCGCTCTCACCATCCGTGACGGCGACGACGCGCGCGCCGTCGTCGCAGCCGTCGAACGCGACGAGCGCGGTCGACCTGTCTCCCTCGGCCCGGCGCACGACATCGCGCCGGGCGTGCACGACGTCAAGGACGTCGTGTGGGCGGACGGCACGTCCCTCGCCGTCCTCGGCACGAGCGACGGTCTCCTGCAACCGACCCTCGTGCCGCTCGACGACGCCCCGGTGCCCCTCGGCGGCGTCACGGGCGCGAGCAGCCTCGTGTCTACTCTCGACGGGCGAAGCGGCCTGTTCGTGCGAACCGACGCGAACACCGTCTTCACGCGCCAGGGCTCCTCGTGGAGCAGTTTCCTCACCCGGGGCGACCTCATCGCCCCGCGATCCTGACACCCGTCTCCGCTTGGGACGCCGTCGTTCGGCGCGCGCCGAACGTGCTCGTCGCTCTGGATGAGGTGGTCGAAAGCGCGCCGGACAGCGTGGGCCGAGACTCCGTCGTCCACAACCGGTGACGGCTGTGGCCCGGGGGAGCGCTGCGGCGCACTCTCGTCCACAGGGGCGAGCGCGTGTCGGTGGTGACGTCGTCGCGCGGGCGGCATCATCGCGGGTGTGCCCCGCCAGTCTCGCGACGTCGGCGCCCGGCTCACGCCGCCGGTCGCGTGGGTGAGGGGCGCGCTGCGTGACGTCGTCGATCTGGCGTGGCCGTCGAACTGTCTCGGCTGCGGCGCATGGGGCCCGAGCTGGTGCGCGACGTGCGACGCCGGTCTGTGCCGTGAAGCGTTCACGGTGCGAGCCCATCACGCCCCCGAACTCGACGTCGCCGTCGCTACGGCGTTCGACGGGCCGTTGCGCGAGGCCATCACGGCGTTCAAGGATCGTGGACGCAGCGACGGCCTCGACGTCCTCGTGCGCCTCGCGCGCCGCTCGCTCGCTCGCGCACTCACCGACGCCACACTCGAAGATGCCGCGCTGGGCGCGCGGCCATCGGCCGGCGCCGGGCCACTCGTCCTCGTGCCCATTCCGTCCCGGGCCGCGGCCTACCGTGAGCGGGGACGCTTTCCGTTGGGCGAACTGTGCGACGCCGTGTGTCGGGGCACCAGCCTCGTCAGCGGACGGAGACTGCTGCGCCACCGCGATCGGGGCGTCGCGGATCAGGCGCGGCTGACTCTCGCCGAGCGACGCCGCAACGTCGAAGGGGCCTTCAGGATCGAGCCGCGGACGGCGGAGCGTCTCGTGCGCGCCGGCGCGCGCGTCGTCCTGTTCGACGACGTCGTGACGAGCGGCGCGACGCTCGCCGCGGCGCACGCGACGCTGGAACGAGCGGGCGTGCGGGTCGTCGCCGTCGCGGCGCTCGCGGCGACGCCGCACGAGCCGAACGCCCGCTCGGCAGGCTGACCGCGGGACGATCACACCCCGCCGGCGCCCGCAGCGGGGGCGGCCGGAATCGACCGTTCCCGAACCCTTCCCCGGGCGTCGATGGGGGGTTAGGTTGGAGGACATCGAACAAGCATCCCCGCAGGAGGTGGTGGCGCGCACGAAGCGGCTCCCGACGCCTGCAGCCGGGCTGACGGGGCCGATTTCTCACCGAAGTTTCTCTCGATCCGAGGAGTCGATTTCCATGGAGATCACCGTGACCGGCCGACACGTCGAGGTTCCTGCCCGCCTCGCGCGACACGTCGAGGACAAGCTGGCCAAGGTTCCGCAGCTCGACCCGCGCGTCATGCGCTGCGACGTCGTCATCACGCACGAGCCGAACCCGCGCCGCGCCAAGGAGGCCTACCGCGTCGAGGTGACGTGCCGCTCGAAGCGGTCCGTCGTGCGCGCGGAGGCGTCGGCGGACGAGGAGTACGCGGCCCTCGACCTCGTCATGGGAAAGCTCGGTGAGCGATTGCGCCGCCAGCACGACCGTCGTCGTATCCAGCGCGGCCAGCACCGCACGATGTCCGTCGCGGAGGCGACGGCGGATCTGCCGGTGCTCGAGATCATGCCCGACACGCGCGACGACGCGCCGGAGGCCGCCCAGCTCGGTGAGGATCCGGACTGCCCGGTGCAGCTGCGCGAGAAGGTGCACGCGAGCGCGCCCATGGACGTCGACGAGGCCCTGCGCGAGATGGAACTCGTCGGCCACGACTTCTACCTCTACCAGGACAAGAGCAGCGGTCGTCCGAGCCTCGTCTACCGCCGCCGTGGGTGGAGCTATGGAGTGATCCACCTCGACGTCGTCGACGAAGCACCGGACACGCTGGAGGAGACAGCCTGAGCAGCGCGCCCGATGACGCCGGGCTGCGGGTGCGTCACGGACCGCCCGCCGCCCGGCGAACGCGCCCTGACGCCTCCATGGGGTCGGGTTCGTGCACGCGAGCGCTCTCGTCCAACAGGCTCGAACGATGAACGTCGCCGGCGCGCCGCGCGACCTTCTCAGGGGTCGCCGACCTGATGCCGGCGTCATCACCGGCGGCCAGGTGCCGTGGCGGTGGTGTGCGCCGCGCAGCGCCGCGGAGCTGCTCGCGCAGCTCGAACACGCCACCCCCGAGCACCTGCTCGTCGTCACCGAGGACGACGACATCCTCGCCACCGCCATCCGCTGCGGTGTTCACGGTGTGCTCGCCGAGGTGCCCACGCCACTCGACGAAGCGGCGCTCGCCCGGATGTTGCGTGCCGACGAGCCGTACGTGGCACCCGAGCGAGCGGCTCAGGTGTGGGCGGTGGCATGCGCCCTCGCCCGGGCGCCCCACCCGACGTATGCCCTGTCCGCGCGCGAACGCGAGGTGCTCGACCTTGTGGCTCGTGGCCGCTCGAACCGCAGCATCGCCGCGACGCTCTTCCTGTCGGAGAACACCGTGCGCAACCACCTTGCCCGGATCTATCGCACGCTCGGGGTGTCCTCGCGCGCCGAGGCGCGCGCGCTGCTGCTTCAGGCGCCGGGGGAACAGGCAACCGCAGACGCACCCGACCCAGCGGACTCTGACGGGGCGGCGCCGCCGCTCACCCATTACTCTTAGGGGAACTGTGCCCGCGCGTCGGGCGCCACCTCGCGTGAGGGCCCGTGAGAACGGCCCGTCGCCCGAGGTGATCGATCAACGATTTACGGAGGCTCGCGTGCCCAAGGTTGTCGAACGTGTTCTGCGCGCCGGCGAAGGACGAACGCTCAAGAAGCTCGAGGCGATCGCCGCTCAGGTGAACATCGTCGAAGAGGATTTCGAAAAGCTCACCGACGCCGAACTGCGGGAGGAGACCGACCGGTTCCGCAAGCGACTCGCGGACGGGCAGAGCCTTGATCAGATCCTGCCCGAGGCGTTCGCCGCCGTGCGCGAGGCGAGCAAGCGCACGATCGGCAAGCGTCACTTCGACGTGCAGATCATGGGTGGTGCCGCGCTGCACATGGGCAACGTCGCCGAGATGCGCACCGGTGAGGGCAAGACGCTCGTCGCGACACTGCCGAGCTACCTCAACGCGATCGAAGGCAAGGGCGTCCACGTCGTCACCGTCAACGACTACCTCGCCGAGTACCAGTCCGAGCTCATGGGCCGCGTGCACCGCGCGCTCGGGCTCGAGACGGGCTGCATCCTGTCGTCGATGACGCCGGCGCAGCGCCGAGACGAGTACAACAAGGACATCACGTACGGCACGAACAACGAGTTCGGCTTCGACTACCTGCGCGACAACATGGCCTGGTCGACGGACGAGCTCGTGCAGCGCGGCCACAACTTCGCCATCGTCGACGAGGTCGACTCGATCCTCATCGACGAGGCCCGCACGCCGCTCATCATCTCCGGCCCTGCCGACGCGGCGACGAAGTGGTACGTCGAGTTCGCCTCGATCGTCGAGCACCTGACGCGCGCGGAGAAGGGCAAGGACGGCAAGATCACGAAGCCGGGCGACTACGAGATCGACGAGAAGAAGAAGACCGTCGGCCTGCTCGAGCCGGGCATCGAGAAGGTCGAGGACCTGCTCGGCATCGAAAACCTCTACGAGGCGCAGAACTCGCCGCTCATCGGTTACCTCAACAACGCCATCAAGGCGAAGGAACTGTTCAAGCGCGACAAGGACTACGTCGCGATGAACGGCGAGATCCTCATCGTCGACGAGCACACCGGCCGCATGCTCGCCGGACGTCGCTACAACGAGGGTGTGCACCAGGCGATCGAGGCCAAGGAAGGCGTCGAGATCCAGAACGAGAACCAGACGCTCGCGACGGTGACGCTGCAGAACTACTTCCGCATGTACGACAAGCTGTCGGGCATGACGGGTACGGCCCAGACCGAGGCCGCCGAGCTGTACCAGATCTACAAGTTGGGCGTCGTCACGATCCCGACGAACAACCCGCCGCAGCGCGTCGACCAGCCCGACCGCATCTACCGCACCGAGGACGCGAAGTTCCGTGCCGTCACCGACGACATCGCCGAGCGTCACCGCAAGGGCCAGCCAGTCCTCGTCGGTACGACGAGCGTCGAGAAGTCGGAGCGCCTGTCGGAGCTGCTGCGCAAGAAGGGCGTCGCGCACGAGGTGCTCAATGCGAAGCACCACGAGCGTGAGGCCGCCATCGTCGCGCAGGCCGGGCGCAAGGGCGGCGTCACCGTGGCGACCAACATGGCCGGTCGAGGCACCGACATCATGCTCGGTGGCAACCCCGAGTTCATGGCCGTCGCCGCGCTCAAGCAGCGGGGCCTCGACCCGGAGGAGACGCCCGAGGAGTACGAGGCGAGCTGGGACGAGGCCCTCGCGAAGGCGGAGGCCGCGGTCAAGGCCGAGCACGACGAGGTGAAGGAACTCGGCGGCCTGTACGTCCTCGGCACCGAGCGTCACGAGTCGCGCCGCATCGACAACCAGCTCCGCGGACGCTCCGGTCGCCAGGGCGACCCCGGTGAGTCGCGTTTCTACCTGTCGCTGCAGGACGACCTCATGCGCCTGTTCAACGCGGCGCTCGTCGACCGGTTCATGTCGGGCTCCGGCATGGACGACGACCAGCCGATCGAGAACAAGATCGTCTCCCGCTCGATCCAGTCCGCCCAGGGCCAGGTCGAGGGCCAGAACTTCGAGATCCGCAAGAACGTCCTCAAGTACGACGACGTGCTCAACCGTCAGCGTGAGACGATCTACGCCGAACGCAAGCGTGTGCTCGAGGGTGACATCGACGGCCAGATGCGCCACTTCATCAACGACACGATCGACACGTACGTCGCGACGGCGACCGCGGACGGTTTCTCCGAGCACTGGGATCTCGAGCGACTCTGGGGCGCCCTCGAGGAGCTCTACCCGATCACGATCGGTCTCGAGGAGCTCGAGGCGGAGCTCGGCGGGCGCGCCGGCATCACGCCGGAGATCCTCGGCGAGGAACTGCGCTCCGATGCGCAGCACGCGTTCGACGACCGCGTCGCCTTCCTCGGTTCGAGCGTTGCGCGCGAGGTCGAACGACGCGTGGTGCTCACCGTCCTCGACCGCCAGTGGCGCGAGCACCTGTA
The DNA here is from genome assembly GCF_900447535.1 of Dermacoccus nishinomiyaensis. Lineage (NCBI taxonomy): Bacteria > Bacillati > Actinomycetota > Actinomycetes > Micrococcales > Dermacoccaceae > Dermacoccus > Dermacoccus nishinomiyaensis. The sequence goes on along the minus strand of NZ_UFXX01000002.1, from coordinate 248,966 downwards.
CGAGATGGACTACCTCAAGGAGGGCATCCACCTGCGGCAGATGGCTCAGCGCGACCCGCTCGTCGAGTACCAGCGCGAGGGCTTCCAGATGTTCGAGGCGATGACGGAGTCGATCAAGGAGGAGTCCACGCAGCTGTTCTTCCACGTCGACGTCGACCCCGCCGAGGTCGAGGCATCCACGCCCGCACCCAAGCAGGAGCAGCTGCACTTCACGGCGCCCAACGAGGAGGGCCTCGCTGAGGATCACGTCGTCGCCAAGGACGGGCACGTCATGGACGACGAGGAGCAGATGTCGCGCGAACAGCGTCGCTCCGCAGCGCGCAGCCGCAAGAGCAAGGGCGGTAAGAAGCGCAAGCGCTGAGGCGCGGACACGCTCAGATCAGCTCGAGGACGGTGACCTGCCAGCGCCCGTCGACCCCGTTGAGGCGCAGGGCGATCGGCGTCGCACGGCCGTTGACGCGGGCGACGACGGCCGCTTCGACGACGCCGTCGCACGGCTGGCACACCTGAACGCGCCGCACGCCCGTCGGTCCGGGCGCGGCACCGCGACGCAGTGTCGTGCGGTGGCGTCGCTGGATGCGCGCCAGCACGTCCGTGTTCGTGTGCGGCGTGAGCTGCGTCGGTGAGCGACGCCCCGCCAGAGCCTCGACGAGCGCCAGGGCGAAGCGCTGCGTCCACACCCGTGCGTCCGGCAACGCGGACGTCGCCGTGTGCTGCGGGCCGAAGATCTCGTCGTGCTCGCCGCGGTGCGGCAGGCGCTCGCGGCTGACGTCGACCGCGAGGCGCGCGCTGATGGCCGGCACGTCGGCGACGCGCAGCGAGCCGTCGAGCAACCCGCCGATCTCGTGCAGATCGAGTTCACGCGGCATTTCGTGGGCCGCGCGCGGGGGTGCGACACTCGCTCGTTCGAGGGTGAGGGTGGTCATCGGTGGGCTCCGAACGCTGAGGTGGTCGAGACGAAGGACGCAGGAAGGGTGAGCTGCTGGCCGACCTCGATCGTGTCCGGATCGAGCCGCAGCAGCGGGTTGGCCTCGAGCCAGCCCGGCAGGGACGCCGCGACGTCTTCCGCCGGTGCGCCCGGGGCGAGGTAGGACGCCGCGATGCTCCACAGCGTGTCGCCGCGCACGACGACGTGCGTCCTGTGTTCCGCGGCCGTGCCTGAACCGCGCGGCGTGCCCAGCACGATGGCGGACAGCTCGTTCGAGGTACTGAACGGATTCGGCGTCCAGCCGGGACGCGGCACCGCTGGCTGGGGCGTGTCGGACGTGGCCGAGTCGGATGTGCGTGCCTCGGACGGGGCCGACACGGACGCTGGGGAACCGAACGCGGGGGAGTCGAGGTCAGGGGCGTCGAGGTCGGGGTTTTCGAAGTCCGGGGCGTCGACGTCGGGGGCCTCGCGGTCGGGCCAGTGCGAGCTGGTTGTGCCAGACGCAGGTGCCGCGCCCGAGGGAGTGGCGGCCGCTGGCGAGACCGCCCCGGAAGGGGCCGCTGCGTCGGTGACAGAGGCCGAGGCGGGCGGCATCACCTCGGCCGAGACGGAGAACGACGGGCGCGGCGCGGGTTCGGCGGCCCCGGCCGACTGCGCGCCGACGGTGATGAGTGCCGCGACGGCGAGGAACAGACTCGCCGTGCGGGTTCTCGACCCCGTCGCGTCCGCCGTTACCGGTGCAGAGCGCGCCACGACAGAGCGCGAATCGCAGACCTGAACTCGGACGAGCGCCGATCGGCCACACTCGAGGTCGCCCGCCACGAGCAGCCGTGCCTCGCACCGCAGGTCGAGGGCAGAGCGAAGACTGAGCCACGCCAGGCGGGCCAGCGCGAGCGTGAGGACGGCGCCCGCGGCGACGCCGATGACGTCCTCGCTCGTCGCGCCGGGCCCGGGCAGCGCCCGTCGGGTCGTGACGGCGACGGCCACGGCTGCTGTCGCGAGCAGCGGTGCGCTGAGGCCCGCCAGGATGCCGGCGCTCCTCAGCTGCTGCGGCGTGACAGGTGTGTTCGAGGGGTTCGACGTGCTCGCCCTGGTCGTCGTGATCATCGCGTTCCGCCTTCGTCGTCGCGTCATGCGCCTCGGCGCGACTCGTGTCGCCGCCGATCAACATCCATGACGAACGATGACGTTCAGTGACGTGTGATGTCGATGAATGCAATGTAACGACACATCGTGTCGAGTGGGGGCGTGGAAGATGAAAAACTTTTTTCGCCCGTCCGAGCTCCTCGCTGCTCTAGCGTCGAGCCATGCGAATGGAGCGATTGCTGGCCGACCTCGAGGCTGCCCAGGAGGCACAGGAACGTGCCGAGGCGCGGGCAGAGGTCGCTGAGAGCGTGCGCGTCGAGCACGCCGGCGTCACGCTGGTCGACCGGCTGCGTGCCGGGATCGGCAGTGTCGTCGCACTGAGCGTCGGCACCGAGACTCTGCGCGGGCACCTCCTCGACGTGGGGGAGGGCTGGCTCGCTCTCGATCGTGACGGCGTGCATGCGGTGCACGGTGTCGACGACCTCGTGCGTGCCGGGCTCCGTCTCGTGCCCGTCAGTGCGATCGCCTGCGTCAGCGGGCTGGGGCGCCCCCACGTCGCGGCCGACGGTTCGTCGATCGGACGCGGATGGAGCAGCGTGCTGCGTGCCATGGCGCGTTCACGTGCCCCTCTCGCCTGGCATCGCCTCGGCGGGCACACGATCGTCGGGACGATCGACGCGGTGAGCGCCGATCACGTCGTCCTCACCCCGGCGCGCGGCGCGGCGAGTCTCGTGCTCCCGCTCGCCCATCTCGCGTGGATCGACGTCAACGCCAGCGGACGCTGAGCCGCTGCCGCTGACTGAGTTCACACCTCACGCCGGCCCCCCGAGCAGGTGATCAGGCGCGCGTGGACGAACGTCGAGCCCTCAGAAGTCCTCGCCCATTCCGCCGGCGGCGACGGCGGATCGCGTTGCGGCGTAGGCGCGTTCGATGTAGCGCTCCACCTCGGCTGCCTCGACGCGCCACTGGTTGTTGATCTTGATCGCCGGCAGCTCACCCGACTTGACGAGTCCGTAGACCTGCCGCGCCGAGACGTTGAGGGTCTCCGCCACGTCGGCGATCTGGACGAAGCGCTGCGCCATGGGGTGCCTTTCGACGGGTGCGGAGATTCTTACCAAAACCTGACGATCATTCTAGGCGTCGGGCCCGCTCGCCCGCGTGACGATGGATCTCGGCTGTGGACGAACGAGGAGGAACATCGTGGGTGAGCGTGGGGTACGCAGGTTGAAGGACGTCTCGCCGGGGGCGCAGGCGGCGCGGCGGTTCGTGCCGACCGGCATGAAGGACGTGCGCTGGGTCGTAGGCATCGTGCTGCTCGCCCTCGGCGTGCTCGGCACGTTGCGTGTCATCGGCTCGTTCGACGATTCGGTGCAGGTGTGGAGTGCGAAGAGCGCCCTCGTGCCTGGTCAGCGCCTCACCTCGTCCGACCTCGTGCCGACGAGGGTTCGTCTCGACGATCGCGGCGGGCAGTACCTGTCGAGCGCGACCCAGCCGGGCGGCGTCGTCCAGCGCGCCGTCGGGGCCGGGGAGCTCGTGCCGAAGAACGCCGTCGGGGACGCCTCCGGTGTGACGGTTCGCGCCCTGTCGGTCAACGTCGAGCGCGGGCAGGCCGACGTCATCCGCTCCGGCGGGGACGTCGAGGTCTGGGTTTCGGACAAGAAGGAGGGCGCCGGCTCGACCGGCTTCGACAAGCCGCACCAGAGCGTCGAGCGGGCCCTGGTGTCGCACGTCGGTTCGCGCAGCGGCGGTGTCGTCGCCGTCGCCGACGGCTCGCCCGTCGAGATCCTCGTCCCGCGCGAGTCGTTGCCGGCAATGATCGATGCCGTCAACTCGGGCGCGCGCATCACGCTGGTGCCGCTCGACTCGGCGGCCCGCTCGTGACGACGATGACGGTGTGCACCGTCGCGACCGCGATCTCGGCGCGTCTCGAGGCGCGGTTCGCCGAGGAGCTCGCCTCCGTCGAGGACGCGACCCTCGTGCGGCGCTGCGCCGATGTCACCGAACTACTCAGCGCCGCCGAGTCGGGCGCCGTCACCGTCGCCGCGATCAGCCCTGATTTCCCGGGCATGAACGGCAGCGTCGTCGCGGAACTGACCGTGCGGGGTGCGTCGGTGCTCGGTGTCGTCTCAGCCACATCCGCTCTGGACGCTCGCCAGTGCGAGGCGTGGTCCCTGCGACGGACCCACGTCGTCGGATCGGGCGAGCTGGAGCAGGCCTTCGAGACCCTCGCGCACACCGGCCCCGCCGAGCACGAGCTCTCGGCCGCCGCAGAACAGGCCGAGACGAGCCTGGCCACCGACGGGCCCGATGACGGCGCAGCGGCCGCGTCATCGCCGACGAGCACCACCGTCGTCGTGTGGGGCCCGCCCGGCGCTCCGGGGCGCACGACGTGCGCCACCCATCTCGCGCAGGCCCTGAGCGAGAGCGGGCCGACGCTGCTCGTCGACGCCGACACAGTCGCGCCGTCCTGCTCGGCGCATCTCGGGCTGCTCGACGAGGCACCCGGCGTGCTCGCGGCCGCGCGTCTCGTCGATGCGGGCACCCTCAACCTGCACCAGTTACGTTCCATCGCCGCGCACGTCACGCCCGGCTTCGACGTGCTCACCGGCATAGGGCATTCCGGGCGCTGGCACGAGCTGACCCGATTTCACCTCGGCCGCGTCCTCGATCTCGCCGCCCAGCACTACCGCTGGGTCGTCATCGACGTGGCGGCCGAGGTCGAGGCCGACGAGAGCCTGCTGTTCGACACCGTCGCTCCCTCCCGGGTCGGGGTCTCGAGTGAGGCGTTCGCGCGCGCCGACCACGTCGTCGCGCTCGCCGGCTGCGACCCTGTCTCGCTGCAACGGTTCGTGCAACACGCGCCGGCGATCATCGACCTGCACGACGACGTCCGCGTCGTCGTGTCGAAGGCCCGCGAACGAGCGGTCGGCGGGAGCGCCTCGTCGGTCGTCGCGGACGCGTTGGAACGCTTCCTCGGTGTGCGACCCGTGGCGGTGCTGCCCGACGTGCGCGATGCGCTGGACGCCGCGGTGCTGCGCGGAACCCTGCTCGAGGGCGCTGATGGCGCACCGTACCTCGCCGCCGTGCGCGATCTCGCGAGCGAGCTGGGCGCCGACGTGGCACCGCATGCGACGCGTCGTCGTCGCGCATGGCGGCGCCGCTAGGCTCGAGGCGTCGCCCCACCGCTCGAAAGGCTTTCCGATGACTCGCCTGTACTGCCCCGTGACCGCTGACGGTGTCGCGGCGCTCGCCACCTCGGCTCTGACGGTGGAGGCGGCGTTCGCCGTCACCGACGACGTGCGCGCGCTCGCCCCGCACGGCGACGAGGAACTGCACGAGCACATCGCGACGCAACTCGCAGCCGCAGGCTGTGCCGGGCGCCGCGTCGTCGTCGTGGTCGTCGACGTGCCGGACGCTCGAGTGAGGCCCGCGGCCTCCACCGGTGGCGGCGCACTCCCCGGCCGCGTCGTCGTGGACGGCGACGTGACGCTGCGCGATGTCGCGTGCTTCCTCGTCGGCGACGAGGGTGAGCAGGTGAGCGACGACGCCGACCTCGAACTCAGTTGGTACGACGCGAGCGAGATCGACGCGGTACGCGCACTGCTCTGAGCGGCCCCCGGCGGAGCGTGCCCGCGCTCAGCGCAGGGCCCGCGTGTCACCGCAGCGATCGAGGCAGCGCACGAGCGCTCGTTCGGTGCGGGCCGCCGCGTCGGCGGCCGCCTCACGAGAGCAGCCGGGCCGTGCGAGCGCGGCAGCCACCCGCGCGTAGCCGTGGGCGTAGGTGGAGACGACGCGCGCGAGGCGCCCCACCGCGTCCGCGCAGGGCAGCGCTGCCGTGGACGCGAGCTGTGGGTGCGTGCTCACGAGGTCGCGGATCGAGCGTTCGACGTCGAGCAGATCGTCACGGCTCGTGGTCAAGGAGCGGCCGCTGCCGGGCAGCGTGCCCTCCTCGACGGCGCGCCGCAACGTCACCCCCGCGCGACGCGTCGTCGCCCCGGCGATATGAGGCAGCTCGGGCGCGCGGAACGGTGGCAGGGGAGCGGTGGCCAGCAGCGCCGTCGCGGTGTCGCTCAACTGATCGCTCAACGCCTCGACGACGAGATCGAAGCGTTCACCGCTGCACACCGCCGCAGGCTCGAACGTGACGTCGAGCAGTCGCAGCGCAGCCCGGGTGAGCTGCGGGGCGACGTCCGTGGGTGCGGCGGTGAGTGATTCCATGAACCCCACCGTAGGCGCCGGCACCGACAACGTGCCGAGCCCGAGCCCCCAGCTTGTGGACGACGACGCGAGGCGTCCTGGCGCGTCGGTGAAGTCTGCGACACCGAAGGCCGTCGACGTCGCCGAAGGCCGTCGACGTCGCCGGGGCGCGTTAGAGTCGACGGCAGCGGTACAGCGTCGTACCGCCCGTCGCTCTGCCAGGAGAGGTCATGTCTGCCGAGGCTCCAACGCCTGCTCTGTCCGACGTCGAGGCCCGCACCGGGGTCGCGCTCGAGATCGTCCAGGGGGTGTTGGGCGACATCCCTCCGGCCGAGCTGGCCGGCAAGTCGCTCGACCACCTGGCCTGGGTGGTCGAGGGCCAGATGCAGGCCGCGCAGCGCCGCGCCGGTGCGCACTCGATCGTCGAGGTCGAGGGGGATCTGCCCGCCTCCCTCATCGACGACGCCGTCGAGCACGGGGGCGTCAACCGTCTCACTGCGGGCGCCGTCATCCGCGTCGTCACGGACGACATGCCGTTCGTCGTCGATTCGATCGTCGCCGCCGTCACCTCGCGTGGCGCCGGCATCGGCGACCTGCTGCACCCGCAGATGGCGGTGCGGCGCGACGCCTCGGGGCAGCTGTGCTTCGCGCGCCGCAGCGGTAAGCGTCCCGGCGCGGTGCGCCTGCCCGGCCAGACCGACACGGTGCCGGAGGGCCAGCGCGAGAGCGAGGAGTCGTGGGTCTACCTGCACATCTCGCCGCTGGGCGACTTCACGGGCGCCGACGAGATCGAGCGCACGATCAGCGACGTCATCGACGACGTGCGCGCCGCCGCGAACGACTGGCAGCGCATGCGCGACCAGGCGCTCGCCATCGTCGACGACCTCGGAGCCAACCCGCCCGTGTCGGTGCCGGAGTTCGCGACGGCCGACGTGCGCCGCTTCCTCACCTGGCTCTCCGAGGACAACTTCACCTTCCTCGGCTATCGCGAGTACGCCCTCGACGTCGTCGACGGCGAGGACGTGCTGCGTCCCGTCGACGGCAGCGCCCTCGGCATCCTGCGCTCGGCCTCCGACGCGCCGCGCGGGTTCGAGCGGATGACGCCGCAGAGTCGCGCCGCGGCGCGTTCGCCGCAGCTGCTCACGCTGACGAAGGCCAACTCGCGTTCGCGCGTGCATCGTGACGCCTACCTCGACTACGTCGGCGTGAAGACATTCGACGAGGCGGGCAACGTCACCGGCGAGCGTCGCTTCCTCGGCCTGCACACCGCCCGCACCTACGCGGCGTCGCCGTCGAGCATCCCGATCGTCGCCGAGCGCGTCGCCAAGGTGATCCGCCGGGCGGGCTACTCGCCCGACTCGCACTCGGGCCGCGACCTGCTCCACGTGCTCGAGAGCTACCCGCGCGACGAGCTGTTCCAGACCTCCTCGGAGCGCCTCTACGAGATCGCCACGGAGGTCGTGCGCCTGCAGGCGCGCCGTCACGTCGGCGTCTTCCTGCGCAATGACGACTACGGCCGCTTCGTCGCCGTCCTCGTCTACCTGCCGCGCGATCGCTACAACACCCGCGTGCGCGAGGCCATTGCACAGCACCTCGCCCAGGCGTACGGCTCGGAGACGGTCGACTACACCGCCCGCGTCACCTCCGAGGCGCTCGCACGCATCTACTACACGGTGCGCCTGCCGCGTGGGACGGCGATCCCGGACGTCAGTGCGGACGACATCCGCGCCGCCGTCCTCGAGGTGACGCGCACGTGGAGCGAGCGCGTCACGCAGGCCGCGCACGCGGAGGAGGGGCTCGCGGACGTCGATGCCCGCCAGCTCGTCTCGACCTTCGCAGACGGGTTCCCGGCCGGTTACTCCGACGACTTCACCCCCCGTCAGGCCGTCGCCGACATGCGCCGGCTCGAACGCCTCGGTGACGACGACGCGGCGCTCACGCTGTACGGCACCGACAAGGTCGACTCGCGCGAGCGACGCCTCAAGATCTTCCGCAACGAGCCGCTCATGCTCACCGAGGTATTCCCGATCTTCACGAACCTCGGCGTGCAGGTCTCGGACGAGCGTCCGTACACGCTGACGCGCGCCGACGGCTCCACCTGCCACGTCTACGACTTCGGCCTTGTCGCCGATCGCACGGCGATGTGGGGCAACACGCCGCAGGAGAGCGCGCGTCGGCGCACGAACGTCATGGAGACGGTGCTCGCCGCCTGGCGCGGGCAGGCCGAGAACGACGCGCTCAACCAGCTCGTCCTCGCGGCCGGGTTGTCGTGGCGTCAGATCAACCATCTGCGGGCGCTCGCGCGCTACATGCGTCAGATCGGGTTCTCGCTCAGCTACGAGTACGTCGTCGCGGCGCTGCTCGCGAACACGGATCTGACGTCGCTGCTCGTGCGCCTGTTCGAGGCGCGCTTCGACCCCTCCCTCGACGCCGACGAGCGAGAGGCGCAGACGCAGGCCGTCCGCCAGCGCTTCGCCGACGGTCTCGCGGATGTCGCGAGCCTCGACCACGACCGCATCCTGCGCACACTCGAGGGCGTCATCATGGCGATCGTGCGCACGAACGCGTACACGCCGAAGTTGCTCTCCGGTGAGTGTGCGGAGCTCGTGTTCAAGATCCGCTGCGCCGACGTTCCCGGCATCCCCGCGCCCGTGCCGATGTTCGAGATCTGGGTCTACGGCCCGAAGGTCGAGGGTGTGCACCTGCGCTTCGGGCTCGTCGCGCGCGGCGGGCTGCGCTGGAGCGACCGTTTCGAGGACTTCCGCACCGAGATCCTCGGCCTCGTCAAGGCGCAGATGGTCAAGAATGCCGTCATCGTGCCGACCGGGTCGAAGGGCGGTTTCGTCGCGAAGCAGCTACCCGACCCGGCGGATCGCGAGGCATGGCTCGCCGCGGGCGTCGAGGCCTACGAGGCCTTCATCGGCGGTCTGCTCAGCGTCACCGACAACCGTGACGGCGACACGATCATCGCGCCGCAGGACGTCGTGCGCCACGACGACGACGACCCCTACCTCGTCGTCGCCGCCGACAAGGGCACCGCGACGTTCTCCGACAAGGCCAACGCCGTAGCTCGTCGCGAGGGCTTCTGGCTCGACGATGCCTTCGCCTCGGGCGGTTCGAACGGCTACGACCACAAGGCGATGGGCATCACCGCCCGCGGCGCGTGGGAGTCGGTCAAGCGCCACTTCCGCGAGCTGGGCCACGACACGCAGAGCGACGACTTCACCGTCGTCGGCGTCGGCGACATGAGTGGTGACGTGTTCGGCAACGGCATGCTGCTGTCGGAGCACATCCGACTCGTGGCCGCCTTCGACCACCGTGACATCTTCATCGACCCCAACCCGGACGCTGCCGCGTCGTATGCCGAGCGGCGCCGCCTGTTCGAGCTGCCGCGCTCGTCGTGGTCGGACTACTCGCGCGACCTCATCTCCGAGGGCGGCGGCGTCTTCTCCCGCTCGGCCAAGCAGATCAAGCTGACACCGCAGATCCGCGAGGCGCTCGGCATCGACGACGGCGTCGAGACGATGACGCCGAACGATCTGATGCGCGCGGTGCTGCTCGCCCCCGTCGACCTGTTCTGGAACGGTGGCATCGGCACGTACATCAAGGCCTCCGACGAGACGAACGCCGAGATCGGCGACCGTGCCAACGACGCCGTGCGCGTCGACGGTCGCGACCTGCGCGTGCGCGTCATCGGTGAGGGCGGCAACCTGGGCGTCAGCCAGCGCGGGCGCATCGAGGCGGCACAGCACGGCGTCAGCGTCAACACCGACGCCATCGACAACTCGGCCGGCGTCGACACGAGCGACCACGAGGTCAACATCAAGATCCTGCTCGCCGACGCCGTGCGCGACGGTGCGCTCGCGCTCGAGGAGCGCAACGAGCTGCTCGCCTCGATGACGGACGAGGTCGGCTCGAAGGTGCTGCGTCACAACACGGACCAGAACACGCTGCTCGGCAACGCTCGCGTGCAGGGCCCGCAGATGCTGCACGTGCACCGCCGGCTCATCGCCGACCTCGAGTCGGACGGCTTCCTCGACCGCGAGCTCGAGTTCCTGCCCGACGAGGCCGAGATCGATCGGCGCCTCGAGGCCGGCGAGGGGCTGACGTCGCCGGAGTTCAGCGTGCTGCTCGCGTACTCGAAGCTACGGCTGAAGAACGAGGTCGGCGCGAGCGAGCTCGTCGACGACCCGTGGCTCGTGCGTGAGCTGCTCGGCTACTTCCCCGAGGCGCTGCGCGAGCCGTACGCCACGACGATGGAGAACCACCCGCTGCGGCGCGAGATCATCACGAACTCGCTCGTCAACGGCCTCGTCAACCGCGGCGGCATCACCTTCGTCCACCGCGCGGTCGAGGAGACGGGCGCCCGGGCCGAGGAGATCGTCAAGGCCTTCGTGGTCGCGCGTGAGGTGTTCGACGCGCAGAGCTTCATCGACGACGTGGAGGCGCTCGACCACGTCATCAGCACGCAGGTGCAGTCAAGGCTGCTGCTGCGTCTGCGCCGCCTGCTCGACCGGGCGACGCGCTGGTTCGTCCACCACGAGGTGGAGCACACGCCGATCGAGACGCTCGTCGAGCGCTACCGCGGACCCGTGCAGCAGCTGTCGCCGAAGGTGCCCGACCTCGTCGTCGGCGTCGGGCGCGAGAAGTTCGAGGCCGAGGTCGACCAGCTCGTCGGCGAGGGCGTCCCGACGGCGCTCGCGCGACGTGCGGCGGCCCTGCTCGACGACTTCGTCCTGCTCGACATCGTCGAGCTCGCGCGTGACCTCGGTGAGGACGTCGAGGATGTCGCCGCGGCGTACTACTACGGCGGCGCCCAGATCGGCCTCGGCCGCATGCTCGACGCCATCGCCGAGCTGCCGCGTGACGACCGCTGGGACGCGCTGGCGCGCGGCGCCGTGCGCGACGACGCGTACGCGGTGCTCGCCGACCTCACACGGGATGTGCTCGCCGAGTCGGAGGCATCGCAGACGACGCAGGAGCGCTGGCAGCAGTGGGCGCAGCGCCACTCGCTCGCCGTCGAGCGTGCCCGCGCCGCCGTGACGGGCGTGCAGAACTCGGCGGCCCGCCTGGCCCCGATGTCGGTGGCGCTGCGCACGATGCGCTCACTGACGCGCGCTGCGGCAGGGGAGCGCGACTGAGCGCGGTGAACGCGACGATGCAGGACGTCCTCGGGTCGGCCTCGTCACTCGACGAGGCCGACCACGAGTGGCTGCACCTGCTCGTCGGCGACTGGCAGCTGCTCGCCGACCTCGCCTTCGGCGACCTCATGATGTGGGTGCGCGGCGACGCCGGGTGGCAGGTCGCGGCGCACGTACGCCCGACGACGGGCGTCAGCCTGTTCGCCGACGACCTCGTCGGCGCCAGGCCGCAGGAACTCGACTCGTCGCAGACACAGGACGATGCCGATCGTGGTGGCGTCGCTGAGGTTGCTGCTCGCGCAGGCACCTCTGTCGAGCGGGGGCTGCGTGAGGGTGAAGCCCGCGCGGACGCCTCCGACGTGAGTGACGGCGTTGAGGACGCCGCCCGTTCGAACGATCTGCAGGTGGGCCTCGATCGCGCTCGCCTCCAGGGTGCGGAGACGCGCGTGGACATCGTGGTCGAAGGCGAGCCGGTCTCACGGCGCCTCGTGCCCGTGCGGCGCGGCGGACGCGTCATCGCGGTTCTCGGGTGCCACATGCGCCTGGGCAACGTGCGTCGCCGCGGCCGCCTGGAGACGCGCTACGTGGCGCTCGCGGAGGCGCTGTTCCGCATGATCGCCGAGGGCACCTTTCCCGACGGCGGCGGCGTCATGGGCGGTCGGGGAGGTGCGCCGCGCGTCGGCGACGGTGTCGTCGAGCTCGACGCGAGCGGTCGCGTCACCTACGCGAGCCCCAACGCGGTCTCGGCGCTCCGCAGGCTCGGGGTGGAGAGCAACATCCCCGGCCTGCTTCTCGCCACCGCGCTCGACGAACGCGGCGTCAAGGCGAGCGACGGGCCGGAGGAGGCCACCGTCGTGCTCGCGGGCCGCGCCCCCTGGCAGGCGGAGTTCCGGCGCGGCTCGGCCGCCGTCATGGTGCGTGCCGTGCCGCTCGTGGCCGGCGGACGCCGCCTCGGCGCGGCGCTGCTGCTGCGCGACATCACCGAGCTGCGCCGTCGCGACCGCGAACTGCTGACGAAGGACGCGACGATCCGCGAGATCCATCACCGCGTCAAGAACAACCTGCAGACGGTGGCCGCGGTGCTGCGCCTGCAGGCGCGCCGGCTGCCCGACGAGGAGGCCCGTCAGGCCCTCGCCGACGCGGGGCGCCGTGTCGGCGTCATCGCCGCGGTTCACGAGTCGCTCAGCGAGGGCTTCGGTGGCACGGTCGACTTCGACGACGTCGCTGCCCGCGGCCTCGCCTCGAGCATCGACGTGGCCCGCCGCTCGGACGCCTCGGTGGCCTCCCACCTCGACGGCTCCTTCGGTGTGCTCTCGAGCGAGGACGCGACGTCCCTCGCGATGGTCCTCGGCGAGCTCGTGCAGAACGCCGTCGAGCACGGCCTCGGGGACGCCGGCGGCAACGTCACCGTGCGGGCACGTCGCGACGGCGACCGGCTCGACGTCCACGTGATCGACGACGGCCGCGGCTACGAGCGCGGAGGTGCGCCCGGCGGCGAGCGTGGCGGTACCGGCCCGGACGCGCCGACAGGTGCGTCAGCACGCGTGCGCAGCGGGCTCGGGACGCAGATCGTCACGACGTTCGTCGAGGATCTGCACGGCGAGATCGCCTGGCATCGCCTCGAGGGCGGCGGCACCGACGCGCACTTCAGCGCCCGTCTGCGTCCAGTCCCTGCGTCGAACTGACCTACGTCAGCCGCGCCCCAAGTCCTCGATTCTCAACCATTACCCGGTGTGCGAATCCCGTCCCCATCGGCGATTTTCGTCTACCTTCGCGAATCCCGTCCCCATCGGCGATGTTCGTGCCCATGTGCGATCATCGGTCACAGTCGCTCATCGCCGTGTTCACCCGCCGGCGCGCAGATCCCAGCACCAGCAGCCGGGCCCGGACATGACAGAACTGGCGGTCACACCCAGGGTGTGCCGCCAGTCGTCGACGCGGGGCTCAGGTCAGCTGGCGCGGCGGGCGCGGGCGTTGCGGCGCTTGAGAGCGCGACGCTCGTCTTCCGAGAGGCCGCCCCAGACGCCTGCATCCTGACCGGATTCGAGAGCCCACTTCAGGCAGGTGTCGATCACTTCGCAGCGTCGGCACACAGCCTTGGCGTCTTCGATCTGCTGCAGGGCAGGGCCGGTGTTGCCGATCGGGAAGAAAAGCTCCGGGTCCTCGTCCAGGCACGCAGCGCGATTGCGCCAATCCATGTGGCTTGCTCCTTGATGTCTCCGCTGAAACCGGCGGGGTCGGTTCGAACGCTGCCGGGGTGCCGGCGTGTCCACAGTGCGACGCTGGGACGCGCTGCGGAGGTGTTCCGTTATAGGTTCACACCTGGCGCGGGCGAGCACAAGGGGTTTGCCCGAACTTTTTGTGTGCTTATGTGAGCTTTTGCTCACACGATGTTCGTAAATGTCGCGGCGTAAAGTGGAAGCGTGGACACCACCCGCTCGACGTCATCGATCCCCGCTCCCACCTGGAAGGGCTCGCGCGCCCATTGGCTCGCCGCCGCTACGGGCACGGCGATCTCGGCGGCCGCCATCCTCGTCATGGCCGTCATGTCGGTCGTGAGCGCCGTCACCGGATCGGCCAGCACGACGACGCGCGCCCTCACGGAGGCGGCCATGCTCGTCGTCCTCGGGGGAGCGGTGCTGGCCCTCGTCGTCGGCCTGGTGCGTGCCAAGTCACTGGTCAAGACCCCGACGCTGCTGTGGAACGCCATGCTCGTGCCGATCGGCTTCAGCCTCATGGACGGCGGTGCCGCCGCGCTCGGCATCGCGACCGTCGTCGTTGCTGTGGCGACGTTCGTCGTCGCGCTGCCGCTACCGCGCTACGAGGCGGACGTCGAGGACGGCGCGGCGCTCTGAGAGCCGGCGGGTGACGTCGGGGGACTCGCCGAGCCGCGGGACGTCGCAGAACTCGTCGCGCTCGACGACGCACCCGCATCCTTCGTCGACTCACCGGTTCGCAGCTTCGCGCCGAGCAGGTCGAGGAGCGCGGGCACGGTCTTCGTCGTGTACGCGCGGCGCGAATCGGCGTGCGAGTCGGCCAGCGTCGAGAAACCGATGCCGGAGAAACGAACGACCGCCGCAGCCTCCCCCGTGCGCACGAGCGCATAGGTCGTCGTCCCGTCGGTGAAGGAATCGCTGACGCCGTGCGCGCCCTCGCCGTAGAACGTGTAGAGACCGCGGTTGGCCTGGGCGCGCTTCTCGTGCAGGGCCTTGTCACGCTTCCAGGCGGCCTCGACGTCCTTCCACTCACCGGTGTGCGGCAGCGCGATGACGAAGTGGCTGCGGTCGTCAGAGGGTTCACCGGCGATGTTCAACTCGAGCGTGTCGTCGCTGCCGCTCACCCCGTCGAGGTGCGGGATGATCGGCGCGAGCTCGCCGCGGGTGAACAGTGACGTCGCGTCGGGCACGGAGGACGGGTCGACCGTCTTGCCGTCGAGGCGTAGCTGCAGCGGTTTGTCGACGTGCGTCGACCCAGCGGCGGCCGACGAGGAGGCAGATCCCGACGACGAGGCGCTGGGCGACGCGCCCGTGGTCGCGGACGACGGCGTCGCAGCGGACGTGCTCGTCGCCGCGGTGGGGGAGGAGGCCGGCGACGTCTCGGCCGAACCGGTCGTCGCGACGACGACGGGCAGGGCGGCGACGACGAGGCCGGCGACGGCGATCTTGGCGCGGGTTGACATGCCTCAAGCCTGTCACATCGTGGCCCGCCCGTTCGGCTGAGGTTCGTGCCGCAGGTGAACCTGGTGGCCGTGGGGCAGGACGAGCGCGCGCCCGGGCGGCATCGACGCCGGGATCTGAGCGGGACGCAGTCCTGCGAGTGAGTACTCCGTCGCGTCGTTCTGGCGCAGCACCAGCCTGACGTCGAGCAGCGCGCTGAGCTTCGAGGCGAGCACCTGCCGACCACCCGTGACGATGAACGTGTGTCCGTGACGGTGGCCTTCGCTGATGCGTTTCAGCAGGTCTTCGGCGGCCAGGCCGTGGTTGATACGCAGCAGCGTCGCGTGCAGGTCCTCCCATCCATCGATGACGACGACGCTCGACGGCCCCGCGGGGTGCGCCTCGGCGAGGTGCGTGAGCAGGCGGATGACGGCGTCCGCGTCGTCGGATGCGACGTGGACGTCGGCCGCGATCGGGTCGGTGGGGCCGACCCACCACGTCGATGCTGTGCGAGTCGTCGCGCCCGCGGCCGTGCCGCACACCGCCGCCCGGGCGAGCGCCGCGGCGGCGTTCGTCCGTCCGCTGCGAGGGGCTCCCGCGAGGCCGACGTGCACCCCGGCCGGCACGGTGACGGCGGGTTGGCTCTGCGCACCGGGCAGGTCGGCGATGCCGACGACGTGCGCCAGGCCGTCGTCCGTCGCAAACGCGTCGGCTGCT
This sequence comes from Dermacoccus nishinomiyaensis, assembly GCF_900447535.1. NCBI lineage: Bacteria > Bacillati > Actinomycetota > Actinomycetes > Micrococcales > Dermacoccaceae > Dermacoccus > Dermacoccus nishinomiyaensis. The sequence continues at coordinate 233,241 of NZ_UFXX01000002.1, read as the reverse complement.
TTCGCGCGATCATGCCCGTCGCTCGAAGACGATGCGCCGAAAAGGGATTCGCTCCTGTCGCACACCGCCGTGTTCGAGTGAGGCGCCGGCGTCGGTCGCTCACCCGTCAGTGCGTCGAGACCGACGACGATCTTCGTCTCGGCGAGAAGTTCGTCGACATTCTCGGGCAGCGGCGGCAGCACGGGTCGGTGGATCGGTGGGAGCTGGTGTGCGGCGGCGAGGGCCTCGTCGACGAACATCCCGAGGTCGCTGCGGGCGCTCGTCCGTCCGGGGCGGCAGGCATCACATCCGTCGCGCAGTTCGTCCAGCCCCGAGGCAGTCACGACCGTGGGGTGGACGTGCACTGCCGCGGTGGTGCCGAGCTCGCGCGGCGCACCGCTGTAGGCGCTCTGGAACTCGACGGGAGCCTCACCGGCCGTCGCGAGGTACCCGCGCCCGGGGGTGCGCGCGGAGATGCGGGAGGCCAGGGGCGAGTCGATGACGTCGATGCTGTCGGAGCGTTCACGCACCCGCAGCGCGACGCGGACGTCGAGGTTGGCGCGCATGTCGGCGCTGACGGCGCCGCCGGGGCGTTGCGTCGCGAGGATGACGTGCATGCCGAGCGACCGTCCCACGGCCGCCAGACGCACCAAACCGGCGACGAAATCGGGCAGTTCGTCTGCCAGCACGCGGAATTCGTCGACGACGACGAAGAACCGCGGCAACGCTAGGTGGGCAGGCGCGGCGGCGAGATAGTCACGGTAGGAGGTCAGCCCGTGACGCCCGAGCAGATGCTCGCGGCGCCCGATCTCGGCGCGCAACGCCGTCAGAGCACGGGTCGCGAGACCATGGTCGAGGTCGGTGACGACGCCGACGACGTGCGGGGCCCGCGCGAGCGGGCCGAACGTCGCACCTCCCTTGTAGTCGATGAGCAGCGCGTTCACGTGCTCGGGGGAGTTGAGCGTGAACAGCCCGCGCAGGTACGTGAGCAGAAACTCGGACTTGCCCGATCCCGTCGTGCCCGCGACGAGGGCGTGTGGCCCGGTGCGGGCGAGGTCGAGCGTCATGATGCCGTCGTGATCGTGGCCGATCGGCACGTTCGTGCTCGGGGTGCGCCACGCGCCGGCCACGTCGGACGGCAGCAGGGCAGCGCTCGTCGAGGCGCGCAGCGGCGCGCTATTGCCACCGGTGGCGCCCGCAGCCCAGCGGCGGTGCAGCCGCATGACAGCGGGAAACCACGTCTCACCCGGGCTGTCGAGGGTGAACGTGTGCCCGCCCGGCAGGCGGGCGGCGCGGTGTCCCGCGGCGCACGTGACGCGGACCGTCGCGGCCAATGTCGTCACGCCCGTCTCGATGCTGGGTGGCTGCGCAGCCCCCACCCAGACGACGGCCGCGCCGGCGATGACGAGGCGTCGCGCGAGGCGCGTAGCGTCGGCGCTGCCGGCTTCGAGCACGACGAGGGGGAGGTCGTCACTGCCGGGGCGACGCACCCCGTCGTCGAGTCGTGCGAGGAGGGTCTCCGGCACGCTCGTGTGGACGTGAACACGCGCCGAATCGAGCGCCCAGGCCCAGCGTCGCGACGCCGCTTGCCGGGTGACGACGACGGGCGGGGCGTCAGTCGGATCGTGCAGGACGGCGAGTTGCGCGACGACGAGTTCGAGGACTTGCGGTGTCGTAGCCGCATCGGCGTCGAGATGGACGAGGCCGCCCGGCGCCACGACGAGGGTGACGGGTGCCTCGTTGAGCCCGAGCGGGCGTGCCGAGCCGTTGCGGGCGAGGCGGTGTGCGGATGGCGCGTCACCGTACCCGAGACGCAGCAGACGTGCGCTCGGCCCGCGTCGCAGGCCGAGCCCGTCGCGGGAGCCGGCGGCGACGGCGAGCAATTGGTCGGGGCTCGGCGCCAGGCGCAGGAGAGTGACGACTTCCGCGTCGAGCGCATCAGCGACGCGCCGGCCGACGTCCTGCACTTCGCGCGCATGGTCGCGGGCTGCGCTGCGCCCACCTCGACGTCCGCGACGGCGGTCGTCGAGGTGCGTGGCCACCATGACCAGCGGGCCCACGAGCATGAAGCACAACATGTAGGCCGCGTGCATGACGATCGCGAGAACCAGTGCGACGGGCACCGGGGCGAGCACCGCGATCCAGCGCAGCGGCACCCGACGTGGGGGTGTCGGGGCCGCGGGCCACTCGAACGTCCGCGGTTCGGGCAGACAGTTCGACGTCCCGGCGCGCAGGGCTGAGCCGGCGTTTGCAGGGGCGGCACTCATGGGGTCGGTTTCCGCAGGTTTGATGCCGGAGAGATCGGACCCCGCAAGGTCAGGAGGTGCTGGCTCAGCATTCGCCAGGTCGAGACGCAGCACGCTGGCGCCGAGACGCACTGATTCGCCCACACGCCAGGGGTGGCCCACGTGCGGTTGGAGGCGCGCCCCGCGGCTCGTCACGCCGTTGCTGCTGCCGAGGTCGGTGATCGTCACCTGCCCGCGCGCGACGCTGACGAGGGCGTGTCGACGTGAAGCGAGGGAATCGTCGCCGAGCAGGTGATGGTGGCGTCCGAGGGTGACGTGGCCGGCGGCGAGGGGGAGCGCACAGCCCTGATGCGGGCCGCTCGCGCTGACGAGCGTCAGGATGGCCGCGTGCTCTTCCTCGTCCGGGCGGCGGGGTGGTTCGAGCAGCGCGCCGTCGACGAGCGGTGCTCGGCCGAGGACGTCGTCGTCACGGATCGCTCGACCGGCGTGCGTCGGCGCGTAGGGAAGGTCGAGTGCGGGGCGGATCGCGGCGAAGGGTGTGCCGTCGGGGGCATCGACGACGATCGGGTCGCTGGGGGAGCCGTCAGCGGTGACGACGGCCAGGCGGATGCTGGTGCTCACCTGTCCAGCCTGCGGCCTGCGACATCGCGCCGTCGGAACTGATCTGCACCTGTGGACAACGCTCGTGCCGGAGCCAGAACGGGTGCTTTGGTAAGACTTTGGTAAGAGTTTTTCCGAAACCCCCTTCGGCCCCGCGCGGCCTCTTTGATGGCTCCTGAGAGCAGGCATCGAAGAGGAGAGACGATGACGATCACGCTCATCGAGGACGAGGTGCGGGAGCAGTTGCGCGCCAAGGCCATCGACCCAGGAGCCGACCCCGAGGCGGTGCGTGGCGTCATCGCCGACGTCGTCGCCGCGACGGAGGTCGCCCGCGCCCGGGCGGGTCTGCCGGCGTCGTCGCGTTCGACGAGCGAGGCGAAGGCCGTGTTCGACGCCGTCGCGGGCTACGGGCCGCTGCAGGAGTACCTCGACGACCCCAGCGTCGAGGAAATTTGGTTGAACGAACCCGCGCGGGTCTTCGTCGCGCGCTCCGGGGTCTCCGAACTGACGCCGACGATCCTGACGCATGACCAGATCCGCGTTCTCGTCGAACGAATGCTGCGCACGTCGGGGCGGCGTCTCGACCTCAGCTCGCCCTTCGTCGATGCCTCGCTCCCGGACGGCTCGCGCCTTCACGTCGCGATTCCGGACGTGACCCGCGAGTACTGGGCGATCAACATTCGAAAATTCGTCGCGACGAGTCATTCGATGGACGAGCTCGTCAACCGCGGGTCACTGTCGCCGGGGTTGGCGGCCATCCTCGCGGCGTGCGTCAAGGCAGGGCTCAACGTCCTCGTCTCCGGTCAGACGCAGGCCGGAAAAACGACGATGTTGAACTGCCTCGCGAGTGCCATTCCGCAGACCGAGCGCGTCATCACGTGCGAGGAGGTCTTCGAGGTGCAGCTCGCGGCGCGTGACTGGGTCGCGCTCCAGTGCCGTCAGCCCAACCTCGAGGGTTCGGGCGAGGTGACGCTGCGCATGCTCGTCAAAGAGGCGCTGCGCATGCGGCCGTCGCGACTCGTCGTGGGGGAGGTTCGTCAGGCCGAGTCGCTCGACCTGTTGCTCGCACTCAACTCGGGTCTGCCGGGTCTCGCGACGCTGCACGCCAACTCGGCCCGCGAGGCGCTCACGAAACTCTGCACGTTACCGCTGCTCGCGGGCCCCAACATCTCGCCCTCGTTCGTCGTCCCGACGGTCGCGTCGGCGATCGACGTCGTCGTCCACCTCGGCCTCGATCGGCACGGGCGACGCTCCGTGCGCGAGGTCGTGCGCGTCACCGGACGAGTCGAGGGCGACACCGTCGAGACGATCCCGCTGTTCACCGAGGGCCAGGTCGGTTTCCCGCGCCTGTTGCCCGCGCTCGACGGAGAGGTTCGCTTCGCTCGCGCCGGCATCGACGTCGCCGCTCTCGCCGCCGAGGTGAACGCCGCGTGACGCGCCTGCTCAGCGCCGCCGCCGTCGGCACCGCCCTACTGCTCATGTGGCGGGCGATGACGTCCCCGGCTCCGCCGCGCCCCCTTCACGGTCTGCGCCGCAGCCGCCGGTACGCCGCGGTGCGTGAACTGCTCGACCAGTCCGGGCTCGTCACCTGGCGCGTGCGCACTCTCGTCGCCGCGTGCCTGGGCGCGGCGACCGTGGCCTTCTGCCTCGGCTTCGTCATCACCGGCGTGCCAGCCCTCGCCGTCGTCCTCGCGTGCGTCGGTGGGTGGGCACCTGCAGCATTCGTCCGGGGCCGGGCGACGAGCCTGCGCCGCCGCCGGCGTGAGGCCTGGCCCGATGCCGTCGACCATGTCGCCTCCGCCGTCCGCGCCGGCCTGTCGATCCCCGAAGCGCTGCGCCAACTGTCGTTGCACGGCCCGGAGGTGCTGCGTGAGGACTTCGCCGCCTTCGCCCGCCACGACGCGGCGCACGGCCGGTTCGACGACTCGCTCGACGTCCTCAAGGCCCGCCTTGCCGACCCGGCCGCCGATCGGCTCATCGAGTCGCTGCGCCTCGCCCGCAACGTCGGCGGCAGCGACGTCGGTCGCCTGCTTCGCACCCTCAGCTCCTTCCTGCGTGAGGACGCCTCGACGCGCGCCGAACTCGCCGCCAAGCAGAGCTGGACGGTGAGCGCGGCACGGTTGGCGCTCGCCGCACCGTGGCTCGCGTTGTGCGTCGTCGGTTTCCGCGGTGAGGGGCTGGCGGCCTACCGCACACCGCAGGGGGTGCTCGTGCTCGTCGCCGGAGCGCTCGTGTCGTGGATCGCGTACGTCGCGATGAAGGCCATCGGGCGTCTGCCTCACGAGGAACGGGTCATGCGATGACGACACCAGCCGCGCTGTCGGCCGCCGCCATCGGGCTGGGGCTCGCACTGGTCGGCATCTGGGTGGCGCGCCCGCGCGTCAGCGTACTCGAGCAGCGTCTCGAGGCAATGCTCGCCGTAGACTCACCCGCCGCCGCGCCGCGTCGCGGTCTCGACGCCGTCGCGGCGGCCCTGGCGCGCCTGCTCGGGCGGGTCCTGGGCGGCGCCGATCACGTGCGCTCCCGGATGGAGCGCGCGGGCCTCGTCCCGGACGTCGACACGTTCCGCACGAGCCAGGCCCTGTGGGCGATGACGGGCTTCGCCGGCGCGGCGTGCATCGTCCTCGTCACGGGCAACTCGACGCGCGGACCGCTGTCTGCCTCGGCGCTCGTGCTGCTCGCCGCCGGGTTCGGTGTCGTACTGCGCGATCAGCAGCTCACCCGGCTCGCCGAGAGGCGCGAGGCCCGCATGATCGTCGAGTTCCCCGCGATCGCCGACATGCTCGCCCTCGCCGTCGCCGCCGGCCAGGGCCCGCTCGGCGCGCTCGAACACGTCACGACTCTGTGCCGCGGCCCCCTCGCCGAGGAACTGCGCACCGCCCTCGAGCAGGCGCGCGCCGGTACTCCGTTGTCCGACGCGCTGGCCGGCGTCGCGCGGCGTACGAGCGTCGTCAGCGTGGCGCGCTTCGTCGAGGGCGTCATCGTCGCACTCGAGCGTGGCACGCCACTCGCCGACGTCCTGCGCGCGCAGGCCCAGGACGCGCGCGAGAGCGTGCGCACCGAGCTCGTCGAGAAAGCCGGCCGCAAGGAGGTCGTCATGATGGCGCCCGTCGTCTTCCTCGTCCTGCCCGTCACGGTGCTGTTCGCCGTGTACCCCGGGCTCGCAGCTCTCGATCTGACGCTGTGATGCCTCCCCACGACTCCCGCGAACGCTCGCGGGCCACACCCCGACGAAAGGTCACCTCCCATGAACCGCATCCTCAGTGCCCGCTCTGCTCTGCGACGACGCGTCGCGCTCACCCTCCGACCGGTGAACGGGACGGACAGCGACGGCGAGCGCGGCGACGTGCCGGGCTGGGTGCTCGTCACGCTCATGACGGCGGGCCTCGTCACGCTGTTGTGGCAGACGGCCGGGCCGCTGCTGCAGACGATGTTCACGAGCGCCATGAGCAAGGTCTCCGGCGGCTGAACCGCATCACGGCCGCGATGCGCTTCCGGGTCGCGTGGCGGGACGAGCGCGGATCCGCGGTCGCCGAGAACGCGATGACGAGCGTCGTCATCGTCGCCGTCTTCCTGCTCGTATGCCAGTTCGCCTACGCCGCGCACGTGCGGTCGTCGCTGACGATGGCGGCGGCCGAAGCGGCCCGCGCGGGCGCTCGCGTCGATGGAGGCGTCGACGCCGCTCAGGCGAAGGCACGCGACCTGCTCGCCGAGGGTGGCGGCCGGCACGCACGCGTGAGCGCCGGGTCGACGAGCGAGGCGGGCGTCGCGGTCATGCGCGTCGACATCACCGCCCAGGTGCCCGTGCTCGGCCCGTTCGGCGTCGGACTCGACCTGCACACCAGCGGGCGAGCCGTCATCGAGGACCGCGGCCCATGAGGGCCCGTCGAGACGTGGCCGCCGCGGCCCAAGGTGCGGGCCGCCTGGGACGAAGCCCCGGTGGTCCTGACCAGCGTGGCGCAGAAGGCGGCGTAGCGGACACGAGAGGTCATGGCCTCGATGCGGACGAAGGGTCGGCGCTCGTCGAGGCGATCGTCGTCATCGCGGTGTTGTTGTTGCCGCTGCTGTGGGTCGCGACGTCTCTCGTCCGTGTCGAGGCGGCGTCGTTCGCGGTGCGCTCGGCGGCCCGTGAGGCGGCGCGCACATACGTGACGGCGCCCTCTTCGGGCGCGGGCAGCGTGCGCGCGAATGTCGCGGCGCGTCTCGCGTTCGAGGATCAGCGCAGCCCCGTCGGCACGGCGACGATCACCTGCACGGCGAGCCCGTGCCTGACGCCCGGCGCTCAGGTCAGTGCGACGGCGCGCACGAGCGTCGGCCTGCCGTTCGTGCCGCGATGGCTCAGCGGCCCCGCGGGGCTCGAGATCCACCTGAGCTCTCGGCACGTCGAGAAGGTCGAACAGTACGGAGGGCAACGGTGACTCCCGCACCTGACGCGTGCGCCACGAGGCGTGACGCCCTCAGCGGACCCCTGCGCCACATGCCGGCGAGGCTCAGACAGCTCGCCTCGTCCCTCGTGAACCGAACGCGCGCCGACGACGGCGGGATCGCCCTTCTCGGCATCGGGCTGTGTACGTGCGTCGTCATGCTGCTGCTCGGCGGTATCTGCGTGCACACCGCGCAGGTGGCGCGCGTCGACGTCCTCGACGCCGCCGACCATGCGGGCGCCGCAGCCGCCGACCGCATCTCGGTCGCGCATGCCTACGCTCACGGCGTCGAGGCGCCGCAGCTCGACGCGGCATCGGTGCGCGCCGAGGCGCAGGCGGCGCTGTCCGCTACCGAGCGCCCGGCGCACGTCACGTCGTGGAGCCTGACGTCGGCGAGCGTCGACGGCAAGGATCTCGTGCTCGCCGTCGCGGCCGTCGTCGACCCGCCGGCGGTCGGGGGAGCGCTGTCTGCGCTCGGTGCACCGATCACCGTTCACGTCACCACGCGGGCCGAAGCGCACTTCGAACGATGAGTGTTCACTCGCCGGTTGGGGCGCGGCCCGTCACAGGCGATACTCTGGAAGGCGTGGCTGTCGACTTTCCCAACGAAATCAAGAACCTGCGCACGACGATGGCGTCGGTGCGCGAGGTGCTCGACCTCGAGAAGCTGAAGAAGCAGATCGTCGACCTCGAGGAGCAGTCCGCGGCCCCCGATCTGTGGGACGACCCGGATGCGGCGCAGAAGATCACCTCCGCGCTGTCGCGCGCGAACGCCGAGAACGACCGCGTCGAGAACATGGACGCGGCGATCGACGACCTCGAGGTGCTCGTCGAGATGGGCACCGAGGAGAACGACGCCGACACCCTCGCCGAGGCCGAGCGCGAACTGAAGAAGCTGCAGAAGGCCGTCGGCGAACTCGAGGTGCGCACCCTGCTCAACGGCGAGTTCGACGAGCGCGAGGCCGTCGTCACGATCCGCGCCGGCGCCGGTGGCGTCGACGCCGCCGACTTCGCCGAGATGCTCATGCGCATGTACCTGCGCTGGGCCGAGCGTCACGGCTACCCGACGAAGGTCATGGACACCTCCTACGCCGAAGAGGCGGGCCTCAAGTCCGTCACGTTCGAGGTCAACGTGCCCTACGCGTTCGGCAACCTGTCGGTCGAGGCCGGCACGCACCGTCTCGTGCGCATCTCGCCGTTCGACAACCAGGGCCGACGTCAGACGTCGTTCGCCGCCGTCGAGGTCGTGCCGCTCATCGAGACGACCGACACGATCGAGATCCCCGAGAACGAGCTGAAGATCGACGTGTTCCGCTCCTCGGGCCCCGGTGGCCAGAGCGTCAACACGACCGACTCGGCTGTGCGCATGACGCACATCCCGACCGGCACCGTCGTGTCGATGCAGAACGAGAAGAGCCAGATCCAGAACCGCGCCGCCGCGCTGCGCGTCATGCAGTCCCGCCTGCTGCTGCTCAAGAAGCAGGAGGAGGACGCGCAGAAGAAGGAACTCGCCGGCGACATCAAGGCGAGCTGGGGCGACCAGATGCGCTCCTACGTCCTGCACCCCTACCAGATGGTCAAGGATCTGCGCACCGAGTACGAGGTCGGCAACACCTCCGGCGTGTTCGACGGCGACATTGACGGGTTCATCGAGGCCGGCATCCGTTGGAAGCGCGCCGCCGCTCGCGACGCCGAGTGACACCGGCTCACACGCGGGGTAGGTAGCGAGCACGCATCGAGCACGGCGGGGGAGCCATGATTCGTTTCGACCATGTGAGTCTGACGTACGGCAGAAAGCTGGCGCCTGCGCTCGACGACGTCAGCTTCGACATCGAGCGCGGCGAGTTCGTCTTCCTCGTCGGCCAGTCCGGCTCGGGCAAGAGCTCGCTCATGCGTCTCATGACGCACGAGGTGACGGCGACGTCCGGCCAGATCCACATCGCCGGGCGAGACCTCATGACGATGCCGCGCCGCAAGGTGCCGTCGCTGCGCCGCGACATCGGCGTCGTTTTTCAGGATTTCCGGCTGCTCGAGAACAAGACGGTCGCCGAGAACGTCGCGTTCGTCCTCGAGATCCTCGGCTGGCGTCGGGGCGCGGTGCGCACGGCCGTGCCCGAGGCGCTCGAACTCGTCGGCCTCGCCGAGAAGTCGCGCCGCTTCCCGCACGAACTCTCCGGCGGTGAGCAGCAGCGCGTCGCCATCGCGCGCGCCGTCGTCAAGCAGCCCGCCATCCTGCTCGCAGACGAACCGACCGGCAACCTCGACCCCGAGAACTCCGAAGAGGTCGTCGGCGTGCTCGACCGCGTCAACCGCACGAGCACGACGCTCGTCATGGCAACGCACGACAACTCGCTCGTCGACCGCCTGCAGCGGCGCGTCATCGAGATGAGCGACGGCCGTCTCGTGCGCGACTCGACCGGCGGCTACCGCTCCGAGGCCACCTCACGACGCTCCGGCGCGCGCCGCCTCGACGCCGTCGCAGAACAGGGCGGCCGCGACAGTCACGACGCCCACGACGATCCGTCAGCTCTCGACGGCACGACCACCGCAATCCCGGGCGCCCGCGCCACGCGCCGGGGGCGCGACATCACGGGAGCTGCGTCGTGAACCTGCGTTTCCTCGCCTCCGAGGTCGGTCAGGGGGTGCGTCGCAACACCTCGATGATCGCCTCGGTCGTACTCGTGTCGATGGTGTCGATGATCTTCGTCGGTGCCGGGCTGCTCGCGCAGCGTCAGGTTGAGGCCGCCAAGGGCGACTGGTATGACAAGGTCCACGCGTTCGTGTTCCTGTGCACCGACTCCGACACGGGCGTCGCCTCGTGCGCCGGCGGCAAGGCGAGCGCAGCGCAGACCGAGACGGTGCGCAGCAACCTGACGAACCTCGCGCCGCTCGTCACGAAGGTCGACTACAGGACGAGCGAGCAGGCCGTCGCGATGTTCCGCGAGCAGTACCACGACTCGCCGTACGTCAGCAGCGTCGACGCCTCGTCGATGCCCGCATTCTTCGAGGTGCGCCTCGACGACCCACGGCGTTTCGACGAGATAGCGAGCGGATTCACCGGCATGCCGGGCGTCGCGCACGTGAGCAACCTGCACGAGGTGCTCGCGCCGTTCTTCTCGTTCCTCACGATGCTCGGCGTCGGCTCGGCAATCATCGCGACGCTCATGGTCGTGTGCTGCGTGCTGCTCATGGTGACGACGATCCGGCAGGTGGCGTTCACGCGGCGCCGGCAGGTCGGCATCATGCGCCTCGTCGGTGCCTCGAGCGCGACGATCTACCTGCCGTTCGTGGCCGAGGTGCTGCTCGCCTCGCTCGTCGGCGCGACCCTTGCCTCGGCCATGCTGTGGGCGATGGTCCACTTCGGCGTGAGCAGCCTCGCCGGCTCCGGGGGCGGCTTCGTCAATCTCGTCGGGGACGGCGACGTCCTCGCCGTCGTGCCGTGGCTGTACCTCGGCGCGCTCCTGCTCGCCGTCGTCACGTCGTGGCTCACGCTGCGTCGCTACCTCAAGGTGTGACGATGGCGCCCACCAGATCCCGTCGCCGACTCTGCGCCGCAGCCCTCGCCGCGACCTGCGCGCTCGGTGTCGCGTCCGGGTCGAGCCACGCCGTCGGTGACGACGTCGACGACAAGATCAAGAACAGCAAGTCCGAGATCGACGACATCTCGAAGTCGCTCGCCGACGCCGACGCGACGCTGACGGAGACGAACAAGGCCGTCGCGGCCGCCGACAAGAAGGCGAAGGACGCGAAGAGCGCCCTGACGAAGGCCCAGCAGAAGCAGCGTGACGCCGCGTCCGACTACGACGTCGCCAAGGCCGACGAGGACGCCTCGCGCACCGCCCTCGCGACGAACCGCGCCGACCAGGCGAAGGCACGCACCGAGGTCGGTGGCCTCGCGCGCAACGCGTTCGAGACGGGCGGGCTCGGCGACCTCACGTTCACCATCGAGGTGCTCACCTCGAACTCGGGTGTCTCCGGCACGATGGCGCTCGCCGACATCGTCATGCGCCGCCAGCAGGGCGTCATCACGAATCTCAAGAGCTCGGCCGCAGCCGGGCAGAGCGAGGCGACACGTCTCGCGGAGATCCGGCGTCGTGCGAGCCTGGCGAAGACGAAGCAGGACGCCGCCGTCACCGCCGCGAGCACGGCGAAGACTGACGCCGACACCGCCGAGGCGAGTCTCGTGGCGTTGCAGAAGACGCAGAAGGACGACAAGAAGAAGCTCGAGGCCGAGAAGAAGAAGGAGGAGGCGAAGCTCGCGGCGTTGCAGGCTGAGAGCACGCGCCTGAAGAACGTCACGACGACGAGCAAGGATGTCGACACCAGCGTCCACGACGTGCCGCAGGGCACCGGTTTCCTCGCTTCCCCGGGCCAGATCTCGAGAATCGTATCGGGCTACGGCTACCGCTTCCACCCCGTCCTCAAGATCAACAAGCTGCACGAGGGCGACGACTTCCCGTTCGCGTGCGGCACGCCCGTCTATGCCGCGGGTGACGGCACCGTCATCGAGGCGAACTACAACGACGTCTCCGGCAATCACGTCTACATCAGCCACGGAACCGTCAACGGTGCGCAGCTGACGAGCGCCTACATGCACTTCACGTCCCTGTCGGTCAGCGTCGGGCAGAAGGTCAAGAAGGGCCAGCAGATCGGGGTCTCCGGGATGACGGGGCGCGTCACCGGCTGCCACCTGCACTTCGAGACCCGCGAGAATGGTGTGGCCGTCAACCCGCTGAAGTGGATAAAGTGACAGCTTCGGAAATGCCCGGCATGCCTGCGATGTTGTCTTCACCGACGTCGACCACGCCGAACGCGACCGCATCGAAGCAGAAGGGGGTGAGCCCATGCCGAAGGAACACGGCACGAAGGTGATCGCCAACAACAAGAAGGCGCGCCACGACTACCACATCGAGGAAACGCTCGAGGCCGGGCTGTCCCTCATGGGCACCGAGGTGAAGAGCCTGCGCATGGGGCGCGCGTCCCTCGTCGACGGTTACGTGCTCGAGCGCGACGGTGAGATGTGGCTCGAGAACGTCCACATCCCCGAGTACCTCCAGGGCACGTGGACGAACCACTCCGCGCGTCGGCGACGCAAGCTGCTGCTGCACAAGGCCGAGATCCTCAAGCTCGCGAACAAGGCGCAGTCGAAGGGGTACACCATCGTGCCGCTGTCGCTGTATTTCAAGGACGGGCGCGCGAAGGTCGAGATCGCCCTCGCGCGAGGCAAGCAACTGCACGACAAGCGCCAGACGCTGCGCGAGCGTCAGGACAACCTCGAGGCGCAGCGCGAGATGCAGGTACGCCTCAAGCGCGGCGGCTGAGAACCGAGCGAGCGCGCCGGTTGACCCGCCGGCACGCCCCCGCCTCGCCCACGTGGCAAGGTAGGGGCATGAGTCGTCTCAGGGGAGCACCTACACCGTCGGCCCGCACCGCACTCGGCGCCGCCGCCGTCGCGCTCGTCGCCATGAGCGCAGCGCCCGCTCAGGCCGCGAGCAACGACAACATCCGCATCACGAACTACGACATCCGCTACGACGTGGGCGCCGACGGTGGCGTCGACGTCACGGAGAATCTCGACGTCCGCTTCAGCGACAGCAGTCATCACGGGCTCGATCGCATCGTCATCACCGGCCAGGGCGTGAGCGACACCCAGCACCGTGAGTACCCGATGACGAACGTCTCCGTCACCTCCTCGACGGGAGCGCCGACGCAGCTGCAGCGCTCCCGTGACGGCGGCGCTGAGCGGTTGCGCATCGGCAGCCCGAACCGCACCGTGTACGGCACGCAGCACTACACGCTCAAGTACCACCTCGCCGGTGTTGTCAACAAGCAGTCGAACTCGTCGACCGAGTTCTTGATCAACGCGACGGGCAACGACTGGAAGATCCCGATCGACACCGCGCGTGTCACCGTCAAGGGCCCGGGCGCCGTCTCTCGGGCCAAGTGCTGGTACGGCGAGAAGAACTCGAAGCAGGAGTGCAGGGCGACGCCGGGGACGGAGGCGTCGTTCTCGGCGAACAACGTCGGCAACGGGCGCGGCATGACGATCGACGCCGACCTGCCGACGTCGGTGTTCACGAACACCGCCCCCATCCTCAAGGACGGCTCGGCCGAGGACGCGTTCGGCGTCAACGGGCCGCTGACGTCTTCGCAGCGCCAGGCCGTCAACATCGGCGGCGGGGCTCTGGCGGCGGCACTCGCCGGGCTCGGCGGGCTGTGGTTCGTCCGCGACCGTCGGCGCAACGCCGACGAGCGCTACAGCGGAATCGCACCCGGTCAGCTCCCCGCGCCCGGCCAGGAGGTACCGGTCGAGCGGACCGGTGACCCGGAGGTCGCCGTGCGCTTCGAGCCGCCCAACGACGCCACCGCGGGCCTTGCGGGCCTCGTCATCGACCGTCGCGCCGACAACCGTGACGTCGCGGGCACCATCGTCGACCTCGCGGTGCGCGGGTACCTGCGCATGGAACAGGTCGACAAGAGCGACTGGCTGCTCATCTCGAACCCGCAGCCCCCTGCCGGTGATCTGCTGGCCTACGAGGCGGACCTACTCAACGCGCTGTTCTCCGACGGCTCGCAGGTGTACCTGTCCGATCTGAAGAACCACTTCGCGGGCCACCTGGCGAACGCGAAGGAGGGCATCGAGGACGAGGCCGTCGCGCGCGGCTGGTTCAAGCAGCGCCCCAGCACGAGTGAGGCCGGGGCCAAGGGCCTCGCGAGCCTGTTCGCAGTGCTCGCCGTCGTCTCGTTCTTCGTCGCGAACCACTTCCACCTCAACGGCTTCCTGTTCGGTGCGGGTTTCGCGATCGTCGCCGTCCTCGCGCTCGTGCGTTCGAAGAACGCTGCCGCGCGCACGCCCGTCGGCTCGGCGGTGTACGACCAGACGCGCGGGTTCGAGCTGTATCTCAAGACGGCTGAGGCGAAGCAGATCAAGTTCGAGGAAGCCGAGCAGATCTTCAGCCGCTACATGCCGTACGCGGTCGTGCTCGGTCTCGCCGACCGCTGGGCGAAGGTCTTCGGCCAGGTCGCCGCTGCCGCGCAGGCGCAGGGCTACCCGATGGTCATGCCCTACTGGTACGTGCCGTACGGCGGCTTCGGCGGCGGTTTCGGGGGCTTCGACAACTTCGGCGCCTCGATGGAGGCCTTCAGCGACGCGGCGTCGTCCGCGTTGTCGTCCACGCCCGGTTCGAGCGGCGGTAGCGGCTTCTCCGGCGGGGGAGGCTTCTCCGGCGGCGGCATCAGCGGTGGTGGTGGCGGGGGCTGGTGAGCCGGCCCGCCTGAACGACGCCGAAAGGGGCGCCCGTCTCGACTCGAGACGGGCGCCCCTTTCGCATGCGCCGCACGACCTGACGGGCCCGAGCGGAGGCCGCGAGCCGTCAGGTCACGGCGGCGGACATCACTCGATGACGATGACGAGGTCGCCGCCCTCGACCTGCGTCTCGTGCGTCAGAGCCACGCGCTTGACGGTGCCCGCGACGGGCGTCGTGATGGAGGCCTCCATCTTCATCGCTTCGATCGTCGCGACCGTGTCGCCTGCCGCGACCTCGTCACCCTCGGCGACGCTGACGGACACCATGCCCGCGAACGGCGCGGCGACGTGGCCGACGTTCTTCGGGTCGGCCTTCTCGACGGCGGCGACGTCGACCTTGACGGCGTGGTCGCGCACCTGGACGGGGCGCAGCTGGCCGTTGAGCGTCGCGAGCACGGTGCGCATGCCGCGCTCGTCGGGCTCGGAGACGGACGCGACAGACATCAGGATCTTCTTGCCCGGCTCGAGGTCGACCTCGTGCTCCTGCCCGGGCGCGAGGCCGTGGAGGAACTCCTTCGTCGACAGCACCGACAGGTCGCTGTAGAGCTCGCGGGCGCGCGCGTAGTCCTGCGTCGGGCCGGGGAACAGCAGGCGGTTGAGCGTGCCGCGCGGGTCGCGTGCGAGGTCGGCCTCGTCATCGGCGCTCAGCTCCTCGACGCGCGGGCGCACCGTGCGTCCGGCGAGGGCCTTCGTGCGGAACGGCTCGGGCCAGCCACCGGGCGGGTCGCCGAGCTCGCCGCCGAGGAAGCCGATGACGGAGTCCGGGATGTCGTAGTTCTGCGGGTTGGCCTCGAAGTCCTTCGGGTCGGCGTTCGCGCTGACGAGCGCGAGCGCGAGGTCGCCGACGACCTTCGAGCTCGGCGTCACCTTGACGACGTTGCCGAGGATGTCGTTGGCCGCGGCGTACATGTCCTCGATCGCCTCGAAGCGGTCGCCGAGGCCGAGCGCGATCGCCTGCTGGCGCAGGTTCGACAGCTGCCCACCCGGGATCTCGTGACGGTACACGCGACCCGTCGGCGCGGCGAGGCCCGACTCGAACGGCTTGTAGAGGGTGCGCACGGCCTCCCAGTACGGCTCGAGGTCGCACACGTTCGCGAGGTCGAGCCCCGTCGCACGGTCCGTGCCGTCCGTCGCCGCGACGAGCGCCGACATCGACGGCTGGCTCGTCGTGCCCGACATCGCGGCGCTCGCGACGTCGACCGCGTCGACGCCCGCGTCGATGGCGGCGAGCAGCGTCGCGAGCTGGCCACCGGCCGTGTCGTGGGTGTGCAGGTGCACGGGCAGGTCGAAGCGCTCCCGCAACGCGGTGACGAGGGTACGCGCCGCCGGGGCGCGCAGCAGACCCGCCATGTCCTTGATCGCGAGGACGTGGGCGCCGGCGTCGACGATCTTCTCGGCGAGCGCGAGGTAGTAGTCGAGCGTGTAGAGCTTCTCGTCGGGGGAGGCGAGGTTGCCGGTGTAGCACAGGGCCACCTCGGCGACGGCGGTGCCCGTCTCGCGCACCGCTTCGATGGCGGGACGCATCTGCTCGACGTCGTTGAGGGCGTCGAAGATGCGGAAGATGTCGACACCCGTGCGCGCGGCCTCGGTGACGAACGCGTCGGTCACCTTGGTCGGGTACGGCGTGTAGCCAACGGTGTTGCGCCCGCGCAGCAGCATCTGGATCGGGATGTTCGGCATCGCCTCGCGCAGCTTCGCGAGGCGGTCCCACGGGTCTTCGGACAGGAAGCGCAGCGCGACGTCGTACGTCGCGCCGCCCCAGGCCTCCATCGACAGCAGCTGCGGCGTCATGCGTGCGACGTACGGCGCGACGTGCAGCAGGTCGCGGGTGCGGATGCGCGTCGCGAGCAGGGACTGGTGGGCGTCGCGCATCGTCGTCTCGGTGACGGCGACGGCCTGCTGCTCGCGCAGAGCGCGGGCGAACGCCTCGGGCCCTTCGGTGATCAGCCGGTCGCGCGCGCCGGGCGGGACGGGGCCGCTGATGTCGAATGCGGGCAGCTTCTCGCGCGCCGTGATGGCGAGTGCTGAGTGGTCGCCGTACGGCTTGTTGACGGTCGTCTCGGCGAGGTAGGTGAGCAGCTTCGTGCCGCGATCGCCGGGGGTGCGCGCGTCGAGCAGGTGCGGGTGGGTCTCGATGAACGACGTCGTCACGTTGCCGCAGATGAATGCCGGGTCCTCGAGCAGGGCCTGCAGGAAGGGGATGTTCGTGCTGACACCGCGCACGCGGAACTCGGCGAGGGCGCGGCGGGCGCGGCGCACGGCCGTCGCGAAGTCGCGGCCGCGGCAGGTGAGCTTGACGAGCATCGAGTCGAAGTGGGCGCTGACCTCGGCGCCCATGTGGATCGTGCCGCCGTCGAGGCGAACGCCCGAGCCGCCCGCGGAACGGTAGGCGGTGATCGTGCCGGTGTCGGGGCGGAAGCCGTTGGCCGGGTCCTCGGTCGTGATGCGGCACTGCAGCGCCGCGCCGCGCAGGTGGATGTTCTCCTGAGCGAGGCCGAGGTCGTCGAGGGTGTCGCCGGAGGCGATGCGCATCTGCGCGGCGACGAGGTCGACGTCGGTGACCTCCTCGGTGACGGTGTGCTCGACCTGGATGCGCGGGTTCATCTCGATGAACACGTAGCGGCCGCGGGTGTCGAGCAGGAACTCGACGGTGCCGGCGCACGAGTAGCCGATCTCCTTCGCGAACGCGACGGCGTCGGCGCACATGCGTTCGCGCAGTTCGGGGGAGAGGTTCGGTGCCGGCGCGATCTCGACGACCTTCTGGTGGCGTCGCTGCACGGAGCAGTCGCGTTCGAAGAGGTGGACGACGTCGCCCTCACCGTCGGCGAGGATCTGCACCTCGATGTGGCGCGGGTCGACGACGGCTTCCTCGATGAAGCAGGTCGCGTCACCGAAGGCGGATTCGGCTTCGCGCATCGCGGCCTCGAGGTTCTCGCGCAGCGCCTCGGGCTTCTCGACGCGACGCATGCCGCGCCCGCCGCCGCCGGCGACGGCCTTGACGAAGACGGGGTAGCCGATGTCGTCGGCGCCCTTGACGAGTTCGTCGATGTCGGACGACGGCGGCACACTGCGCAGCGTCGGCAGGCCGGCACGCTTGGCCGCGGCGATGGCCGTCGCCTTGTTGCCCGTCATGTGCAGCACGTCGGGCTTGGGGCCGATGAAGGTGATGCCGGCGTCGGCGCACGCCTCGGCGAGCAGCGGGTTCTCGGACAGGAAGCCGTAGCCGGGGTAGATCGCGTCGGCGCCCGATTCCCGGGCGACGCGGATGATCTCGTCGACGTCGAGGTAGGCGCGCACGGGGTGGCCGACCTCGCCGATCTGGTAGGCCTCGTCGGCCTTGAGACGATGCTCGCTGCCGCGGTCCTCGTGGGGGAAGACGGCGACGGTGGTGGCGCCCAGCTCGGTGGCGGCGCGGAACGCGCGCACGGCGATCTCGCCTCGGTTGGCGACCAGGACCTTGCGGAACATGCACATCTCCGTTCGGGGTGGGGCGCCGCGGCGGCGCAGTTGGTGCTGACACTACCGGTCGCTCAGGGCTGAAAACCGCAGAGTTTCGCGGCAAAACCGACCAATAGCGAACAGTTGGCAACACACGCGTGTCTCGCACCACACCGGACGTGAGAAAAGCCTCTGGGCGGGCCCGACGCAGGGTCGAGCCCGCCCAGAGGCGAGGGTGTGCAAGCTGAAGCGACCGCGTCAGCCCACGTGCGCGGTGGGCGCTGCCCCGTCGGTCTGCAGTTCGTCGCTGCGAATCGTGATGAAGATCAGGATGAGCAGGGCTCCGACGAGAAGCATGCCGGAGGCCACCCAGAACCCGTGCGTCGAGGCGAAGGTCTGCACGTCGAGCGCTCCGGCTGCCTGCTGGGCCTGCATCTTCGACTTGAACTCAGCCGTTTCCTGCACCGACGTCGGCACCTTCGCCATCGCGGCAGCGGCGGCGGCCTTGAGCTCGTCGGCACGCTGCGTCGCATAGTGCGAATACACCGTGGTGAGAGCGGCGAGACCGATCGAACCACCGATCTGCTGCGCGGTGTTGAGCGCGGAGGCGGCGGCCCCCGAGTCCTTCGCTTCGACGCCGTGGGAGGCGGCGAGCGTCATCGGGATGAAGACGAAGCCCATGCCGAGGGCCATGACGAAGATGCCGGGCAGCAGGTGCGTCGCGTAGCTCGAGTGCGTGTCGAGCTGGGTGAACGACCACATGCCCGCTGCTGCGAGCAGGCCGCCGAAGCCCGAGAGGTAGCGCGGCTTGATGCGCGTGACGAGGTTTTGCGACAGGCCCGCGGCGATGACGATGCCGAGGCTGAACGGCAGGAACGCGAAACCGGACTTGACCGGCGAATAACCGAGCACCTGCTGGATGTACAGGCCGAGGAAGAAGAACATCGCGAACATCGCGGCACCCATGATGAGCATCGCGAGGATGGCGGTGCCTCGCGTGCGGTCGGCGAGGATGCGCATCGGCAGCAGGGCGTGCTCGGTGCGGCTCTCGATGGCAGCGAACGCGATGACGAGCAGCGTGCCCACGATCAGCGGCACGAGGGTCCAGGTGTCGCCCCACGAGTGGGACGCGGCGTTGGACAGGCCGTAGACGATGCCGAACAGACCCGCGGTCGCCGTGACGGCGCCGATGATGTCGAGGGTGCCCTCGTGACCGTCGGATTCGACGAGCACGCGGGGTGCGAGCACGGCGACGGCGATGCCGATGGGCACGTTGATGAGCATCGTCCAGCGCCAGTCGATCTCGGTCAGCACGCCGCCGAGGATGAGGCCGATCGCTGCACCGGCGCCGGACATCGCGGCATAGACACCCATGGCGCGGTTGCGCTCCTTGCCGGGCGGGAACGTCGTGTTGACGAGGGCCAGTGCCGCCGGCTGAGCCAGCGCCGCACCGGCACCCTGGAGCACGCGCGCGGCGAGCAGGAGGGTGGGGTTGGGCGCGATGCCGCCGAGCAGCGAGGCGAGAGCGAACACGGCGATGCCGACGGTGAACATGCGGCGGCGTCCGAAGATGTCGCCGAGGCGCCCGCCCAGCAGCAGGAGCGAACCGAGAGCCAGCGCGTAGGAGGTGACGACCCACTGAAGGCCGGACTGGCTGAAGTGCAGATCGGTCTGGATGTGGGGTAGTGCGATGTTCACGACCGTCCCATCGAGCACGATCATGAGCTGGGCGCAGGCGATCACGAAGAGCGCGAGGCTGAGGTTGGGCTTCGCGGGGTTGTCGGTGGATGACTCCAGGGGTGCGTCGGGGCCGTGAGTGCTGACAGCAGCAGTCGACATCAGCCCCTCCTTTCTCGAGTTGGCGCCCTTGAGGGGCCGGGGCAGGCGTGGGGGGAGAGGCCGGCGAGGAACCGACGGAGTGTGATGCGCGCGGGATCGAACGCGGGCAGCAGGGCGATCGGGCGCTGCCCTGGGGGAGTGCAGCCGCGCGTTGGCCGCCGTTCGTCGGGATGGGATCGGCCGTGGCGCGACGCAACGTGTCCGTGCGGCGAGGTGATTGAAGATGCAACGACCGAGGAACAACGATAGACCTCTCGGGGTGAGGCGCCAAGCGATCCTCGTGTGGCGCATGACACGGCAGAGGCGCAGCGGGTGGGAATGCGCTCGCGTCCTTCGCTGTTGAACCGCTAGACTGACGGACGCTGATTCGTCAGCAAGCACAACTCCACAGAGCGAACAGTTTCCATGGGGATGATCGGTTTCGACATCGGTCGCCGTCCCAGGGGAAGCGGGCCGAGGATGCAGAGTTATCTCGTTAACGCTCTCTGCAAACTTATAGGTGCCGATTCCAAGCGCACCGACTTCGCCCTCGCCGCCTGAGCGAGCCCGAAGTCTGTCAGCCTGAGCTAGTTCTCGACTCAGTGTCTGGCATCAGCTAGAGAACTTGCTGCAACGTCTTGTCGAGGGGCGTTGTGGGACTCTCACTCGACTGGGCCTGTCGCGGAATGTGTCATTCCTTGCCGCGGGGCCGAGAAAATCCGCAGGATGACTGCGCCCGGAGAAGCCCTGGATCGCCGTCGATGGACGGGGGTTCAATTCCCCCCATCTCCACCACCTCCATGCATCGGTCGCGAGGCCGAGCGGCTGTTCGCAGAACTCGTCACGCAGCGTGAATCAGGCTGCTGCGTGACGCGTGTGGCACGGAGCCCGCCGTCATCCCTCTCGAGGGGTGACGGCGGGCTCTTGCACGTCGTGCGGTCCGGCGCGCACCACTCGCCGATGCCGAGCCACCGCTGCACGATCGGCGTCATAGATCGCGACAAAACCGGCCGGGTTGATGGCCGTCCCGCCCGACTTCTCGATCAATAGATCGCCCATGGACGAGCTCGTGGCGTCCACCGATCCCCACCACCAGTACGCACGCGGGAGGGCTTTGGCCAGCTCTGCGCCGCTGGAGGATTGAGAGATGAGCGGCGCCGCCATCAGCGTCTCGACGTCGGTCGACGGTGAGGACATGACGGTCGGTACGTGGCATCCGCATCCACGAAGCGGTGGCACTTTCCGCTATGAGGAGTCGTGGGCGGGCGCTGAATACGGCTACTCGCTGTCGCCGGCGCTGCCCGTGCTGGCAGGCAGTGCGCCTCAGGTGACATATGCCGAGAAGGGGGCCCTGCCGCTGGTCTTCTCGGACAGCGCACCTGCTCGGTGGGGCCGGCAGATCATCGAACGGACGTGGCAGGCCGACGGCAGGGGTGTGCCTGGCGCAGTCGACGTCCTTCTCGCCGTGCGCGACCGGCTACGGATGGGCGCACTTCGCTTCGCGCGCGACGGAGTCGAGATGAGCGAGAGCGCAGGCGTGCCCAAGATGCTTGACATGGCTCACCTCGAGGCGGTGGCGCAGCGAGCGGAGAGTCACACGGACAGCGACGCGGACATCAAGGAACCGTTCGATGCGGGTTCGTCGATGGGTGGTGCGCGCCCCAAGGCCGTCGTCGTGGACGAGAACGGGCACCTCATGTTGGCGAAGTTCACCTCGACCAAGGACGACACCGACGTCGTCGCATGGGAGAAGGTCTGCCTGGACATCGCCGCACACGCTGGGATCACCGTTGGTGGCGGTGGCCGAAGCGTTCGAACCGCACATGGCCGCCTCCGGCCGTGTGGATCTCGCGGAGCTGTGGAAGCGCACAGTGCTGAACCTCCTCGTGGGAAACAAGGACAACCACCTGCGTAACCACGGCTTCCAACCGCACCACGATCGAGCCGTGCGCGACGGGTTCGACGGTGTGATGAGGCAGCGAACCCGCGAGGTGTTGGGGGAGCGCCCGGCCCCGTCGTGTTGGATCTCGCCCCACATGACGCCTCCGCTGGATCGGTGGGGCGATGCCGTGTCTGTGGGCGCCCGCTTCGCTCACCGGAGTCCATTGCACGTGGCTCCGGCCCCGAATGCTCCAAGAAGGTGTGAGCGTCGGGGTCGAGCCGTGAAAGGGGCACGGGCCGTGTGAGGCAGCAGAACGCAGTGTCCTCAGGCCGCCGGGACGCACACCACCTGGTCGAGGTCGGCGGCCAGCGGCCGGCCGACGTTGTTCTTTACGACGTGCTTGACGCGTGCAACGCAGCGGACGCGCTTGTCGTCCTTCGTCAGGTAGGTCGTGCCGTGCGCGGCGATCGTCGCGGTGTCCTGGCCGGTCGAGTCGACCTCGATGCGGCTTCGCGCGTTCGTCTCTGTCAGCCCGTTCTTCTTCTGCGCGGCGACGCTGAGGGCGTGCAGGTCATCGGGCGACCACGTCACGTCACTCGAGGCCGGCGCGGCGACGGCCTTCGCCTCCGGGCGCCAGTCCTTCTCAGGGACGGCGGCGGCACGCGCTGCGCTCAACGCGTCGGCGCGCTCGATCGTCGCCGTGGCCGACGCGATGGGCGCCGGGCCCGCCACGCGATGACGCATCGACGGCACCGCCGCCACGAGCGCGACGACGGCGAGCGCCGCGATCACGCCGAAGCGCCACGGGTGGGCCTGCTCCAGGCACATCGACGCGAACATCCACGCGATCGCGCCGATCAGCACGGCGCAGAACGCGAGCGCGGCGAGCGTCGAGACGACCGTCGCGTGGGTGGGGGACAGCTGCGGCAGCCACATCGTCGCGACGTGGGCGGCGTGATCGAAGTACACCGTCATGAGAGCTCCTTGGGCGCGGGGTTGCCTCGTCGCAGCCGCTCGAAGCTAGGCCGACAGCCTGAGAACCCGCCGAGAGGGCGCCGGACGTGCGCGGTGCGATACTGCACGGGATGTCCCCTTCCGACTCCCGCCTCGTCCGCGCCTGCCGCGCGCTGCTCGTGCTCGCCCTCGCACTGCAGACGTACCTCCTGTACGTGTTCCATTCGAGCGGGGCAGAAGGTGAGCTGTTCCCCCACGCCGACAAGGTGGTCCACGCCTGCATGTTCGGCGGACCCGCCCTCCTGGCACTGCTCGGACGGTGGCGATGGGTGGCGCTCATGCTCGCGTTCTATGCGCCGATCTCCGAACTGATCCAGGGCACGGACGTCGTGGAGCGCGACGCGGACTGGCGCGACGCACTCGCCGATGTGACAGGAATCATCCTGGCGTGGGGGTTGACGCGTCAGCTGCGCCGCCGGGCGTGACGTAGACTTGGGGGACCATTGATCTTGCGTTCAGTAGGTTTGCTTTCGGTTTGAGCGTGCCCGCAGCTACTCCCTGTGACGGCACGTGGTGGTGAGAGTAGGCCCGTTCTCTGAGCGTCACCCACGATGTGACGCCGTCATGTGAGCGCCGAGATCCCACGCAACAGCGCCGATCCACCCAGTACGCAATCCTTCCAGCCCACGTGCTCCACGGGCTCTCTGGCGTGCTCGCCTTCGGTGCTCTCGACCGAGAGGTTCACACCCATGTCTTCGACGAACAACAACAACGGCAAGAAGCCGCGCT
Organism: Dermacoccus nishinomiyaensis; assembly: GCF_900447535.1. Taxonomy (NCBI): domain Bacteria; kingdom Bacillati; phylum Actinomycetota; class Actinomycetes; order Micrococcales; family Dermacoccaceae; genus Dermacoccus; species Dermacoccus nishinomiyaensis. The sequence goes on along the minus strand of NZ_UFXX01000002.1, from coordinate 209,805 downwards.
GGTCGCACGCCGACAAGGCCGGCGCCAAGCGCGGCCAGGACCGCTCCGGCGGCCGCGACTTCGGAGGACGCCGCGACGGCGCCGCGGGCGGACGCGACGAGCGACGCGGCGGTTTCAGCCGTGACAACGACCGCCGTGAGGGCGGGTTCCGCGGCGGTGACGAGCGTCGTGGCGGCTTCCAGGCCCGTGACGACCGCCGTGACGGTGGTTTCCGCGGCCGCGATGAGCGACGCGGTGGCTTCAGCCGTGACAACGACCGCCGTGAGGGCGGGTTCCGCGGCGGCGACGACCGTCGTGGTGGTTTCAACCGCGGCAGCGACGAGCGCCGTGGCGGCTTCCAGGGCCGTGATGATCGCCGTGGTGGTTTCAGCCGTGACAACGACCGCCGTGAGGGCGGCTTCCGCGGCGGTGATGACCGTCGTGGTGGTTTCAACCGCGACAACGACCGACGTGACGGCGGCTTCCGCGGCGACGACCGCCGTGGCGGTTTCAACCGCGGTGGCGACGACCGTCGTGGTGGTTTCGGGGGCCGCGACGAGCGTCGCGAGGGTGGCTTCCAGCGTCGCGATGACCGCGGTGGTTTCAACCGTGGTGGCGATGACCGTCGTGGTGGTTTCAACCGCGACAACGATCGTCGCGAGGGCGGTTTCCGTGGCGGTGACGACCGTCGCGGTGGCTTCAACCGTGATGACCGTCGTGGTGGCTACCAGGGCCGTGACGACCGGCGCGGTGGGTTCAACCGTGACAACGACCGTCGCGAGGGCGGCTTCCAGCGTCGCGACGACCGCGGCGGTTTCAACCGTGGCGACCGCCGTGACGGCGGCTTCCAGCGCCGCGACGACCGCCGTGAGGGCGGTTTCGACCGCGAGAAGCGCTTCGGGCGCCCCGACCGCTCGTTCGACGACGCCCCCGTGCGTGACGAGTCCCGCGTCGAGGACGCGCAGGTCGAGAACGTGACGGCGGCGAACGCCGACGTCGCGGCGACCACCGTCGAGGCCGACGCGGCCACGAGCGAGAACATCCAGCGCGAGAACGTCGACGTCGTCGGCGAACAGAACCCCGACGAGCGCGTCCACGTCGACGGCGACGTCGAGGGTGACGTCCGCGTCGACGACGCTCCCACCGCCGACGCCACGGACGCCGAGCGCGACGGTGTTGACGCCGCCGACTCCGACACGACCAACTCTGACGCCGACAACACCGACGCGCAGAACACCGACCCCGCCGACGCCACGAACGCCACCGCGGGCACGGCCGACGGCGAGCACGCGGGCTTCGACGAGAGCGAGTCGGACGAGATCGACGAGAGCGTCATCATGACGTTCACCGAGCTCGGGCTGCCCGAGGCGCTCGTCGAGCGCATGGCGCGTGACGGCATCACGAAGCCGTTCCCGATCCAGGCGGCGACCATTCCCGACGCGATGGCCGGCAAGGACGTCCTCGGCCGCGGTCGCACGGGTTCGGGCAAGACGCTCGGCTTCGGTCTGCCGATGCTGGCGCGTCTCGCCGAGGGCGGCAAGGCTCGCGCGCACCAGCCGCGCGCCATCGTCCTCGTGCCGACGCGTGAACTTGCGATGCAGGTGAGCGATGCGCTGCAGCCGCTCGTCCACGTCGTCGGTCTCAAGCACAAGCTCGTCGCCGGTGGCATGCCGTACGAGCCGCAGCTGTCCGCGCTGGAGCGCGGCGTCGACGTCCTCATCGCCACGCCGGGTCGCCTGTCCGACCTCATCGAGCGTGGCGCGGCCGACCTGAGCCGCGTCGAGATCGCCGTGCTCGACGAGGCCGACCACATGGCCGAGATGGGCTTCCTCGAGGCCATCACCGAGATCCTCGACCTCGTGCCCGAAGGCGGCCAGCGCCTGCTGTTCTCCGCGACGCTCGACCGTGGCATCGACACCGTCGTCGACAAGTACCTCGTCGACCCGGTGACGCACTCGACGGACGACGGCACCGCCACCGTCACGACGATGGAGCACCACGCGCTGCTCATCGAGCCGCGCGACAAGAAGGTCGTGACGGCCGAGGTCGCGAACCGTGAGGGACGCACCGTGGTGTTCGTCCGCACCAAGATGGGCGCCGACCGTGTCGCCGCAGAGCTGCGCGAGCAGGGCGTCATGGCTGCCGCGCTGCACGGTGGCCTCAACCAGGGTCAGCGCAACCGTGTCCTGTCGGCGTTCAAGGACGGGCGTGTGCCCGTGCTCGTCGCGACCGACGTCGCGGCGCGCGGCATCCACGTCGACGAGGTCGGCGTCGTGCTCCAGGTCGACCCGCCGGCCGACCACAAGGACTACCTGCACCGCGCCGGCCGTACGGCCCGCGCAGGGGAGAAGGGCACCGTCATCACCCTGGCGCTGCCGCACCAGCGCCGCTCGATGCAGCGTCTACTCGACTCCGCCGGCGTCGACGTGAGCCTCGTGCGCACGCGCCCCGGTGACGAGGCGATCGTCGCCGCGGGCGGTTCGACGCCCGAGGGCCGTTCGATCTCCGAGGACGACCTGCGTCGCACCCTCGCGCCGCGCAACGACCGTGGTGGTCGCGGCGGCCGTGGCTACGAGCGCGGTGGCCGGGGTGGTTACGACCGCGGTGGTCGTGACGGCGGGCGCGGCGGTTACGGCCGTGGCGGCGGCTTCGACCGTGGTGGTCGTGGACGTTTCAACGACCGCGACGACCGTGGCCAGGGCCGCGGACGCGGCGACGACCGCGGCTTCGGTGGCGGGCGCGGTTACCGCGACGACATCGACGGTGGTTTCGAGCGCGAGAACCGTCGTCAGAGCTTCGGTGGTCGCGGCGGCCAGGGGGGTCGTGGTGGGTACGGCGGCGACCGTGGTGGCTACCGTGGCAACCGCGACTGACGCCGACTGAATCTGCGCTGATGTTGCCCGGTGATCCGGGGCCCCGTGCCCCGATCACCGGGCAACATCGCGTTCGGGGCGGGCGTGTTCCACAATGGACGGGTGACCTCGTTGACCGGCCGACTGCTCGTCGCGGTGCCTCGTGCCCACGACCGCGACGAGGGTGACATCTTCACCCGTAGCGTCGTGTTCGTCCTCCACCACGGTGACGACGGCGCCCAGGGGGTCGTGCTCACCGAACCGCTCGAGGCCGGTGTCGACTCGGTCCTTCCGGGGTGGCAGTCCGCGTGCTCGACGCCCGATCGTCTCTTCCAGGGCGGGCCCGTCGGCCTCGACACGGCGGTCGCGCTCGCGGGCGTGCCGGGGCGCGGTGACGTCGTGGGCGCCACGCGACTGTTCGGTTCGCTCGCCGTCGTCGACCTCGACGCGCCGCCGGAGATCGTCGCCCCGCAGCTGTCGGGGCTGCGCGTGTTCGCCGGCAACTGCGGCTGGGAGCCGGGCCAACTCGACGTCGAACTCGCCGACGGGTGGTGGGTGCGCGCCGAACCCGAGATCGCGGACCTGTTCGACGCCGACCCCGAGACGTTGTGGGCGCGCGTCCTCGCACGCCAACCCATCCCGACGTGCCTCCTGGCGTCGTTCCCCGACGACCCGACGCTCAACTGACCCGCCGCCTGACGCCTCGGCTCGCTGCCCCCTGGCCCGCCGCGGGCGGCGCGCCTACACTGGCGCCCATGAACCCGGTTGTGTGGAACTCTTCGATCGACGACCCGTCATCGCCCCTCGGCGCGCCCGACGGCCCGGGCGGCCTCGGAGGGCCGGGCACGTCGACGGCGGTGCTGGAGCGAGAGCAGGTCGACCACCAGCTCTCCGAGCCCGGCGATCACGAGCGCTTCGCGCACTACGTGCGCAAGGAGAAGATCATGGAGTCGGCGCTGTCGGGCGAGCCCGTCACCGCGCTGTGCGGCAAGGTGTGGGTACCGGGCCGCGACCCGGAGAAGTTTCCGGTGTGCCCGACGTGCAAGGAGATCTACCAGGGCCTGCGTCCGCCGCAGGACGGCGGGGAGTGACGCGGACGGGCGTCAGCTCGCCTTCGCGACAGGCTGCCTGACGTCGCCGGTGACCGGGGCCGCACCAACGGCGCTGGTGACGACCACTCCCGCGGCGGTGGACGCCGTCGCGGAGCCGCCGTCCACCCCCGTCAGGTGCTCACGAACCTCGACTGCGGGCGCGTGCGATTCGGCCATGCGGATGAGCACCGTGCGGACGGCCTCGACGCTGACGCCGGCCGCCTCGGCAATGGCGCTCTTCGTCACCTTCGCCTGATCGGCGGCGGCGACCGCCCGCCGGTACTCCGCTTCGGCGGCGAGACGCGCTTCGCGCGCCGCAGTGACGGCGCTGAGCTTCTCGCGTTGAGCATCGGTGAGTTGGGCTCTCGTGCGAACCATGACTCTCGTCCTTTCCCTGCGAGCCCCGGCCAGGGGTGAGCGGCCTCGATGGACCGAGCGGCGACGCGCCGCCGGGGCCATCGAGTGCTCGATGTCCATGACTGACTCCACCCTAGGCGCGCGGACGCCCCGCATGGTGGGTTGAGCGCTACTCAACTCCAGGGTGTGATGCTCACCCCACCCTCCGCCGTCGCCCGGCGCGCCTCCGACACCCTTCGACGCGCCGTCGCGACCCAGCCCGTCTCGTCAGCTGGGAGCCTGCTGGGTGAAGCGACGAAGCGGCGACGAGTGGGCTCCGGCGGTGGCAGCCTGCCCCCATCGCGCTCGTGCTGTGCGCGGGGGCTCGGTTCGGTGGCGCGGGAGTTCCTCGCCGCGCGCGGCGGCACGACGCGCAGCCTGCGCGTCGGCTTCGCCGCCATCGTCGTCGCGCTGCCGCACATCGGCCTCGCGCACGGCGTCGGCGCACTGGAGTCGGTGATGGCTGCGTATGGCCTGGGCCTCGGCCTGGTCGACGCCGGGTGCAACATGCAGGCCGTCGCCATCGAGCACCATTACGGGCGCCCGCTCATGTCGACGTTCCACGGGGCGTGGACGCGCGGCGGCGTCCTCGGCACGCTCATCGCGCTCGCGACGCATCGCTGGGGCTTCGCGTCGCCGCCGCGGTGCTCATGATCCTGCCCGCCGCCGCGACGCTCGCGCCGTACGTCCCGCACGCGCGGCCGGAACCGGCGCCCATCGCATCCGGGGCCGACGCCCCCGCCGCGCGCAGCCTGCCCTGGCGCCGCATCCTCACCCTCGCCCTCGCGCTCGTCGTGTTCTACATGGTCGACATCGCCGTGACGACGTGGGCGCCCACCTACCTGCACCACACCTTCGCCTCACCGGCCTCGCTCGTCGCCGTCGCCACCCTGCCGTACCTCGTGTGCTCGCTGCTCAGCCGCAGCTGCGGCGACTGGCTGACGGCGCGGCTCGGCCCCGCGGCGCTCGTCGCGCCGTTGTCGTACTCGGTGGCCGCGCGCCTCGCCCGCGACGCACACCCGGAGGCGGACGCGGCGTCCGTCCAAGCCGGCAGCGACGCGATCAACGCGCGCTTCAACCAGTTCAACTACGTCGGCGCCCTGCTCGGAGCCGTGCTGACGGGGACGGGCGCGCTCGGCGACACGTCCCTGCGCTACGGATTCGCCGTCCCGATGGTGCTCGTCCCCGGCCTCGTGGGGGCTGTCGCGCGCGTTCCGGCCGGCCTGAACGGTCGGTGGCGGCGGCCAGGTCGGGGAGTTCGTTCGGCGCCGGTAGACTGCTCGGCCTATGAGTACCTCGGCTGCAGAGCACCTCTCACCCGCCTTCCCGGAGCGCGCCGCGTGGGGTACCGCGGGCAAGCTGCGCGCCTGGCAGGCCGGTGCGCTGGAGCGGTACCTGAGCACCGATCCGCGCGATTTTCTCGCCGTCGCAACCCCCGGCGCCGGCAAGACGACGTTCGCGCTGCGCCTCGCGACGGAGCTGCTGGGGCGCGGCATCGTCAAGAAGGTGACGATCGTCGCGCCGACCGAGCACCTCAAGACGCAGTGGGCCGACGCGGCCGCGCGCGTCGGCATCCAGATCGACCCGAGGTTCACGAACCGTCAGGTCGATGAGGCGTCCGACTACGACGGGGTCGCCCTCACCTACCAGGGCGTCGCGAGCAACCCCGAGGTGCACCGCATCCGCACCGAGCGCACGCCGACGCTCGTCATCCTCGACGAGGTGCACCACGGCGGCGACAACAAGAGCTGGGGCGAGGCGCTGCGCACTGCATTCGACGGCGCCGCGCGACGCGTCTGCCTCACCGGTACCCCGTTCCGCAGCGACACGAGCCCCATCCCCTTCGTGCGCTACGAGGTCGACGACGCCGGCATCCGTCGCTCGGCGAGCGACTACGCGTACGGCTACGCCGAGGCGCTCGCCGACGGCGTCGTCCGGCCCGTGCTGTTCATGGCCTACGGCGGCAACATGCGATGGCGCACCCGGGCCGGCGACGAGATCGCGGCGCGTCTCGGCACACCGATGACGAAGGACGCCATTGCAGGCGCCTGGCGCACCGCGCTCGACCCGAACGGCGCGTGGATCCCGTCCGTGCTTCAGGCCGCCGACAAGCGCCTGTCGGAGGTGCGACGTCACGTGCCCGACGCGGGCGGCCTCGTCATCGCCTCGAACCAGACGGCCGCGCGCGCCTACGCGCGCACGCTCGAGGCGATCACTGGCACCAAACCGACCGTCGTGCTCTCCGACGACGCCGGCGCGAGCTCCCGGATCGAGGACTTCGCCAAGAGCAGCGAGCGGTGGATGGTCGCCGTCCGCATGGTCTCCGAGGGTGTCGACGTGCCGCGTCTTTGCGTCGGCGTCTACGCGACGTCGACGTCGACGCCGCTGTTCTTCGCCCAGGCCGTCGGACGCTTCGTGCGCGCCCGCAAGCGCGGCGAGACGGCGTCGGTGTTCCTGCCGACCGTGCCGATCATCCTCGAGCACGCCTCGCGTCTCGAGGAGCAGCGCGACCACGCCCTCGACCGTCCGCAGCGCGCGGGGGAGAACCCCGAGGACAACATGTGGTCGGAGGAGGAGGGGCTGCTCGCCGAGGCCAACCGTGAGGAGAAGGCCTCCGGGATGCTCGCCGACGACGGCACCTTCGAGGCGCTCGAGTCGCAGGCCGAGTTCGACCACGTCCTGTTCGACGCGCAGCAGTGGGGCATGGGCGGTGACGTCGGCAGCGAGGACGAGCAGGAATACCTCGGCTTGCCCGGTCTGCTCGAACCCGATCAGATGGCGAGCCTGCTGCGTGAACGCCAGGCCAAGCAGGCCAAGGCCGGGCGCACGCGACGCACCGACGACGACGAACCCGTCGCCGCACACCGTGCCCTCGCCAAGCAGCGCAAGGAGCTCAACGGCCTCGTCGCGCAGTACGCGCGCAAGAGCGGCCAGCCGCATGCCGTCATCCACAACGATCTGCGTCAGCAGTGCGGGGGGCCGACGCTCGACAAGGCCTCCTCCGAACAGGTCGGCGAACGCATCGAGTTGATCCGTCGCTGGTTCGTCGGTCGGCGCTGAGCCTGCGAGGCCCTCAGCCCGCGAGGCCCTCAGCATGCGGGTGTCATGTGGGATGCAGTGCGGTACGAGGCACTGCCTGCCTGGCTCATCCGCACGGCTCATCGCGCCCGGCGCGTCATGCCGGGGCGGATAGGGTAGACGCATGACTGAGCAGCCGCACGCGCCCGTTTCGTCGGGCTGGTACGACGACCCCCGCGACGCCACCCAGCTGAGGTACTGGGACGGCATCCTGTGGACCGAGCGCACCATGCCGAAGCTGCGCCCGGGCCTCGACCACGTCGGGGAGGCTCACCCGGTCCAGCACCTCGACGCACCGCCGCGCCGTGACGGCGAGCCGCGCACCTATCCGGCTCACTGGGGCCCCGAGGGCAGCGGGGAGCAGCAGCATCGCTTCGGTGCCCCGCAGCCGCGGGCTCATGATCAGCGCCCGACGGCGTTCGGAACGAGCGCGGGGGAGCCGTCGGGGGTGTGGCGCCGCTTCTTCGCCTACTTCCTCGACCGCATCATCTTCGGGGTGCCCGTCACCCTCGCGATGCTGCCGTTCCTGCACTCGTGGATCGACGAGTTCCGCGACTTCATCGACGAGGCGAGCACCGCCGCGAGCAACGGTGGGCAGATGCCGGCCTTCCCGGACGACCTGACGTCGCCGCCGCTCGCGTTGGCGCTCGCGCTGTTCGTCGCCGGATTCGTCTACGACACCCTGATGACGTCACTGCGTGGTGCGACGCTCGGCAAGTCGGCGCTCGGCATCCGCGTGGCGCCCATCGAGGAGGGCGACCCCCGCTCGCCGCAGAAGTTGCCGATGGCACGCAGCGCCGTGCGCGCTCTCATCAAGTACGTGCCGGATCTGATGTCGCTCGTCGCCGTGCTCGCCGGCATCGCGGGCCTGCTGCAGATCGCGATCCTGCTGTGGGCGCTGAGCAACCGCCTCCGTCAGGGCCTCGACGACCTCGCGGCCCGCAGCGTCGTGCGCCGCACCCGCTGACCCCGCCCCACCTGCGATTTTCGTCCACCTTCGCTAATGGCGTCCACATCGGCGATTCTCGTCCATCTTCGTGCCCGGCACGCAGGCCGCGTTCTCAGCCGACGACGGGTTGACCGACGAGCTCGACGCCCGCGTCGCGCATGGTCGTGAGCGCCGCGTCGGTGCTGTCGGCTGCGACGCCGACCGTCATGCCGAGCAGCACGCGCGTGGCGAAACCTTCGCTGACGGCGTCGAGCGCGGTCGCGCGGACGCAGTGGTCGGTCGCGATGCCGACGACGTCGACGCTGCCGACGCCCGCGTCACGCAACCAGGAGGCGAGCGACTCATCGCCACCGGCGAAAGACCCCTCGAATCCTGAGTAGGCCGCGGCGTACCTGCCCTTGGGGAAGATCGCGTCGAGCCGATCGACGGCGGGCGCGAATCCGTCGTGGAACGCCGCGCCGTCGGACTCGGCGCGGCAGTGCACGGGCCACGAGTCGCGGTAGTCGGGGGTCTCGCTCCAGTGCTCGCCGGGGTCGACGTGCCAGTCCTGCGTCGCGACGACGACGTCGTAATCGGCGAGCGCGACGTAGTCGGCGATCGCCGCGGCGACCTGGGCGCCCCCGGCCACGGCGAGCGAACCGCCCTCGCAGAAGTCGTTCTGCACGTCGACGACGACGAGTGCCCGGCGCGTGCCGGCATCAACGTTCGGCGCGCTCATCGCTGCGTCACCCCGCCCAAACCGGGACCCTCGTACCGGGTCGGGATGACGGGCTCACCGCGCGACATCTGACGCGCCTTCGCCGGCAATTCCGCGCGGGAACGCTCGTACACCGCGCGGGCGCTCGCGGCGTCCGTCGGCGCGACGACCTCGCCGTTCCTGACGAGCGGGACGAGCAGCGCACGGTCGTCGCCGTCGTCGACCGGCTGCTCGCCGATGCCGATGATCTCGGCCTCGGCCACTCCCTGTGCGTTTCGGCGACGCAGCGCCCACTTGCGTCCGCCGACGGAGATCTTGTCCTTGCTCTTCTTCGCGACGTCGATCATCTGGCCGTCGTCGCTCGCGTGCTGGACGAGCTTGTAGACCATGCCGGCCGTCGGCGCGCCGGAGCCGGTGACGAGGGAGGTGCCGACGCCGTACGCGTCGACCGGCCCGGCTGCGAGGGCGGCGATGGCGTACTCGTCGAGGTCGCTCGTCACGACGATCTTCGTGCTTGTGGCACCGAGTGAGTCGAGCTGCTCGCGCACCTCGCGGGCCTGCACGAGCAGGTCGCCGGAATCCAGACGCACCCCACCGAGTTCGGGGCCCGCGACCTCGACGGCGATCTTGACGGCGTTCTTCACGTCGTAGGTGTCGACGAGCAGCGTCGTGTCCTTGCCGAGCGAGTCGACCTGCGCGGTGAACGCGGCGCGCTCGTCGTCGTGCAGCAGCGTGAACGCGTGCGCCGACGTGCCCGTCGTCGGCACGTCGTAGCGACGTCCCGCCTCGAGGTTGGAGGAGGCCGCGAACCCCGTGATGTACGCGGCGCGCGCGGCTGCGACCGCTGCCTCCTCGTGCGTGCGACGCGAGCCCATCTCGATGCACGGACGGCCGTCGGCGGCGAGCACCATGCGCGACGCAGCGGCGGCGACGGCTGAGTCGTGGTTGAGGATCGACAGGATCAACGTCTCGAGGATCACGCCCTCGGCGAACGTCGACTCGACGACGACGAGCGGCGAGCCCGGGAAGTAGCACTCACCCTCGGCGTAGCCGTGGATGTCACCGGAGAAGCGGTAGTTGGCGAGCCACTCGAGCGTCGGCTCATCGACGACGGCGCGTCGACGCAGGTCGTCGATCTCGGCCTCGGTGAACCGGAACTCTTTCAACGCCTCGAGAAAACGACCCGTGCCCGCGACGACGCCGAAGCGGCGGCCGTCGGGCAGGCGGCGGGCGAAGACCTCGAAGACGCTCTTGCGGTGGGCCGCACCGGAGCGCAACGCCGCCTGGAGCATCGTGAGCTCGTAGTGGTCGGTAAGCAGGGCCGTCGAGGCCGAGATGGTGGAAGTCACGTATCGAACTCTAAGGTGGTTGACGTGTCGATCGCGCCTCCAGACATCGATTTCGAGCAACTGGCCAAGCAGCTCGCCGACCCCGACCCCCAGGACGTGGGGGAGCGGGCGTGGGTGACGCTCGTGTGGAACGACCCCGTCAACCTCATGAGCTACGTCAGCTTCGTGTTCCAGGACTACTTCGGCTACTCCCGCGAGGAGGCCGAGCGGCTCATGATGCAGGTGCACACCGAGGGCCGCGCCGTCGTCAGCAAGGGCAGCCGCGAGAAGGCCGAGGCCGACACGATCGCCATGCACGGCTACAGCCTGTGGGCGACCTACGAGCAGGAGGGCTGATGGCCGAGGCATTCCGGCGTGACCCGTCCGACGAGCGGCGCATCGTCGGACGTCTCGACGACGTCGAACGCGCCGTCGTCGTCGATCTCATGCACCAGACGAGCGTCCTGCTCTCCGACGGTAGTGACGACGCACCCGACGCGCCGCGCGGCACCGACGAGGACGAGCTGTTCGCGGCGCTCGGACGCTCTATGAGCGCCCGGGAGGCTCCACGCGACCCGGCGCTTCGTCGGCTGCTGCCCGACGGTGTCAAGGACGATGACGGCGCGGCCGCCGAGTTCCGCCGCCTCACCGAGGCCTCCTTGCGCGATCGCAAGCTGCGTAACCTCGCTACGGCGATGACGGCGTTCGAGCGCGCGGGTGCGAACGTCGACCTCGCGCAGACGATGAGCGCCGGCGAACCCCGCGACGTCGTCCTCGACGAGGCCGAGGCGCGCGCGACGATGATGGCGCTGACGGACGTGCGGCTCGTGCTCGCCGAGCGCCTCGGCGTGCGCACCGATGCGGATGCCGACGCACTCGTCGAACAGGTCGAGCGTGGGCAGGTGCCGAGCGACGAGGAACAGCTCATGGCCGCCTACTACGACTTCCTCACCTGGCTCGCCGAATCGGTGACGCTCGCGGTGATGCGCGAGGCCTGAGGCGCAGCGCAACGGCCGTCTACGATGGAGACATCATGAGCGACTCGACTGCCACCTCAGCCCCCACCCCCTCGACGCCCGGCGAGACGAGCCCCGGCGCCGTCCGTCTGCGCGTCGCGCCGTCGCCGACGGGTGACCCGCACGTCGGCACCGCCTACATGGCGATGTTCGACCTTGCGTTCGCGCGTCAGCAGGGCGGAAAGTTCGTCCTGCGCATCGAGGACACCGACCGGGCGCGCTTCCAGGCCGATTCCGAGCAGCAGATCTTCGACACGCTGCACTGGCTCGACCTGAACTGGGACGAGGGCCCCGACGTCGGCGGCCCGTACGCGCCGTACCGTCAGAGTGAGCGGCTCGACACGTACAAGCCGTACGTCGACAAGCTCATCGACGAGGGCAAGGCCTACTACTGCTACTGCACGAGCGAGCGGCTCGCCGAGATGCGCGAGCTCCAGCAGAAGCAGAAGCTGCCGACCGGCTACGACCGCATGTGCTACGGCAAGTCGCGTGAGGAGCGCGCCGCCGAGCCCGGCTTCAGCGAGAACCCCGTCGTGCGCATGTTCATCCCCGACGACGCGCCGCTCGTGTTCGACGACCTCATCCGAGGCGAGGTCAAGGCGCCCCGCCCGGACGATCAGGTCATCATGAAGGCCGACGGTTTCCCGACGTACCACCTCGCCGTCGTCGTCGACGACCACGAGATGGGCATCACGCACGTCGTGCGCGGTGAGGAGTGGATCAGCTCGACGCCGAAGCACATCCTGCTCTACCAGGGCCTCGGCCTCGAGCCGCCGAAGTTCGCGCACATGCCGCTGCTGCGCGATGAGAAGAAGGCGAAGATCTCCAAGCGCAAGAGCCCGTGGGCGCGCCTCACGTGGTTCAAGGAGCAGGGTTACCTGCCGGAGGCGCTGCTCAACTTCCTCGCGCTGCTCGGCTACCCGCCGATCATCGAGGCGGACGGCACCGAGCGCGAGGTGTTCACCTTCGAGGAGTTCAGCGAGAACTTCGAGTGGAGCAAGGTCAACACCGTCGGCCCGATCTTCAACCTCGACAAGCTGAACTGGCTCAACGGTCACTACATCCGCGAGCTCGAGCCTCGCGACTTCGCCGCGCGTATCCTGCCGTTCCTCGTCGCGGACGGCGTGCTGCCGGAGCAGCCGTCGCTGCCGCAGCTGGGTCGCCTCAACCTCGTCGCCGAGCTGATCCAGACTCGCATCAACCTGCTGTCGGAGGCGACGCCGCTCGTCGCACCGTTCTTCACCGACGACGCCGAGCTGCCCATCGCGGACGACGCCCGTGCGCAGCTCAAGGAGACGGCCCCGCAGGTGCTAGACGCCGCCATCGCGGCCCTGGAGCCCATCTCGGGTTCGCTCGGCAAGCCTGACGGCACGGGCATCGAGTGGGTGCACGAGCGCATCGAGGCCGCGTTGCGCGAGGCCGTCGTCGACGGCCTGGGCATCAAGCCGAAGTTCGCCTTCGGCCCGCTGCGCACCGCCGTGTCCGGTCAGCGCATCTCACCGCCGCTGTTCGAGTCGATGGAGATCCTCGGCAAGCACTCGACGATGGAACGCTTGAAGAACCTGCGCGCGAGCCTGTGATCGACCGGGGCGCGCCTGCCTGTCGGCCCTGACGGATGCGTCAGGGCCGGCGCGGCAGGGCGCCGGTCGATTTGTCGTCCCGGGAAACCTCCGGTAAAGTTTTCACTCGGTTCGGGGAACGAACGGAAGGCCTCGCGAGGCGCGCTGTTCGATCACTGCAACCCCCATTGGGGTATGGTGTAATTGGCAACACGGATGATTCTGGTTCATTTGTTCTAGGTTCGAGTCCTGGTACCCCAGCGCAGATCGCTTGTGCAGAAGGTGACGCCCGCGTCACGCGCTCACAGAGTGATTTCGGGAAAACGATGACATGAGTTAAAGTTTTCCTCGCTGCTGAAGGGCCGAAAGGTTGACGAAGCAGGCCATGGCCCCGTTGTGTAGTGGCCTAGCACGCCGCCCTCTCAAGGCGGTAGCGCGGGTTCGAATCCCGTCGGGGCTACATCGAGACAAGAAATCCTCACCGTAGAAATGCGGTGGGGATTTCTTGTTTGCCTTCTCTTTCTGTCGCCGTCTCGGCTCAGACCGACCTTTTTCGGGTCCTGATCATTCGTGCGCTCGAATGCGGGATCCAGGAATCGCCACCGGACGGCCGCAGGTCACGTGCACCTGCCCAAGCACACGACGATGCCCTGCCGCCCCGTCTGGGGCGGCAGGGCATCGTCGTCAGGGGTGGATCAGCGCGTCGTGGGTGGCGCGACGCTTTTCTGCTGCGCGGCGGCGCGCGCGAGCACCTCCGTCAGCTTGTTGGCGCCGGCGACGACCGTTGCGGCGTGCAGCCGCCCGGGCTGACGGGAGACGCGCTCGACGGGGCCGGAGATCGAGACGGCGGCGATGACGCGGCCGCTGGGCGAGCGCACCGGCGCGGAGACTGACGCGACGCCCTGCTCGCGCTCGCTCACCGACTGAGCCCATCCGCGGCGGCGCACGCCGGAGAGCATCGTCGCGGTGAACTTGGAGCCCTGCAGGCCACGGTGCAGACGGTCGGGCTCCTCCCAGGCGAGCAGCACCTGGGCCGCGGAGCCGGCCTGCATCGACAGCGTCGCGCCGACGGGGATGGAATCGCGCAGACCCATCGGGCGATCGGCGGCCGCCACGCAGATGCGCTGGTCGCCCTGGCGGCGGAAGAGCTGGGCGCTCTCGTTCGTGTGGTCGCGCAGCGCGCCGAGGACGGGCCCGGCGGCGGCGAGCAGGCGGTCCTCACCGGCGGCGGAGGCGAGCTCGACGAGTCGGGGGCCGAGGACGAAGCGTCCCTGCATGTCACGGGCCACGAGGCGGTGATGCTCCAGCGCGACCGCGAGGCGGTGGGCGGTCGGGCGAGCGAGGCCGGTGGCTGCGACGAGCTGGGCGAGGGTGGAGGGCCCTGCCTCGAGGGCGGAGAGCACGACTGCAGCCTTGTCGAGGACTCCGACGCCACTTGAATTGTCCATGTACTGATATTGCAGTCTCATGAACCGAGACGCAAGTCCGGTCCGCCGGTAAAAGGGTAACGCTTGTCGCAGAACGGTGTCTCGTGGGTCGGACGACCCGTCGATCGAAGGAGGATGACGTGGGTTCCACGTTGGCCGAGAAGGTGTGGCAGCAGCATGTCGTGCGAAGCGCGGAGGGCGAGCCCGACCTGCTCTACATCGACCTTCACCTGCTCCACGAGGTCACGAGCCCGCAGGCGTTCGACGGGCTGCGGCTCGCGGGGCGCACCGTGCGTCGCACCGACCTCACGCTCGCCACCGAGGACCACAACGTCCCGACGACGCCGGGCCCGATCACCGACCTCGTCAGCCGCACCCAGGTCGAGACGCTGCGCCGCAACTGCGAGGAGTTCGGCATCCGCCTGTTCCCGATGGGCGACGCCGAGCAGGGCATCGTCCACATCATCGGCCCGCAGCTGGGCCTCACCCAGCCCGGCGCGACGATCGTCTGCGGCGACAGCCACACCTCGACGCACGGTGCGTTCGGCGCGCTCGCGTTCGGCATCGGCACGAGCGAGGTCGAGCACGTCCTCGCGACGCAGACGCTGCCGCTCAAGCCGTTCAAGACGATGGCGATCACCCTGGAGGGCGACCTGCCGGACGGCGTCAGCGCGAAGGACATCATCCTCGCCGTCATCGCCGAGATCGGCACCGGCGGCGGCCAGGGCTACGTCCTCGAGTACCGCGGCAAGGCGATCGAAGCGCTGTCGATGGAAGCGCGCATGACGATCTGCAACATGTCGATCGAGGCGGGCGCCCGCGCCGGCATGGTGGCGCCCGACCAGACGACGTTCGACTACCTGGAAGGCCGCCCCCATGCGCCGCAGGGCGCCGAGTGGGATGACGCGGTCGAGGCGTGGAAGCAGCTGCGCACCGACGACGACGCGGTGTTCGACGCCGAGGTCGTCATCGACGCGACGAAGCTCGCGCCGTTCGTCACCTGGGGCACCAACCCGGGCCAGGGCCTGCCGCTGACGGCGGCCGTGCCCGACCCCGAGCAGATGGGCGACGACTCGGAGAAGGATGCCGCCGCGAGCGCCATCGAGTACATGGGGCTGAGCGTCGGTCAGCCGCTCAAGGAGATCGCGATCGACACCGTCTTCCTCGGTTCCTGCACCAATGGGCGTCTCGAGGATCTGCGCGCCGCGGCGGACGTGCTGCGCGGGCGCAAGGTCGCCGACAGCGTGCGCATGCTCGTCGTGCCCGGTTCGGCGAAGGTGCGTCTCGACGCCGAGGCGGAGGGGCTCGACGCCGTCTTCACCGACGCCGGCGCCGAGTGGCGCCTGCCCGGCTGCTCGATGTGCCTCGGCATGAACCCCGATCAGCTCGAGCCGGGGGAGCGCAGCGCGTCGACCTCGAACCGCAACTTCGAAGGGCGCCAGGGCAAGGGCGGACGCACGCACCTCGTCAGCCCACAGGTCGCCGCCGCGACCGCCGTCACCGGCACGCTTGCCTCGCCGGCCGATCTGTGACCCGCTGAGCCATCAGGAGACATCGATGGACAAGTTCACCACCCACACCGGCGTCGGGGTGCCGCTGCGCCGCAGCAACGTCGACACCGACCAGATCATTCCAGCCGTCTACCTCAAGCGCGTCACCCGCACGGGCTTCGAGGACGGGCTGTTCTCCGCATGGCGCAAGGACCCGTCGTTCGTACTCAACACCGAGGCCTACCGCGACGGTTCGGTCCTGGTCGCAGGCCCCGACTTCGGGACGGGCTCCTCGCGCGAGCATGCCGTCTGGGCCCTCATGGACTACGGCTTCCGCGTCGTCATCAGCTCGCGCTTCGCCGACATCTTCCGCGGCAACTCGGGCAAGGCCGGCCTGCTCACCGCGCAGGTCGAGCAGGGCGACGTCGAACTGCTGTGGAAGTACCTCGACAACGAACCGGGCGCGCAGATCACGGTCGACCTGGGCTCGCGCACGATCCACGCGGGGGAGCTCGTCGTGCCGTTCGCTGTCGACGACTACATCCGCTGGCGCCTCATGGAGGGCCTCGACGACATCTCGCTGACGCTGCGTCACGAGGACGACATCGAAGCGTTCGAAGACGCTCGTCCGAGTTGGAAGCCGTCGACGCTCGTCCGATAGGTGAGATCGCGCTGACCGCCGCGCGGGAGGCCTCGCGCTCGTGGCGCGCGTGTGTGAGGTGCGGCGCCCGGGGAGGTGTCTGCGAATCGCTTACGGCCGCAACATGGTCGGCGACCGTCATGCTGATCTATGACGATCGGCCTACGCGTGTTCGGTGCGTGGGCGCCGCACGGCGGACGACGAAGACTTCACCCAATGGACGGGGATGCAACCACTCGGTACCGTTGGCCCACGTCGAGACGCAGGACGGGATCGAGCCGTGACGGACGGACGAAAAGGGGTAGGACGAAAGATGAACAAGGCAGACCTGGTCGATCGCCTCGAGGTGCGCCTCGGCAGCAAGAAGGCCGCACTGGAGGCCGTGGAGGCCGTCGTCGACGTGATCATCCGAGAGGTCGCTGCCGGCAACAAGGTAGGGATCACCGGATTCGGCACGTTCGAGCGCGTCGACCGCGCCGCCCGCACGGGCCGCAACCCGCGCACGGGCGAAGCGGTGCGCATCGGTGCGACCTCCGTGCCCAAGTTCACCCCTGGTACGAACTTCAAGGCCGTCACGGCCGACCCGTCGAAGCTGCCCCGCTCCGGCAACGCCGGTGGTCGCGCGCGCGTCGAGCGCTGAGACGCACCGCGTCGGGCGGCGTCAGCGGATCTGCTGGCCCGTCCCGATGCCCTCGATCCACAACCGGCGGATTCCGCCTGGCCCGTGATCGACATTGAGACGCTGCCCCACGCGCAGGGTGCGCAGGCCGCTGCGCGCGAAGGCGTCGGCGTCGAACGGCAGCACCCGGCCGGCGTCGGTGATGAGCTCACCCGTGAACGTCGCCTCGTCGAAGCGGTGGACGCTGGCCTGCGTGTGATGGGTCATGGCGGCTCCTTCGGCGGCTCGGACCGGTGACGGCGAGGTGCGCGGGTCTCGTACCCTCTCACAGCGATCCCTCCCATGCTGCCAGATGCCCCGGCCTCATGGATCGCAACGCTGCGACGAATGCCCTGGACGTGTCGTGCCACTAGAGTGCGAGACGAACAGGAGGTGCCCATGGCGAAGATCTCGCTCGATGCGGGAGAGCGCAACGCCGTCGTCTCCGTCATCACGAAAGCCGTCGGCCCGGCGGTGGCGCCGTGGCTGCGTGAGACGTGGCGAGGCGCCGAGCACGTTCCCGCCACCGGCGGCGCCGTCATCGCCGCGAACCACCTCAGCTACTCCGACCCGTTCGTCATCGGCCGCTTCCTCCTCTACGGCGCGGGTCGCCTGCCGCACTTCCTCGGCAAGGCCGAGGTCTTCGCCGTCCCCGTCCTCGGGCCGCTGCTGCGCCGCGCCGGGCAGATCCCCGTCCACCGCGGCACCGCACGGGCCAAGGACAGCTTCGTCGAAGCCGTCGACGCCGTCGCGGCCGGCCGCCTCGTCTGCCTGCTGCCGGAGGGCACACTGACGCGGGATCGCGCGTTCTGGCCGATGACGGGCAAGTCCGGCGCCGCGCGCATCGCGCTGACGACGGGCGTCCCGCTCGTCCCCGTCGCGATGTGGGGGCCCGAACGAATCATCCCGCCGACCAGTCGCGCCCGCCACGTCGTGCCGCACCTGCTGACGCGCCGTCATGACGTCACCGTCGTCGCGGGCGAGCCGGTCGACCTCGACGATCTGCGCGGGCGCGACCTCGACACCGAGGTGCTGACGGAGGCCACCAGGCGCCTCATGGCCGCCATCCTCGAGCTGCTGTGCGAGATCCGCGGCGAGCGACCCGGCGCGCCGCCGCTCGACAACCCGCGCACCGTCTCGCGCCCGACCGACGCGCGAGGCTCGCGATGAACGCGCCGACCTGGCCCAGTGGCCTCCGCGCCGACCTGCCTCACAGCGCCGATCTGTCCGACCGCACCGAACTCCACGAAAGGACGAGACGATGACACGCGCCGCAATCATGGGGGCCGGAAGCTGGGGCACGGCGTTCGCCGCCGTCATGGCCGACGCAGGCACCGACGTCACGCTGTGGGCGCGCCGTGCGGAGGCTGCTGACGCGATCAACACCGAGCGCCGCAACGTCGCCTACCTGCCCGAGCTGCAGCTCGACGAGCGCATCAGCGCGACGGCGGACGCCGCGCAGGCGCTCGAGGGCGCCGACCTCGTCGTCCTCGCCGTCCCGTCGCAGTCGCTGCGCGGCAACCTCGAGCAGTGGCGCGACGTGCTGCCGCAGGGCGCGCCGCTCGTGTCGCTCATGAAGGGCATCGAACTCGGCACGCACCTGCGGATGAGCGACGTCATCGCGGAGGTCGCCGGCGTGCCGCTCGCGCAGGTCGCCGTCGTCTCCGGGCCGAACCTCGCGAAGGAGATCGCGCAGAAGCAGCCGGCCGCCGCCGTCGTCGCAGCGCCGCATCACGGGCTGCGCGCCAAGGTGGCAGAGGCCTGCGCCGCCCCGTACTTCCGCCCCTACACGAACGCGGACGTCGTCGGCACGGAGATCGCGGGCGCGGTGAAGAACGTCATCGCGCTCGCCGTCGGCATGGCCCATGGCCTGGGCCTCGGCGAGAACACGACGGCGACGCTCCTGACGCGCGGTCTCGCGGAGACGGCCCGCCTCGGTGCGGCGCTCGGCGCCGACCCGCAGACGTTCCTCGGTCTCGCCGGTGTGGGCGACATGGCCGCGACGTGCAGTTCGCGCCTGTCGCGCAACCATGCCTTCGGGCTGGCCCTCGGCGAGGGGCAGACGCTCGAAGAGGTGACCGCACAGGTCAGCCAGACGGCCGAGGGCGTCAAGTCGTGCCGCTCCATCGTCGAACTCGCACGCAGCGTCGACGTCGACATGCCGATCTGCGACGGCGTGCACGCCATCCTCTACGAAGGGTGGGGCCCGCAGGAGATGGTGCGCGCCCTCATGTCGCGTTCGCGCAAGAGCGAACGCGTCTGACGGCCGGCCAGGCGCGCCCGTTGTTTCGGGCGTCGGCCGGGGCAGCCTGGGCGGGGCAGTCGTGTGACCGGGTCAGTCGGCTGACGCGGCGTGCGCCCGGCGCAGGGCGTCGTCGAGGTCCGTCCACAGATCCTCGACGTCCTCGACCCCGACCGACAGACGCAGCAGGTTCTCCGGAACACTGGCCGGTTCGAGCGCATGTCGACGGCGGCGCTCCAGCATCGACTCGACGCCACCGAGGCTCGTGGCGGGCAACCACACCTCGACGAGCTGTTCGACGGCGCGTGCGGCGTCTGCGTCACCGCGCAGTTCGAGCGCGATCATTGCGCCCGTTCCCGGGTGGCGCACGCGCGCGACGTCGTCGTGCTCGCGCAATCTCGCAGCGAGCGTCGCCGCGTTCGCGCAGGCGCGCTCCCAGCGCAGGTGCAGCGTCCGCATGCCTCGCAGCGCGAGCCACGTCTCCTGCGGGCCGGGGATGGCGCCGCCCAGCGTGCGTGCTGTGAGCAGCCGCGCGGCGAGGTCGGCGTCGTTCGTCACCGCCGCGCCCAGCAGGACGTCGCTGTGGCCCGCGAGGTACTTCGTCACCGAATGCACGACGACGTCGACGCCGTCGTCGAGGGGGCGGCGCCCGAGCGGCGTGTTGAACGTGTTGTCCTCGACGACGAGCGCGCCCGCCGCGTGGGCGCGGCGCGTCACGGCGGCGACGTCGCACGTCTCGAGCATCGGGTTGCTCGGCGACTCGACCCAGACGAGATCGCACCCGGCAGCTAGGGCGGCGTCGAGGGCGCCGTCGTCGGCGAGGTCGACGCGCGTGAGGTGCGCGCGGCCGGCCTCGTGCCAGGTGTCGAGGACGGCGGAGGTGCCGTTGTAGAAGTGTCGCGGCGCGATGACACGGCCGCCGCCGTGCGGCAGGAGGGACAGCGCGGCCGAGATGGCGCCCATGCCGCTGGCAAAGGCGAGCGCGGTCGTCGAGGCGTCACCTTCGAGGGAGGCAAGGGTCGTCTCGAACGCGCTCCACGTCGGGTTGCCGACCCGCGCGTAGTTGAGGTCGGCGCCGGCCACGTAGGTCGAGGTGAGCGTGAGCTCCGGGCTGACGCTCGCGCCCGGCGCGCGGGCAGGGCGTCCACCGCCGACGAGGCGCGTCGCAGCAGCGAGCGGGCGGGCGGGACGATCGGCGTGCGCAACCATGCGAACACCCTGGCACGGCGGCGCCACCGCGCGCCGTGGCGTCCGGCGACTGACCGCGCGGGCGCTATTGTTGGCCGCGATGAGCACTTCGCAGCCCCGCACCCGCGTCGCCGTCGTCTTCGGTGGGCGCTCCTCCGAGCACGCCATCTCGTGCGCCACCGCCGCCGGCGTTCTCGCCGCGATCGACCGTGAGCGCTACGACGTCGTGCCGATCGGCATCAGCAAGGCCGGCCAGTGGGTGCTCATGCCCGACGACCCGTCGGCGCTCGCGATCCAGGGCAAGAAGCTGCCGGAGGTGACGAACGACGCCGGCCGCGAGGTCGTCATCGCGCCGTCGCCCGACCAGCACGACATCCTCGTGCTCGATGCGGGGCAGACCCCGCAGGCACTGACGTCCGTCGACGTCGTCCTGCCGCTGCTGCACGGGCCGTTCGGTGAGGACGGCACCCTGCAGGGCCTGCTCGAACTCGCCGACCTGCGCTACGTCGGCTCGGGCGTCACGGCGTCGGCCGTCATGATGGACAAGCACATGATGAAGATCGTGTTCGAGGCCGCCGGGCTGCCCGTCGGCCCCTACGTCGTCATCACCGACAAGCAGTGGCGCCGCGACAAGGACGCCGCGATGGCCAGCCTCACACCGCTGCGCTACCCCGTCTTCGTCAAACCGGCACGCGCGGGTTCGTCGGTCGGCATCTCGAAGGTCGATTCGCGCGACCAGCTCGAGGCCGCCATCGAACTGGCGCGCGAGAGCGACCCGAAGGTTGTCATCGAGGCCGGCATCGTGGGCCGCGAGGTCGAATGCGGTGTGCTCGAAGGCCACGGCAGCGACCTGCCGCGCGCGTCCGAACTCGGTGAGATCGAGGAGATCGGCGAGCACGCCTTCTACGACTTCGAGGCCAAGTATCTCAACGACGACGGGCTGCGCCTCGCGTGCCCCGCCGATGTCAGCGCCGAGGACACCGCGCGCATCAAGGAGCTGTCGATCAAGGCGTTCGACGCCGCCGGCTGCGAGGGCCTCGCGCGCGTCGACTGGTTCTACACCGCCGACGGCACGCTCTTCCTCAACGAGATCAACACCCTGCCCGGCTTCACGCCCGTGTCGATGTTCCCGGCCGTGTGGCGCGAGAGCGGCCTCGACTACACCGACCTCATCACCGACCTGATCGAGTTGGCGCGCGAGCGCAAGACCGGTCTGCGCTGACGGCAGCCCCGCGTCCGCGGGGTCCCCTGGGGGAGTCCGGGGGGCTTGTGGGTGGTGACGCGGCGACGATGGCCGGGTCGGGGGTGAACCGGAGCCGAACCGAATCGGCGCCGCCTGTCAGGAACAGCGGTGTGGACCCTGAGCGATCTTCTTCGCCGCGGGGGCGAACGCGGCGAGCAGCGTGCCGTCGAGGTTCGCCGACGACGGGACGAGCACCTCGATCGCCGGCTCACGACCGTAGGTGACGTACCGCGTGCCGCCCGAGACCGGGATCTGCACCCAGTCGACGTCGTTCGCGGAGAAGCAGGCGTCGCTCGTCGGGCCGGGTGAGGTGACGCCGCAGCGCGCGATGAGGACGTCGTCAGCGTTCTTGCCCCAGGCGTGGACGGTCGGCGAGTCGGCCGAGTCGGGGTAGGAATCGAGCCCCGAGACCGTCTTCGGCCACGATTTCGCGACAGCCGCGCACTCGGACGATGACGCCTGCGCAGCAGGCTTCGCAGCGACGGGCGAGTCACCGCATGCGGTGAGCGCCAGCGTTGCGGCACCAGCGAGAGTGAGAGCGACGCGTGCTGACATGACCCATAGGCTATCCAACCCTCGTCTGCCCACCCCGCGCCTGCCCGGCCCGCAACCATCCAACTCGCACCGGCGCCCGGGGCTGATCGGGGGACCCAAGATGCTTGGGAGCTGCGATCCCGCCTAACAGAGTTTCAGCTCCCGGGAGCGTGCTTGCGAGCTGCGATCCTGCCTGACGGGGTTTCAGAGCTCTTCACAAATGAGGGTGCAGCTGGGGTCTGAAGCCGCCGGACTCGAGCAGGGATCTGGCGATGTAGTTGGTCAGGTTGCGGAAGCCCAGGGCGGAGCCGCGCCCACCATGACCACACGAGCCGATCAGGCTGCGTGACTACCGACTGTCACCTCTCCGTGCAGCAGTTCCCACCAGCCGCGCCCTCCAGCGGATCGTCAAGTCCCCTGCTGACGGCGACTTCGGCCCCAACTCGATCCGTGCACTCCAGCGCTACCTCAACCGTGGCGTGCTCGCGGGAAAGTTCAAGCTGCCGTGACCACCATCGGCCACGCCGTCGCTGACCACATCTACCGCACCCAGCCCAGCGTCCTCGCCCGCTGCCTGGGCCTCATCTTGTCCGGCTGTCTGGTCCTCGCGTGGGCCGGGCTGCGACTGACCCGATCGATCGGAGCATCATGACCCACCCGCGCACTCAAGGCTGACGCGAAGAACCGCGCCGCCCGCACCCTCCTGCAAGGCCTCGCCATTGACGTCCTCATCGCCGTCGGCACCGCCCTGGCCATGTGGTTGCCTGATGCCACCCTCACCGCCGGCGAGTCGTGGCTCGTGCTCGGCGTGTCCGTCGGCAAGACCGCCCTGACCGTCCTCGCGTCATGGCTCATGCGGCTCAAGATCGACGGGTCTGCGCTGCCCGCCCCGCTCCCGCCGGCCGACCCGGGTGAGCCCGACGACGACACCGCCTGATTCCATCCGGTGCTGCACCAACAGCCCCCTTCGCTCGCCTCTTACGAGGTGGCCAAGGGGGGCTGTCTTGTCATTCGGGGTTGCGACTCAGGTCAACTGAGCACTCTCGCCGGAGACTGTTGCCGAGCGCGAGCGCGCGCCGATCTGGGCGCTGGTCGCCGGGCCTCGGGTACCGTTGCGTCGCTCGAAGGTCAATGTTTGCGCGGCTTGTGAGCCGGCGCCGTCAGGATCGACTATGACTGAGCGTTGGGTCCAGTAGGTGACGTCGTTGCAGTAGTCCTGGCTCTGCGTGAAGGACGCACGGACATGGAAGCCACCCAAATACAGGCGGCCGTCGGATTTGACGTCGGCGGCGAGGATCGGGCAGGTGTATTTCCACGTGTAAGGCGTGTAGTCCAAGCCGTCCGACTTCGTCTGCGCCACACCGCGGGTGGGGCCGGACCAGCAGGTGGAGTGACCACTCAGGTTCGCCCAGGTGGCGCTCTGCTTTCCGATGATCCAGTAGATCAGGGCCGCGTCGGCCACGGTCGACTCCGGGGTGATGTCGTAGAGGTAAAGGCCGTAGGGTGCGCCGTCGGGGGTGGCGCCGGTCGCCGTTGAGTCGACTTCGAGCGTCCACCTGCAGCTGCCGCTGGACCTTGCCGTGTTTGCGACCCACCCGTTCACGCCTGGGTCCTTACGGACCGGGACAGACGCCGCCAAGCTGGGTGCAGCTGCTGCGATAGTAACGGCGGGTACCGCCCAAGCGGCCCCCTTTGCAATGGTCCGTCGGTCTAAGGCCCCGCTGCGCTCAGTCATGAAATTCCCCCGTCTAGTAAAGGATTGAGTAGGTCTTTACGTTAGGCAGCATAGGGGGCCTGTGCTATCCCAGGCAAGACGACCCATCGCCGAATGATGACTGGCTCTTCACAGATGAGGGTGTAGTTGAGGTCTGAATCCGCCGGACTCGAGCAGGGATCTGGCGATGTAGTTGGTCAGGTTGCGGAAGCCCAGGGCCGAGCCGCGCAGGTGCTCCAGGCGTCCGTTGATCGCCTCTGTGGGGCCATTGCTGGTGCCAGGCCGCTCGAAGTAGGTCAGCACGTCGGTGGCGCGAGCCTTCAGGGTCCGACCGAGCTTGCGCAACTCGTCCAGCCCGGCGGGGACGTCTTGGCTGACGGCTTCGATGAGCGCCTCCATCGCCGCGCGGCCGAGGGATCGGTCCTTCTCGCGGTAGGCCGCGATCATCCGCTGGTAGATCCCCCAGGTCGCCTCGACGGGCACGTGCTCCTCGAGCACGAACAGCTCCTGCAGGCGGGTCTGCTGCTTGTCGGTGAGCAGGCCCGCGCCGGTGTGCAACGTTCTACGCGCACGGTAGAGCGGGTCGTCTTTGCGGCCGCGGTGCCCGTGCAGTTCCTGCTGGACTCGGCGTCGGCACTGGTCGAGGGCATCACCGGCAAGGCGCACGACGTGGAAGGGATCCATCACCGCAGCCGCGTCGGGCAGTTCCTCGGCGGTGGCGCTCTTGAACCCGGTGAAGCCATCCATCGCGACGACTTCGATGGCCTCACGCCATGCCTGAGGGCGAGCGGCGAGCCACTCCTTGAAGACTCGCTTGGAGCGGCCCTCGACCATGTCCAGCAGTCGTGCTGGGCCGCTGCGGTCGCGGATCGGGGTCAGGTCGATGATCGCGGTCACGTATTTGTCGCCTTTGCGTGTGTGCCGCCAGACGTGGCCGCAGCCGGTGCACCGGTAGCGGCGGACCGTGACCTTCAACGTCGTCGGACGCCACCCCAACGGCTCGTGGGCCAGCCGGCGGACAACCGTGCCGCGCGCGGTTCCTTCACAGCCACAGCGTCGGCACCAGCGGTCGGGTTCGACGACTCGACAGGCCAGGACCGCACCGGCGGGCTCGAGGCGCTGACCGGTGGCCTCAAGGCCGAGCTCATTCAAGCGGCAGAACATGGTCAGGTCAGGGTCGGTGAAGGTAGCGTCAGGCACGTCGAGGTCTTCCAGATGGGCAGTGTGAGAACTTCCATCATCGGAAGGCCTCGACGCCTACCCGGGCAGCGCCACGCCGTTCGATCCTTGACTACGCGCTACACCCTCATCTGTGAAGAGCCGGTTTCAGCTTCGAAGATCTCCATGTGCTGCGCGGGGTGCTCGCGCCGTCGTCAGGATGCAGCGGCTGATTGAATGGCGTGGTGACCGACCTCGCGACCCCCTCGTGGCTCAGACCGACCTGGACACCGCGGGTCGGCGGCGACGCGGCGACCGTCGCCGACGTCGGGGAGGCCTGCGTGCTCGCGGCGATCACCCCCCACCTCGCGGCGGCCGACGCCGAGATCGGGCCCGGTGACGACGCGGCCGTCCTGCCCCTCGCGACGGGCCGTACCGTCGTCACGACCGACTCGATGGTGCTCGATCTCGACTGGCGCGACGACTGGTCGAGCGCCCACGACGTCGGGGTCAAGGTGATCGCCCAGAACCTCGCCGACGTCGTCGCGATGGGCGCGCGGCCCACCGGCGTCGTCGTGGCGCTCGCGACGGAGGAGCGCACGCGTGTCGACTGGCTCGTCGAGCTCACCGACGGCATGGCTGACGAACTGCGTCGCGCGGGTTGCGGATCCCTCGGCGGCGACCTGTCGGGCGCGCCCGCAGGCACCGCCGTCATCACCGTCACCGCGCTCGGCGAACTCGCCCCCGGCGCGCCGGCGCTGACACGCTCCGCCGCCCGGCCCGGCCAGGTGGTCGTGGTCTCCGACCGGCTGGGACGCTCGCAAGCCGGTCTGCTCGTTCTCAGCGGCGAGGTGGCCTGGCCGCCACGAGATGCGGGGGCGACGGCCCGTCGTGATCCCGGCCCGTCCGTCGCTGACGAATTTCCCTACGCAGACGCAGACGCGAACCAAGCGCTCCGCACATGCGCAGACGATCGCCAAGCGCCCCCCACAGACGGCGAGGCCGCGTCCCGCGCAGCCGTGGGTGCAGGGCCCCCCGCAGCCGCGAACGGGGCGGCCGAAGCCGTCGCACGCGAGTGTGTGACGTTCCATCGCGCACCCCGGCCGCGTTATGCAGGCGACGAGGCCGTGAGCGCGGGGATCGGCGTCGCGATGGACGTCTCCGACGGGTTGGGGCGGGACGCGGCGCGTCTGGCCGCGGCGTCCGGCGTCGGCATCGAACTCGATCGCGCCGCGCTGGAACGCATGGCGGCGCCGCTGCGGCCGCTGCTGGGGAATCGAGCGCTCGACTGCGTCCTCGCGAGCGGCGAGGAGCACGCGCTGCTCGGCACCTGCGACGCCGACGCGGTGCCGCCGGGCTGGCACGTCATCGGTCGCGTCGTCGCACCCGCAGCAAGCACGTCCGGCCGGCGGGCCGCGGTGACGCTCGACAGCGTCGACGTCGTCGAACGCGGCTGGTCGCACTACGAACGGGCGCGCCCCCCGTCGTCCGACTGACGGCGTTGGCTCGTCACGCGGGCGCCGTGCGCCGGCCGTCCGGGTCGAGGGCCCCATGCCGCTCCAGCACCTCAGCGCCGGCGCAGCGCGCGTGCCGTAGCCGCGAGACGCCACCCGGGCGCGGCGCCGAACATTGCAAACGGGTCTCGATTCCGAGTGTGAGCCCCTTCACCATGGCGCGCGGTGCGAGTCTGGCGTTACCGTCGGGGGTCACTTTCCTCCACGACTGTCCGGGAGCCAGCCTTGCTGCCTATGGATTCCTCAGCTCTGCGCCTCGACGCAGGGCCGGTCGACTACGTGCTCATCGCGTTGTACTTCGTGTTCGTGCTCGGCATCGGCCTGTTGGCCCGCCGACAGGTGAGCTCCAGCATCGACTTCTTCATGTCCGGCCGATCCCTGCCCGCCTGGGTCACCGGCCTCGCCTTCATCTCCGCGAACCTCGGTGCGGTGGAGATCATGGGCATGTCCGCGTCGGGCGCCAAGATGGGCATGCCAACGTTCCACTACTACTGGATCGGCGCGATCCCGGCGATGTTGTTCCTCGCCATCGTCATGATGCCGTTCTACTATGGCTCGGGCGTGCGCTCGGTGCCTGAGTTCATGAAGCGTCGCTTCGGCACGGGCGCCCACCTCGTCAACGCGATCTCGTTCGCGCTCGCGCAGGTGCTCATCGCCGGCGTCAACCTGTTCCTGCTCGCCAAGATCGTCAACATGCTGCTCGGCTGGGACATGACGGTCTCGACGATCGTCGCCGCTGTCATCGTCCTCAGCTACATCACCCTCGGTGGCCTCTCGGCCGCGATCTACAACGAGGTGCTGCAGTTCTTCGTCATCGTGGCGGCGCTGCTGCCGTTGACGCTCGCCGCCCTGCACAAGGTCGGCGGTTGGGACGGGCTGCAGGCCAAGATGAAGGCCGCGGGCACGGACGGCGAGCTGTCGTCGTGGCCGGGCAACTCGCTGACCGGCTTCACCGATTCGGTGTGGTCCGTCATCGGCATCGTCTTCGGTCTCGGCTTCGTGCTGTCGTTCGGTTACTGGACGACGAACTTCGTCGAGGTGCAGCGCGTCATGGCCTCGAAGGACATGAACTCCGCGCGTCGCGCGCCGATCATCGGCACGTTCCCGAAGATGTTCATCCCGTTCATCATCATCATCCCGGGCATCATCGCCGGCGCGCTCGTGCCGGAGATCGCGAAGGCGAAGGCCAGCGGCGGCAACCCGGACTACAACAACTCCCTGCTGTACCTCATGAGCGACCTGCTGCCGAACGGTCTTCTCGGTGTGGCCATCGCGGGCATGCTCGCCGCGTTCATGGCCGGCATGGCCGCGAACATCTCGGCGTTCAACACGGTGTTCAGCTACGACATCTGGCAGGAGTACGTCGTCAAGGATCGTGACGACGCGTACTACATCAAGATCGGCCGCATCATGACAGTCGTCGCGACGATCATCGCGATCGGCACGTCCCTCCTGGCGCGAAGCTACTCGAACGCGATGGACTACCTGCAGACGCTGTTCGGCTTCTTCAACGCGCCGCTGTTCGCGACGTTCATCCTCGGCATGTTCTGGAAGCGCATGACGCCGACGGCCGGCTGGGCCGGCCTCGTCTCCGGTACGGTCGGCGCGCTCGTCGTCGCCATCCTGTCGGAGAACGCGCTCGGCGATCTGTCGCAGGACGTCATCCACATCGGTGGTCAGGGCGCGTCGTTCGTCGCGGCCGGTACGGCGTTCGTCGTCGACATCGTCGTAAGCGTCATCGTCAGTCTCATGACGCAGCCGAAACCGGCGGAGAGCCTGCGCGGTCTCGTCTACAGCGAGACGCCGAAGGAGGACTTCGAGGAAGACACGAACACGTCGTTCTTCAAGTCGCCGACGAAGCTCGCGGGCCTGTCGCTGCTGCTCGTCATCATCCTCAACGTCGTCTTCCACTAAGGGGCATCGATCATGAGTACACCGATCAACGACGCGCACGACGCCCCGCGCGGGCGTGACGACGCCGTGCACACCGGGCGTGACGGCGCGGACGAGGTGACGACGACCAAGGCCGGCAACTCGGCCCGTCACGGCGCCGGCCTGTTCGACATCCGCAACATCATCGGGCTGCTGATGGCGCTCTACGGCCTCATCCTGCTCGTCACGAGCTTCACGACGAGCACCGCCGACAAGGCGAAGGCCGACGGCGTCAACCTCAACCTGTGGACGGGCATCGGCCTCATCGTCATCGGCGCCGCGCTCATCGCGTGGGCCGTGACGCGCCCCATCGTCGTCGACGAGCGCGAGCTGGAGGCCGACAAGGCCGCCGCCGAGCGTCAGGGCAAGCCCACCGCGCACTGAACGCCTCGCGCGGGGGTCTGAGCGCTTCCGCGTGGCCTGGTTCGACGAATCCCCGGTCTCCTTCGAGGAGGCCGGGGATTCGTCGATTCGCGGGCGTCGAGCAGGCAACAAAAAACCCGGCCGAAGCCGGGTTTTTCGAACAAGTGCCGAGATCAGCGCTTGACCTTGCCTGCCTTGAGGCAGGAGGTGCAGACGTTGAGACGCTTCGGGGTCACGCCAGCCTCGCCGACCAGGGCGCGAACGCGCTGGATGTTCGGGTTCCAACGACGCTTCGTGCGGCGGTTGGAGTGCGAGATGTTGTGACCGAAGCCCGGTCCCTTGCCGCAGACGTCGCAGGTGGCAGCCACGGTTTCTCCTGAAGTCGATGTGTTCGGGCGGATGCCCTTCGGTTGCTTCGCGCAAGACCTGACGGTCTCGCTCGCCCCCATCGATCCGCAGCGTCGAGATGATGCGCGTGATGTCATGGGGGCAACCTGCACAGCATAGCCGGAGGCAGCGGGTGGGATCAAAACGGCGCCGCGGTCGGGTGCTTGGAGGCCGGCCGGTCGAGCGCGGCGCGCCGCATGGGGAGCCGCCCGAGCGTCGCCGGTTCGCCGTGCGTGGGGCGTCCGCCCGAGTGGCGCGGACGGCTTTTCACCCCGTCCTGCCGAGGTTGTCAGACCCGTGTGCCAAGGTACTCGTGACATGCCGCGATGACGATTCACGTCTCGCGGGAGACGCCCGCGGCGGTCGCCGGAGCGAGAGGCAGGAGGGTGCATGACGCAATGCCTGAGTGCGCGTGACCTTGCCCGCGCCCTCGTCTCCGCACGCGTCGAACTGTCGTCGGCGGAGTCGACGCTCAACGCGCTCAACGTCTTTCCCGTGCCCGACGGCGACACCGGCACCAACATGCGCGCCAGCCTCGAAGCGGGCTTCGTCGCACTCTCACAGACCGGTTCGGACGACGCGCCGCGTGGGCGCACCAAGGCGTTCGTCACCGGCATGACGCGGGCGGCGCAGGGCAACTCCGGCGTCATCCTCTCCGAATACGTGCGCGGTTTCGTCCGCGTGCTGCTGGCCGATCCCGCCGTCCTCGAGGTCGGCCTCGACGGTCCGGGCCTCGCGGAGGCGCTCGGGTCCGCCTCGGCCTGCGCCCGCGGCGCGGTGGGCGAACCGGTGGAGGGCACGATCCTGTCGGTCGCGCAGGCCGCGGCCCTCGCCGCCCGTCGATGCGTCGACGAGGCCGCGGGCGCAGGACGCGAGGCCGATGCCGCCGAGGTGGCGCGGGCGGCACACCAGGCTGCGCAGGAGGCGTTGGACGCGACGCCCGCACAGTTGGAGGCGCTCGTTCGTTCGCGCGTCGTCGACGCCGGGGGTGCGGGTCTGCTGCTCGTCCTCGATGCCCTCGACCGCGTCGCCTCGGGTGCGGGGGGCCTGCCCCGGACGAACACCCGCTCGTGGCTCGACGCGCGTCGGACGACGTCGTTGGAGGAGGACGCGGGCTGTCACGTCGCCGCGGGTGGCCCGGCCTTCGAGGTCGTGTGCGTCGCCGAGGGCCTCGACGACGAGGGCGCCTCGGCGCTGGGTGACGGGCTTGCGCGGTGGGGCGACTCGGTTGTCGTCGCGGGCGAGGAACGGCTGCATCGCGTCCACCTGCACACGGACGAGCCCTTGACGGCCGTTTCCGTCATGCGTGAGCGCGCGACGATCAGCGCCGTCACGATGACGCATTTCGACGGCCCGCTGCCGGGGTGTGAACCCCTGCTCGTCGCCGCGCGCGACGAGGCGGTGCGCGCCTACGCGCTCGCCCTCGGTGCGCAGACGCGCGATTCGCGGGAGCCGGGAGCGCCGTGGGGCCACGCAGCCGGTGACGTTCTCGCGGACGTCGACGCCGGTGACGGCGCGCGCTCGAGCAACCTCCTCGCGCTGCTCGAACGACTCGACGATGCAGCCTCGCCGTTCGGTGACTGGGAGGGCGAGCAAGCGGCCGTCCGGGAGGACGACGACCCCGGTGACGACGTCGAATTCCTGCGGGCCGACTCGTGGCGGGCCGCGCGCGACCTGGCCCGTCTGCATCTCCCCGGCGCCGAGGCGGTGCTCGTGTGCCTCGCGCCCGGCGCCGACGAAAGTGCCGCGCAGAAGTTCCTGTCGCTCGCTCGCACGCGCGTCGGTGACGGCGGCAGCATCGACGTCATGCGTCTCGATGCCGGTTCGCTCGTCCTCATGGAGGTGACCCATGGGTGAGGTGACGCTCGAGTCGCCACTGCTCGCCGTCCTCGGATCCGGCGCGAAGAAGCTCGCGAAGGCGCGTGACCTCGTGACGGTGCGCGACCTGCTCGACTACTTCCCGCGCCGCTACATCGACGCGCACGCAGGCAGCACGTTCGGCGAGTTCGAACTCGGCGAGCACGTCGTGCTCACCGCCCGCGTCGAGACGATGACGCAACGACGCATGCAGACGCGCAAGGGTTCGATGGCGAACGCCGTCATCGTCGACGACGAGGGCCGCCGCGCCGCCGTCACGTTCTTCAGTGCGCAGCCTCACTACAACGTCCTGCGCCCGGGCAAACGCGCGCTGTTCAGCGGCCAGCTCGGCCTGTTCAACAAGCAGCTTCAGCTGTCGCACCCGCAGTACACGCTGATGGACGACGCCGACATGAGCGTGTATCCGGGCAGCCTCGTGCCGGTCTACAAGCAGGTCGAGAAGATCACAAACCTCAACCTCACCCTGTCGATCAGCACCGTCCTCGACGCGCTCGGCGAGATTCCCGACCCCCTCGACGAGCCGCTGCGCGCGCGTCACGGTCTCGTCACGACGACCCGCGCCTACCGCGGTCTGCACCTGCCGGCGAGCATGGCCGACGTCCAGGCGGGGCGTGAGCGGCTGCGGTTCGACGAGGCGTTCACCACCCAGATCGTGCTGGCCCAGCGGCGCCACGAGGCGCGCTCCGAGCCGTCGACACCGCGCGTTGCGAAGCCCGGCGGTCTGCTCGAACGCTTCGATGCGACGTTGCCGTTCGAGCTCACCGAGGGCCAGCGCGAGGTGGGGGAGCAGATCGCGCGCGATCTCGCCGAGCCTGTCGCGATGCACCGCTTGCTGCAGGGTGAGGTCGGTTCGGGCAAGACGCTCGTCGCGTTGCGCGCCATGCTCGCCGTCGTCGACTCGGGCGCGCAGGCCGCACTGCTCGCGCCGACGGAGGTGCTCGCTGCCCAGCACGCCGCCTCGATGCGCGCGATGCTCGGCCCGCTCGCCGAACGCGGACGCCTCGGGGGCGCGGACGACGGCACCCGCGTCACGCTGCTCACCGGCTCGATGCCGGCCTCGGCGCGCACGCAGGCGCTGCTCGACATCGTCTCGGGCGAGGCGGGCATCGTCATCGGCACGCACGCGCTGCTGCAGAAGCACGTCGAGTTCGCCGACCTCGGTCTC
Source organism: Dermacoccus nishinomiyaensis (assembly GCF_900447535.1). NCBI lineage: Bacteria > Bacillati > Actinomycetota > Actinomycetes > Micrococcales > Dermacoccaceae > Dermacoccus > Dermacoccus nishinomiyaensis. The sequence goes on along the minus strand of NZ_UFXX01000002.1, from coordinate 177,327 downwards.
GTCGTCGTCGACGAGCAGCACCGATTCGGCGTCGAGCAGCGCGCGGCGCTCAGCTCGAAGGCGCACCGCCCGCCGCACGTGCTCGTCATGACGGCCACGCCGATCCCGCGCACCGTCGCGATGACGGCGTTCGGCGACCTCGACGTCTCGACGCTGCGTCAGCTGCCGCGTGGGCGTGCGCCGATCGTCTCGCACGTCGTGCCGACGCACGTCGCGTCGTGGATGAACCGGGTGTGGGAGCGCATCGCGGAGGAGTGCGGCGCCGGGCGTCAGGTCTACGTCGTCGCCGGACGCATCGGTGACGGCAGCGAGCCCGTCGCGCCGGGCCTCGTCGACGGGCCCGACGCTCATGGCGCCGGGGAGGGCGATGCCGCGGCGCGCCCCATCGGCGTCGTCGACCTCATCGACGAGATGCGCCGCCTGCCTGCGCTCGCTGGGCTGCGGATACATCTCATGCACGGCCGGCTGCCCGCCGAGGAGAAGGACGACGTCATGCGCCGCTTCGGCGCCGGCGAGGTCGACGTTCTCGTCGCGACGACCGTCATCGAGGTGGGCGTCGACGTGCCGAACGCGTCGATGATCGTCATCGTCGACGCGGACCGGTTCGGCCTGTCGCAGCTGCACCAGCTGCGCGGACGCGTCGGGCGAGGCGAGCACGGCGGGCTGTGCCTGCTCGTGACACGCAACGAGAACCCCGACACGCTCGAGCGTCTGCGGCGCGTCGCGGAGACCAACGACGGATTCGCCATCGCCGATCTGGATCTAGACTTGAGACGGGAAGGAGACGTGCTCGGCGCCGCGCAGAGCGGACGGCGATCGTCTCTCGACTGGTTGGAGCTGACGAAGGCGTCCGATCTCGCCGTCATCGAGGCCGCGCGCACCGAGGCCGCCGCCATCGTCGAAGCGGATCCGTCTCTGACCGAGCATCCCCTGCTGGCGCAGGCCGCGCATGCCCGCGTGGACGCGTCGCAGGCCGAATTTCTGGAAAGAAGCTGATGACGCGCATCATTGCCGGCTCCGCCGGTGGCCGCAGGCTCGACACGCCCCCCGGAGCGGGCACCCGCCCGACGTCCGACCGCGTCCGTGAGGCGCTGTTCTCCCGGCTGGAGCATCTCGGTGCGATGCTCGGCGCGGACGTGCTCGACCTGTACGCGGGCTCCGGCGCGCTCGGGCTGGAGGCGTTCAGCCGCGGCGCCGCGTCCGCGACATTCGTCGAGGTCGACCGCCGCGTCGCGACCGTCATCCGCACGAACGTGCGCAACCTCGGGTTCTCGCCGGTGCGTGTCGTGACGCAGGCCGTCGAGAAGTTTCTCGAGGGCCCGCCGAGCGTCAAGGCCGCGCTCGTGCTCATGGACCCGCCGTACAGCGTGAGCGAGGAGCAGCTGCGGCAGGCCATCGACCTGCTCGTCGAGCGGGAGTGGCTCGCCGAGCGCGCTCTCGTCGTCGTCGAACGCTCGTCGCGTTCGCCGCAGCCGACGTGGCACCCGCGCCTGGAGGCCTGGGAGCCGCGCGTCTACGGGGAGACGACGATGTGGTTCGCCGAGCTCGCCCAGGACGACGCGCCCGAGCCCGACGACGTCGAGGCCGTCGTCGCGACGCTCGATCAGGTCGTGCCCGAGATCGTCGTCACCGGTACGCCCGAGGACATCGCGAAGGTCACATCATGACGACGTGCGTCTGCCCCGGCTCGTTCGACCCGCTGACGCTGGGACACCTCGACGTCATCGAGCGGTGCGCGGCGCTGTTCGACGACGTCGTCGTCACGGTGCTGCACAACCCCGACAAGCAGGGGACATTCAGCGCCGACGAGCGCGTCGACCTCATCGAGCGCTCGGTCGCGCATCTCGACAACGTCCGTGCCGCGGCCTACGCCAACACGCTGCTCGTCGACGTGTGCCGTGAGCTGGGCGCACCGCTCGTCGTCAAGGGGCTCCGCGGGGAGACCGACTTCAGCTACGAGACCCCGATGGCGACGATGAACCGCGCGCTATCGGGTCTCGAGACGGTGTTCATCCCCGGAAACCCGGGCATGGATCACCTGTCGAGCTCGCTCATCAAGCAGGTCGCGGGCCTCGGCGGCGACGTCACGGGCATGGTTCCGGAGCCCGTCATCGGCCCGCTGCTCGAGCGTGTCGGCGCGTCGCGTTGACCTGCGCAGGCCCGCACATTCTGGGATTTGGGAGAGTGCGCGCCCGCGGCGTAGACTTGCACGTCGGCCTACGCCATCGCTGTGGCCGAAAGATGTTCGAAGTTCTCGACCGACGAAGAGTGCAAGGTAATGACCCAGGCTGATTCCCGCCGCCCGCTGGTGCTCGACACCAGGGAGCTCGGTCGTCGACCCGGAAATTCGCTGCGCCTCCACCGCGACGTCGAGGCTCCGGCAGATTTCGGTACCGACGTCATCGGCATCGAGGAGGGTCAGCCCGTCGGGCTCGACCTGCGTCTCGAATCGGTGATGGAAGGAGTCCTCATCACCGGTGAGGTCGAGGCGACGGCAACCGGCGCGTGCGTGCGGTGCCTGGAGGACGTGACCTACCCGGTCGACGTCCACTTTCAGGAGCTGTTCGTCTACGCCGATCGTGCTGCGCACCACCGTGAGGTGGCAGGCGGCGATGATGAGGACGAACTGCACGAGCTCGATGGCGACGACGCCGACCTCGAGCCCGTGCTGCGGGACGCTGTGGTGCCCACCCTGCCGTTCCAACCGGTGTGTCACGAGGACTGCCTCGGGTTGTGCTCCGAATGCGGTGCACGACTCGATGACGACCCCGATCACCATCACGAAGCTATCGACCCCCGCTGGTCGGCCCTGGTCAACCTGACCGAGGCTGGATCGGCAGAAGACGAGAAGAGGAACTGACGTGGCTGTCCCGAAGCGGAAGATGTCCCGCGCCAACACCCGCTCGCGCCGAGCCAACTGGAAGGCGACGCCCGTCGCCGTGCAGGCGTGCCCCGCGTGTGGTGCCAACAAGCAGTCGCACATGGCGTGCCCGGCGTGCGGTACGTACAACGGCCGCCACTACGGTGCAGCGGAGCGCACCGAGCACCAGGCCTGATCGGCCGTTCGCAGACCGTGGGCAAGAAGTCTTCGAAGCGGTCAGCTGCTGACGTGTCGCAGCGGCCCGTCGGCGACCTCGTCCGAATCCTCTCTGAGGTTTCGGGTGTGGACGTCGACGAGTCGCTGCTTCGTCGCGCCCTGACCCACCGTTCGTTCGCGTACGAGAACGGCGGCATTCCGCACAACGAGCGCCAGGAGTTCCTCGGCGACGCCGTGCTGGGCCTCGTCGTCACCGAGACGCTGTACACGGATCAGCCCGACGCGCCGGAGGGGCACCTCGCGAAGCAGCGGGCGGCGGTCGTCAACTCGCGGGCCCTCGCTGAGGTCGCGCGCGGTCTCGAGCTGGGGGAGTACCTGCTGCTCGGGCGTGGCGAGCTCGCCACGGGTGGGCGCGACAAGGATTCGATCCTCGCCGACACGACGGAGGCCGTCATCGGCACGGTGTTCCTCTCGGGCGGCATCGAGGCGGGGCGACGCATCGTCCACCACCTCATCGATCCGTTGATGAACCGATCGTCGACGATGGGTGCCGCGCTCGACTGGAAGACGTCGCTGCAGGAGGCCACCGCTGCGGCCGGTCTCGGTGCGCCGACGTACGTCGTCGAGGGTGAAGGGCCGGATCACGACAAGGTCTTCACCGCGACCGTCCTCGTCGACGGGCGCACCCTCGGTGCCGGTACGGGGCGCAACAAGAAGTCGGCCGAGATGATCGCCGCCGAGAACGCGTGGGTGAGCCTGCGCGACGAAGCGGCGAAGAACGCCGGTTCGGCCGGCGGTGACGTCGTATGCGACGAGGCGGACGCGGTCGCCGTCACGGACGGTGCGCATGCCTGAGCTTCCCGAGGTGGAAGTCGTACGACGAGGCCTGGACGACCACGTGGTCGGCCGGGCCTTCGTCACGTCCCGGGTGACGGGCTCGCGCGTCGCACGCCGTCACCTGCCGGGGCCGCAGCATCTGGCCGACGCATTGCTCGGACGACGGGTAGCGTCGGCCCAACGGCGCGGCAAGTACCTGTGGATGACGTTCGAAGACGCCGCGCCTGGTTCTGATGGCTCGGCGGACGCGACGGTGCCGCTGGACCGGCGCGAGGGTGCGGTGGCCGACGACGCCCTCGTCATCCACCTCGGCATGAGTGGACAGGTGCTCGTCGAGAGCGCCGACTCGCCGCTGGAGAAGCATGCGCATGCGGTGTTCGACCTGTCGGCGCCTGTGAAGCTCTCGCCGCCCAGGAAGTCGGGGGAGCGCGCTGGCTCGGGTGAGGCGGTGGATGCGCCGGGGGTGACTGACGCATCGGAGAGGCCGCGCTCGGAACCATCGGCCCAGCAGATGCGCTTCGTCGACCAACGGACGTTCGGCGGGTTGTTCCTCGACGACCTGACGGTGGCGCACGGGCGCGAGGTGCCCGCGTCGATCGCGCACATCGCGCCTGACCCGCTCGAGGAGGCGTTCGACGCGGGCGCCGCCGCGCGGCTCATGCGCAGCAAGGATGTCGCGATCAAGCGGATGCTGCTCGATCAGGGCATCGTCAGCGGTATCGGCAACATCTACGCCGACGAGGCGCTGTGGCGCGCGCAGGTGCACGGTCGACGCCCGGGGCGCATGCTGACGAAGACGCAGCTCATCGGCGTGCTCACGGCGGCGCAGGACGTCATGCGTTCTGCGCTCGATCATGGCGGCACCAGCTTCGACGCCCTCTACGTTAACGTCAACGGTGCGAGCGGCTACTTCGATCGCTCTCTCGACGCCTACGGCCAGCAGGGCAAGCCGTGCCGCCGCTGCGGCACGCTGATCGTCAGGGAGCAGTTCATGAACCGCTCGTCGCACTTCTGCCCGACGTGCCAGAAGCCGCCCCGGACGATGAACCGTTCCTGAACAACGGGTCGATCACCGCACGCGCTCCGATGCCGGCGACCTCCGCGATGCGCGCGAAGTCCGACTCGCTCGCCGCGACCCCCATCCAGCGGCGTCCCAGTTCTGCGGGCTTTCCTCCGTCACGATCAACCATTGTGTGACTGCGGGGTCGTTGCGGAAGCCGGCGATGATGTCGTCGTCCCACGCGACGGGATCGCGCAGGACGACGTCGCCGACATGACGCGGCCACGGATGCTTTGAGGACATGGACGAAGCACGAGTTCGTGCCCGCGGGTGACAACCGAATTCCGCGCCGGATGGCGCATCTGCATCAAAGTGAACCGATGACACAAATATGCGCATACGCGAAGAGATGTGTCATGGAGATGACGCTGGCCGACGTGGCGCGCCGTCAAGGATGCGCGATCCGAACCGCGCAGGCTGCTGTCGTCGATGGGTCCCTTTCTGCGCATCGCCGCGTCGAACGTGCCCTCGTCGTCGATGATCTCGCAGCGCAAGCTTGGCAGCGCTCTGCCGCGCGGGGGCGCACGTGGAACGAGGCGGGCCGAAATGCGGCGCTCGACCTTCTCACGTCGGGCGCTACCGCTGAGCTCCGCGGATCCGAGAGGTCACGATTGACGGCTCGGCTCCGCCGGATGACGGCGCGTCAGATCGCCCATGCGAGTGGGGGACTCGGATCGTGGGCGAGGTATCGGTCCGATGTCCGTTACCTTCTTCGTGTCCCCGATGATGGGGATGCTGGCCGCTAGGCCCGGTATGACTGACTGCCCCTGTCGCACGCATGATCCGGGGGGTGTTGTCGCCGGGCGCTAGTGGCGTCGGATGACCGCTCATAGGGACACGGCCTCAAGCATGAAGGTCTCTTCGTAACGTGGCTGCCGGCACCCCTCGCCCGCCACGCGGCCAGCACGGGTTGAACACCGTGCACCGCCTCGAAGGAGGGCCCTGATGAACGGACTACCCGAGCGCACCTACGCGGTCTACCTCGGCCTCGACGTCGGCAAAGAACACCACCACGCCTGCGCCCTCGATCCAGCAGGAAAACGACTGCACGACAAGACGCTGCCGCAAGACGAGCAACGCATCCGTGACCTACTCACTGACCTCAGTGTGCACGGTGACGTCCTCGTCGTCGTCGACCAGCCCGCCTCGATCGGTGCGCTCCCCGTGGCCGTCGCCCGTTCGATGAATATTCAGGTCGCCTACCTGCCCGGCCTTGCGATGCGCCGAATCGCCGACCTACACCCCGGCAGCGCGAAAACTGACGCCCGCGACGCGTACGTCATCGCTGATGCCGCACGCACCCTGCCCCACGCGCTACGCCGTGTCGACGTCGGTGACGACGCGCTGGCCGACCTCGAAGTGATCGTCGGGTTCGACGACGACCTCGCTACCGAAACCACTCGCGTCACCAACCGCGTCCACGGCCTGCTGACCCAGATCCACCCCGCCCTGGAACGCGCGATCGGCGGGAGCCTGCACCACCCGGCGGTCCTTGAGTTGCTGTCCCGCTTCGGTGGGCCCAGTGGCTTGCGCACCGCCGGACGCCGACGCCTGCTCGCGGTCGCGAAGCCCCGCGCGCCCCGCAAGTACCAAGCGTTCGTCGACGCGATCATGACTGCCTTGGACGAGCAAACAGTCACGGTGCCGGGCACGCGGGCTGCTGACCTCGTCCTACCGAAACTCGCCGATCAACTCGCCGGCCTGCTCGCGCAGCGCGCGGAGGCAGCGACGCAGGTGGAGGAAATGCTCGATGCGCACCCTCTTGCCCAGGTCCTGACGTCCATGCCCGGCGTGGGTGTCAGGACCGGTGCGCGCATCCTGCTCGAAGTCGGCGACGCCTCCTCTTTCGCCACACCAGGGCACTTGGCGGCCTACGCCGGGCTTGCGCCCGTCACGCGCCGCTCGGGCACCTCGATCCGCGGTGAGCATCCCAGTAGGTCGGGCAACAAGAACCTCAAACGAGCGTTCTTCCTCGCCGCGTTCGCAGCGCTCAAAGACCCCGCCTCACGCGCGTACTACGACCGCAAACGAGCTGAAGGTAAACGCCACAACGCCGCCCGGATCTGCCTCGCGCGCCGCCGCTGCGACGTCTTGTACGCCATGCTGCGCGACGGCACGACCTACCAACCAGGCCGCCCCGTCACACCGATCGCCGCTTGACGAAGACCATAGGGACACCCCCCTGGACATCGACCCGATCGGCCCGAGTCGTGCTGACCTGCATCAGTTCGGTGTCGTCGGAAAGCGGAGCTGGCTGCGCTTCGGTCGCGTCGTCGATCTCGATGAATTCGAGTACGCCTCAGATGTGCGCGTAGACGTGAACGAGAAAGTCGGGGTGGTCGAACGACCCGTGCGCGATGATCGCATCGCGCGCACACTCATCGACACGTATCTGCTCGGGGACGCTCGCGTGAGCGCCGCCGCCGGCCGCGCGATCGAGGAGCGTGCTCGTGCTCTGCGACCCCTTCGACACGCTCGAAGCCGTGGCTGGTGGTGGAGATCAGGGTTTCTTCGTGCGGCGAAGCCGCGCGAGCCGTTCAGAGCATCGGCTTCGATCTCCAGGAGCCCCTCGACGTTCGCGCACCTGTCCATCGGTTCGTTCGTGCTGACGGTGCGGTGATCGACCTCATGGTTGCCGACCGTGAGAGTCGCCCACCGGTCCACCGGGGGAGGCGAGTGGTGGACGTTCCGGTTTCAGCTCCGGCCATGAAACGAACCACTGATCACACCCTCCCCACCGGCACGCGGGTTCGTCTGCAGTCGTCATCCTGGTCGTCGCGACAGGCCGTCGCGACACGATCTACCGCTGACGCTTCGCGAGGCTCGACGGTGTCCGGGCGCGGGCTGCACTACCGTAGTCGGGTGATCGAACTGCGTACGCCCCGAGAGATCGACGAGATGAAGCCCGCCGGGGCGTTCGTCGCATCCGTCCTGACCGCCCTGCGCGAGGCCGCCGACGTCGGCGTCAACCTGCTCGAACTCGACGCTCTGGCGCACCGCATGATCACCGACGCCGGTGCGGAGTCGTGCTACATCGACTACCACCCGAGCTTCGGCGCGAGCGCGTTCGGCAAGGTGCTGTGCACGAGCGTCAACGACGCCGTCCTGCACGGCCTGCCGCACGACTACGCCCTCAAGGACGGCGACCTGCTCAGCGTCGACTTCGCCGCATCACTCGACCGCTGGGTGAGCGATTCGGCGATCTCCTTCGTCGTCGGCACGCCGCGCGAGGCCGACCTGCGCCTCATCGACACGACCGAGCGAGCCCTCGCCGCAGGGATTGCGGCCGCGCAGCCCGGCAACAAGCTCGGCGACATCTCGGCCGCCATCGCCGACGTCTGCGCAGGCGCCGGATACCGCGTCAACACGCAGTTCGGCGGCCACGGCGTCGGCCGCACGATGCACGGCGAACCGCACGTGCCCAACGACGGTCGTGCAGGCCGCGGCCTCAAGCTCAAGCCTGGCCTCGTCATCGCGATCGAGCCCTGGCTCATGGCGGGCACCGACCAGATCATCCAGGACCGGGACGGGTGGACGCTGCGCAGCGTCGACGGTTCCCGTGGCGCGCACTCCGAGCACACCGTCGCGATCACCGCCGAGGGCCCGCTCGTCCTCACGGCGCGCGACACGGCTGCCGCCGGCGCGCCGCAGCCGACGGCCTGAACCGCACGCCGTGTACGTCAAGTCGCTGACCCTCAAGGGGTTCAAGTCGTTCGCGTCGGCGACGAACCTCGTCCTCGAACCGGGCATCACCTGCATCGTCGGTCCGAACGGTTCCGGCAAGAGCAACGTCGTCGACGCGCTCGCCTGGGTCATGGGCGAGGGCAGTGCTCGCAGCCTGCGCGGCGGCAAGATGGACGACGTCATCTTCGCCGGCACCTCCGGGCGCCAGCCGCTCGGGCGCGCCGAGGTGACGATGACGATCGACAACTCCGACGGCGCACTGCCGATCGACTACACCGAGGTGACGATCAGCCGCACCATGTTCCGCGGCGGCGGCTCCGAATACGCGATCAACCGCACGCCGTGCCGACTGCTCGACATCCAGGAGCTGCTGAGCGACTCGGGCATCGGCAAGGAGATGCACGTCATCGTCGGCCAGGGCCAGCTCGACGCGGTGCTGCGCGCGACGCCCGAGGAACGTCGCGGGTTCATCGAAGAAGCGGCCGGCGTGCTCAAGCACCGCCGTCGCAAGGAGAAGGCGCTGCGCAAGCTCGACGGCATGGAGGCCAACCTCACGCGCGTCGCCGACCTGACGGCCGAGGTTCGCCGCCAACTCGGGCCGCTGGGACGCCAGGCCGAGACGGCGCGTCGGGCGCAAGCCATCCAGATGACGGTGCGTGACGCACGGCTGCGGCTGCTCGCCGACGACCTCGTCCAGCAGCGCGCGCGGCTCGAGGCCGACGTCGCGGACGAACAGGCGATGGTGCGGCGTCGCGCCGAACTCGACGACGCGGTGCGCGCCGCGAAGGCCGGCGTCGAGGAGATCGAGGCCGAGATGGCAGCCCGCGCTCCGGTGCTCGAACGGCTGCAGTCGCAGTGGTACGCGCTGTCGTCACTGGAGGAGAAACTCGATTCGACGCGCCGGCTCGCCGCGGAACGAGCCACCTCGCTGACGGCGGCGCAGGACGAGACGCCCGGTTCGGGCCGGGATCCCGAGCAGCTGCGGCGTCAGGCCGAGCGGGTCCGGGGGGAAGAGCTGGAGCTGCAGGCCAAGGTCGAGCGAGCCCAGGAGGCGCTCGACGCCGCCGTCGAGGTGCGCGAGAAGACTGAACGTGAACATCAGGTCGAGCAGCAGCGACTCGTGCGGATCGCGCGGGCAGCCGCAGATCGACGCGAGGGTCTGGCCAAGCTTCACGGTCAGGTCGAGGTTCGGCGTTCACGCGTGGAAGCAGGCGAGGCCGAACTCGCGCGGTTGCGCGCCAGCATCGGGGAGTCCGCGACGCGAGTGGCCGAGGCCCAGGAGGAGCTGGCGCCTCTCGAGGAGGCGCTGAGCGACGCGGAAGCCGCCGAAGCGGCGCTCAATGATGCCGCGGAGAAGCTGAGGGCGGATCACGCTGCCCTGCTCGAACGTCGTCGCGTGCTGCGCGACGAGCGCAATACTTCAGCCCAACGCCGCAGCGCCTCAGCCGCACGCGCGCAGGCGCTCGATGAGACGCTCGGTTCCGACACGGCGGGGCTCGAGAACCTCCCCGCCGAAGCGTCGGGCGTGCTCGGCGACGTCGTCAGCCGCCTCGAGGTGGAGCCAGGTCACGAAGCCGGCGTCTCGCTCGCTCTGGGGTGGGCTGCCGAGGCCCTGCTCGTCGACTCCCACACCGACGCCGCAGCTCTGCTCGCCGCCCTGCGAGCGCAGGACGGCGGCCGCGTCGCTCTCCTCGTCGCGGGAGACGCGCCGCACGACGTCACGACCCACGACTGGCCGACCCTTCCCGAGGGTGGCGTCTGGGGCCGCGACGTCGCGAGCGTACCGGCGACGATGCAGAGCGCGTTCGACGTCCTCGTCGACCGACTCGCGATCGTTCCCGACGCCGACGGCGCGCCCGCGCTCGTCCACGCCGGTGCGCGGGCCGTCACCCTCGACGGGGACGTCTACGAACCCACCGCGGTGCGTGGTGGGGGCCGCCCTGGGCGCTCCCGCCTCGAGGTGCGCGCGGCGCACGAGCAGGCCGTCCGGGACGCGGAGATCGCAGCCGACGCCGAGCAGAACGCGGAAAACGCCCTGGAAGCCCTGACGCAGCCACTCGCGGCCGCGCAGGACGCGGCGGACGATGCTGCGGCGGCGCTCGCCGAGAACGACGCGCGCATCGAGGAACTCATGGCGGCGCTCGCGCGTCACCATCAGGCGATCGCCGCGGCCTCCCGCGAGCGTGACCGCATCAACGACTCGATCGAGCAGGCGAGCGTCGCGCTCGATGCGAACCGTGAAGAGCTCATGGAACTCGAGATGCGTCTCGACGAGGCGCAGGCCGAACCGGGTGAGAGCGAACCGTCCGTCGCCGAACGAGACCGTCTGGCGACGCTCGCCGCGACGGCGCGCGAGCAGGAGACCGAGCAACGTCTGACGCTTCGCACGCTTCAGGAAAGAGTCCGCGCGATCGCTGGGCGCGCTGAATCCCTCGAGGCCGCCGCACGCTCGGAGGTCGCCGCGCGCGAACGGGCGCAGGCGCGCCGCGTCCGACGTCGGGAGGCCGCAGCCCTGGCGCAGGCCGTCGAACGGGCCGCCGAACTGGCACGCGAGCAGGTGCATCGCGCGCGCGATGAGGTGACCCGGGCGCGTGACGCCGAGCAGGCAAGCAAGGCGACTCGGGACGGGGCGTTGCGCGCCGCCCGCGTCCGCCTGCAGGAATGCAGCGACCAACTGCGCGAGGTCACCGACTCCGTCCACCGCGACGAGATGGCGCGCGCTCAGCAGCGGCTGCGCATCGAGGCGCTGGAGACGAGGGCGGTCGAGGAACTCGGCATCGACCCTGACGTCCTCGTCGAAGAATTCGGGCCGCATCTGCCGGTGACGCTGTTCCAGGCCCGCGCCGGTATGACCGCCGGCGAAAAGGCCGACACCCAGGCATCGTCGGGACGCGCTCCGTCAGGGCAGGGGAGCGAGGGCGACGACGCAGACGGCGGCCCCCCGAGCGGTCCTGAGCCCGTCGCGAGCCGCCCGTTCGAGCGGGCCCTGGAGGAGAAGCGGCTGCGCACGGCCGAACGCGACCTCAAGCAGCTCGGCAAGGTCAATCCGCTGGCCCTCGAGGAGTACGCGGCCCTGGAGGAACGGCACACGTTCCTCAGCGAGCAGCTCGCCGACCTGCGCGGCTCGAAGAAGGACCTGCTGTCCATCGTCAGCGAGGTCGACGCGCGCGTCGAGCAGGTCTTCACCGAGGCGTTCCACGACGTGGCGCGCGAGTTCGAAGGCGTCTTCTCCCGCCTGTTCCCCGGCGGTGAAGGGCGGCTCGTTCTGACCGACCCCGAGAACATGCTGACGACGGGCCTCGACGTCGAAGCGCGCCCGCCGGGCAAACGCATCAAGCGGTTGTCGCTGCTTTCCGGCGGCGAGCGCTCCCTCGTCGCCGTTGCGCTGCTCGTGTCGATCTTCAAGGCGCGCCCGAGCCCGTTCTACATCATGGACGAGGTCGAGGCGGCCCTAGACGACGCGAACCTCGGCCGCCTCATCACGCTGTTCGAGGAGCTTCGTGACTCGAGCCAGCTCATCGTCATCACGCACCAGAAGCGGACGATGGAGGTCGCCGACGCCCTCTACGGCGTGACGATGCGCGGTGACGGCGTGACGACGGTGGTCTCACAGCGTCTCGCCGACGTGCGGGTCGCACCCGAGCCGGCCGAGGCGTCCTGACGGCGCCGCTGGCCGTTGTGCGACGCGAGGGCCGCCTGAGGCGCGTCGACTGGCGCCGTCAGGACGGTTCGGCAACAATCGTGGCGGAGCAGGCCTCATGCGCTCGCTCCCACCCGACGTGCCATCCGCGCGTCACACCCACCCCTCGGAGGATTCGTGTTCTGGATCGTGCTCGGTATGACGCTGACCGTCGTTCTGGCGGCGTTCGTCGTCGGCATCGTCGCGCTGCCGGCGCGACGGGCGGGCCGTCCGGTGCTCACCACGCGTGGCGAGAAGCTCTTCCGTGTCGGTCACGCGCCAGCCGCCCCGCGCGCCGCGACGGTCAAGGACGGCGAGCGCGCGGCCGAGCGCGGCGGTCGGATCCGCCGCTCCTGATCCCCAGCTGACGCGTGCCGTCGCCGCCTCGTTGGGCGGTTGTCGGTGCCGTTTGCAATGATGGCGGCGTGGATCAGCTCTGGGAAATTCTTGGTGTCGTCGCCGTAGCGCTCGTCGCCGCTGTCATGGGCCTCGTGGCCTTCGTCCGCAGCCGTTCGCGCAAGGCTCCGAAGGTTCCGGCGCGCGAGGAATCCGTCGAGATTCCGCGCACGCCACCGAAGAAGACGCAGTACACGCCGAGTTCGGGTGTGCGCATCGACACGTCGAAGTCGGCGGCGCCCACCCCGGCGAAGCACGCGCAGACCGACGTCGTCGACGCACCGCGCGATGAAGCGCCCGCCCCCGAGGTCGTCGAGCCCGCTGACGTCGTCGACGAGACGCCCGCGCCCGAACCGGCTGCGCTCGAGCGCCCCGAGTCGGCCCGTGGGCGCATGGTGCGCCTGCGTGAGCGACTGTCGCGCTCGAACACTGCGCTCGGCAAGGGCCTGCTCGCCTTGCTGTCCGGCGGCAGCCTCGACGACGAGGCGTGGGAGGACGTCGAGGACACGTTGCTGCAGGCCGACCTGGGTGTCGAGGCGACGACGCAGATCGTCGACAACCTCAAACGCCGCATCGCCGTGCACGGTGCCACGGACGAGGAAACCGTCTCCGGCTGGTTGCACGAGGAACTGCTCGCGCAGGTCGGCCCCGACATGGATCGCCGCATCGCGGCGAGCCGTGTGGGCGATCGACCCGCTGTCGTCCTCGTCGTCGGCGTCAACGGCACGGGCAAGACGACGACCGTCGGCAAGCTCGCGCGCGTTCTCGTCGCCGAGGACAAGGACGTCATCCTCGGCGCGGCCGACACGTTCCGTGCCGCCGCAGCCGACCAGCTCGAGACGTGGGGCGCCCGCGTCGGCGTGCCCACCGTTCGCTCCGAGAAGGAGGGCGCCGACCCGGCCGCCGTCGCGTTCGACGCTGTCAAGGCCGGTCAGGAGAACGAGTGCGACGTCGTGCTGCTCGACACCGCGGGGCGCCTGCACAACAAGGTCGGTCTCATGGACGAGCTCGCCAAGATGAAGCGCGTCATCGAGAAGCGCAGCCCCATCGACGAGGTGCTGCTCGTCCTCGACGCGACGACCGGCCAGAACGGCATGCGTCAGGCCGAGGTGTTCGGCCAGGCGGTCGACGTCACGGGTGTCGTACTGACGAAGCTCGACGGCACCGCCAAGGGCGGCATCGTCGTCAACGTCCAGCGTGAGCTCGGCGTGCCCGTCAAGCTCGTCGGGCTCGGCGAGGGCCCCGACGACCTCGCGCCGTTCGACCCGGAGGCCTACGTCAACGCCGTGCTCGACTGAGCAGGCCGGGCTCGAGCCCCGCAGCGCCCACCCGCCGTCACGGCCGGTGGGCGCTCGTGCGTCCACGCTTCGACACGAAACGTCTCACATGGCGTGCATACCCTCAGGATGTGACCGCGATTTCACGTCAGCGCCGCATCCGAAACATAGGCGAAACATCGCGAGCCGCATGCTGAAACGTGGCGAGGGCAGGATCACTGAGCATGAACGCACACCTTCTGGCGGCAGAGGCCGCCCCGAAACTCGACTATGCGGCCACCGCATTCGTCCTCGTGTGCGCATCGCTCGTGCTCATGATGACGCCCGCGCTGGCGTTGTTCTACGGCGGGATGACGCGCTCCAAGTCGGTGCTCAACATGATGATGATGTCGTTCGGCGCCCTCGGCGTCGTCGGCATCATCTATGTGCTCTACGGCTACTCGATGTCGTTCGGCACCCACGACATCGCCGGGCTGATCGCGAACCCGGGTGACAAGTTCGGTCTGCACAACGTCGCCGACGTGTTCAACTCGTTCGGGTACGAGGGCTACGGAAACATCCCCGAGCTCGCGTTCGTGGGCTTCCAGCTCACCTTCGCGGGCCTGACGGTCGCGCTCATCTCCGGCGCCATCGCCGACCGTGTGAAGTTCTCGACGTGGCTCGTCTTCTCCGCGATCTGGGCGACGATCGTGTACTTCCCGATCGCGCACATGGTGTGGGGCGGCGGGTTCCTCGGCGGCACCGACCAGGGCGTCGCCGCGACGATGTTCGGTTCGACCGACGGCAAGGCCACGTTCGCACCGATCGACTTCGCGGGCGGCACCGTCGTGCACATCAACGCGGGCATGGCGGGCCTCGTCCTCGCTCTCATCGTCGGGCGCCGCGCCGGTTTCGGCCGCGTGCCCATGCGCCCCCACAACGTGCCGCTGACCATGCTCGGCGCCGGTCTGCTCTGGTTCGGCTGGTTCGGGTTCAACGCGGGTTCCGAGCTCGCCGCAGACGGTTCGGCGGCCCTCGTGTGGGTCAACACGGCCGCCGCGACGTGTGCGGCGATGATCGGTTGGCTCGCGGTCGAGAAGATCAAGGACGGTGAGGCGACGTCGATCGGTGCCGCCTCCGGCGTCGTAGCCGGTCTCGTCGCGATCACCCCCGCCTGTGGTGCGCTCAGCCCCGTCGGCTCGCTCATTCTCGGCGCGGTCGCCGGCATCCTCAGCGCCCTGGCCGTCAGCCTGAAGTTCAAGTTCAACCTGGACGACTCGCTCGACGTCGTCGGCGTCCACCTCGTCTCCGGCCTGTGGGGCACGATCGGCGCCGGCCTGCTGTCGACGACGAACGGCCTGCTTTACGGCAAGGGCTACGAGCAGACGGTCGTGCAGATCGTCATCGCGCTCGGTTGCGTCGCGTTCACGGGCGTGCTCACCGCCGTCATCGGTCTCGCCCTCAAGGCGACGATGGGCTGGCGCATCGACCACGACGACGAGCTCGCGGGCATCGACTCCGCCGAGCACGCCGAATCCGCCTACGATTTCGGTGGGTTCGCCTCCGGTACCCGCGTCGGCCACGGCCTACTGCCGTCCGGCCACGGCCCCCTCGGTGGCAGCACCACCGGCGCAGAACACAACGACCCGCGAGGAGTGCAGGCATGAAACTCGTCACCGCCATCATCAAGCCGTTCAAGCTCGACGACGTCAAGGAAGCCCTCGAGGCCTTTGGCATCGCCGGGATGACGGTGAGCGAGGTCAGCGGCTACGGCCGCCAGCGCGGCCACAGCGAGGTTTACCGCGGCGCCGAGTACAGCGTCGACTTCGTGCCGAAGCTGCGCATCGAGGTCGTCATCGACGACGCCGACGCGCCCGCCGTCGTCGACGCCGTCGTGCGTGCCGCTCAGACGGGACGCATCGGTGACGGCAAGGTGTGGACCGTTCCCGTCGACGACATCGTGCGCGTGCGCACCGGCGAGACCGGCGCTGCCGCGGTCTGAGCGCCCCTGGGACGTGAGCCTCGACGACGTGAGCCTCGCCGACGTGGCGTACGAGTCCTCGTGGTCCGAGTGCCGACGGTGACGGTCGGCCGCCCCGGTTCGGTCGAGACCCTGACGAACGCCGTCGCTACGCGAGGATCGCCGGCCCGGCGTTCGTCGGCGTCCGTCCCGCTTCGTGAGGCGCACCGCGCCGCGCGCCACGCCGTCGTAGTCGCCGTAGACGCACAACCCCAGCCATCGACGGCGCAGAACCCCCGCCCAGCCCTCCCAGAGAGGACGATGCAGCCATGAGCGCCGTCTCCGCCCACTACGCCGCACGTCTCGACCTCGCGCGCACGCGCGAGTTCGAGCAACCCGGCGCGGGCCCCGCACGTCGGGAGCGGCTCGCGGCGTCGGCCCATGCCTTCATGGCGCAGGCCTGGCGCGATGCGTGTGCGGCGACGGGGCTGCCCGAGCGTCAGAGCGGTGTGGCGCTCGCCGTCGTCGGCTCGCAGGCCCGGGGCGATGCGGGGCCGTTGAGCGATTACGATCTCGTCCTCCTGCACGACGGGCGCAGCGTCGGCTCGAAACGCATCACCGAGCTCGCGGGCGCCCTGTGGTACCCGTTGTGGGATGCAGGGGTGCGCTTCGATCACTCCGTGCGCACGCTGGCGCAGTGCCGCCAGGCCGCGTCGTCAGACCTCGCCGCTGCGGTCGGCATGCTCGACATCGCGTCCGTGGCCGGTGACGACGTCCTCGTCGCCGGGGTACGCCAGGCGATCGCCGCCGACTGGCGCGGTGCCGCGCGCAAGCGGCTGCCGGAGGTCGTCGAGTCGTTGCGGGCGCGGCACGCGCGTTTCGGTGACATCGCGACGACGCTCGATCCGGACCTCAAGGAATCCGGGGGAGGCCTGCGCGACCTCAGCCTCGTCGGCGCGCTGACGACGGCGTGGCTCGCCGACCCTCACCGCGCCAGCGCAGAACGCGCCCGAGCGCAATTGCTCGACGTGCGCGACGCGTTGCACGTCGTCACCGGGCGGGGTCGGGAGCGGCTCAGCCTGCAGGATCAGGACGCCGTGGCGGCGCTGCTCGGGTGCTCCGACAGCGACGAGTTGCTGACGCGCGTCGTCGACGCGGCGCGCACGATCACGTACGTGACGGACGCGGCCGTGCGCGCGGCCGGCCAGTCGCAGCGAGCCCGGGCGTTGCGCGTCGGGCCGCGCCGACCGTCGCTGACGTCGCTCGGGCACGGGTTGCACCTGCACGACGGCGAGGTCGTCCTCGGCGCGGGGCGCCGCGACGGCGGGCACCTGACGTTGCTGCGCGCCGCCGCTGCGGCGGCCTCGCGGGGTGCGCTCATCGGGCCGACGACCCTCGCGAACCTCGTCGCGAGCTGCGGGCCGCTGCCCGCCCCGTGGCCGCGAGAGATCCGGGAGGGTTTCGTGGGGTTCCTCGCGAGCGGGCCCGGCATCGTCGACGTGTGGGAGGGCCTCGATCTGAGCGGCATCGTCGACGTCTGGCTGCCCGAGTGGTCGACGGTGCGTTCGCGCCCGCAACGAAACGCGATCCACCAGTTCACCGTCGACCGACACAGCATCGAGGCCGTCGTCATCGCGGCGGGCCTGCGCGAGCACGTGGCACGGCCCGACCTGCTCCTCGTCACCGCGCTGCTGCACGACATCGGCAAGGTCGCAGGCGCGCGTGACCACAGCGCGGAGGGCGCACCCGTCACGCGCGCGATCTGCCAGCGCATGGGCTTCGATCGCGCCGACTGCGACCTCGTCGAACGTCTCGTGCGCGAACACCTCACGCTCGTCGATCTGGCGACGAAACGCGACCCCGACGACCCTGCGACCGTCAGGATGCTCTGCGAGGCGGCCGGCAGCGCCGAAGGCCTCGACCTGCTCGACGCGCTGACGGAGGCCGACGCGCGAGCAGCGGGACCACAGGCATGGACGACGTGGCGCGCCGGCCTCGTGCGCGACCTCGCCGCGCGAGCACGCAGGCGTTTCGCGTCGGGGGAGACGGTCGCAGGCGTGCCCGCACCTGCCGCGACCTTCGAGGGTGCCTCGTCCCCCGACAGGTCATCGCCCGGGGCGACGGCCGAGCAGCGGCCGTCCGAGGACGTGGCGACCGGACGCGTCGGTTCTCCTCCTGCGGTCTCTCGACCCTCAAGTCGCGCCCCCGCGGCGTCAGCCCAGGCCCTGGGCGAGACCGATTCGGTCGCGGAAGGCGACGGGGTGCAGGCGCAGGTCGACGCTGGCAGCCCGTCGGGCATCGTGAGCGCGGACGAGCGGGGAAGCGTCGCGGCGGGGGAGGTGGTCGTCGAGATCGAGCCGCTGGAGGGCGTGAGCGGCGTTGTGACCGTCCGCATCGTCGACGTCGACCGGCTCGGCCTCTTCGCCGACATGGCGGGCGTGCTCGGGCTGCGACGCACGTCCGTGCGGTCGGCGAACCTGCGGACGATCGACGGCCTCGCCGTCGACACGTGGGTCGTCGAGGTGCCGCACGGCGACGTGCCGCGCACGAGCGACCTGGCGCGGTCGCTGCGAACGTTGCGCGAGGGCGAGCGCCTGCCGCTGCGTGCCCTCGAGGCGGACGCGCGCCGTCGCGCCGCCGCGGGGCCGTCACGCGCGACGATGCCGCGGGCGTCCGCGTTCGTCGTCCCGGGTGCATCGCAGCACGCGACCGTCATCGAGGTGCGCGCCGCCGACCGTCTCGGATTGTTGTTCGACGTGGGGTCGGCATTCGCCGCCGAGCGGGTCTCCGTGCGCTCCGCGCACATCGCGACATATGCGGGACGCAGCGCCGACACCTTCTACGTCACGGACGAGCAGGGCTCGCCGCTGGCGCCACCGCACGCGGCGCGCGTCATTGGCGCCGTGCTCGACGCCGTCGGCACCGCCGGCTGACGCATCTCTTCGCTCGAACCGCTACCTCGAGGAACTCCGGCACCCGTCCCCATCGACGATCTGCATCCCCATCCGCGAATCCCGTCCCCCTCTGCGATTTTCGTCTACATCTGCATCTACGCCCATGTGGACGAGCATCGCAGATGGGGACAGTCGCCACGATGCGTCGTTCCTCGAGGGCATTCCCGCCGAGACCGAGCGTCGACATCGACGAACGCCGACGCGACGGGCTCGGCATCGGCGCCACTGCACGGTCGATCTGACGGGGCCGCATGGGAGCGGGTAATCTGGGCCGGTGTTCAATAGCCTCTCAGACCGCCTGACAGCGACCTTCGCCAACCTCAAGGGCAAGGGGCGTCTCACCGAGTCAGACATCAACGCGACCATCCGTGACATCCGGATGGCGTTGCTCGATGCCGACGTCGCGCTGCCCGTCGTCAAGCAGTTCACGCGGGGGGTGCGTGAGCGTGCGCTCGGTGCGGAGGTCAGCCAGGCGCTGAACCCCGGCCAGCAGGTCGTCAAGATCGTCAACGAGGAGCTCGTCGCGATCCTCGGCGGCCAGACGCGGTCGATCCAGTACGCGAAGACGGGCCCGACCGTCATCATGCTCGCCGGTCTGCAGGGTTCCGGTAAGACGACGTTCGCGGGCAAGCTCGCGCGTCGGCTGCGCGACGAGGGTCACTTCCCGGTGCTCGTCGCCGCCGACCTGCAGCGTCCGAACGCCGTGCGTCAGCTCGAGGTCGTCGGTGAGCGTGCGGGCGTGCCGGTGTTTGCGCCCGAGCGTGGCAACGAGGGTGGCCACGACGCGGTCTCGGAGACGGGCGAGGGCACACGCAGCCACGGCGACCCCGTCTGGGTTGCCCAGGCCGGTGTCGCACAGGCGAAGGTACGCCAGTACGACGTCGTCATTGTCGACACCGCGGGTCGTCTCGCTGTCGACGAGAACCTCATGCAGCAGGCCGCCGACATCCGTGAGGCGATCCAGCCGAACGAGGTGCTCTTCGTCATCGACGCGATGATCGGTCAGGCCGCCATCGAGACGGCGATCGCGTTCCAGGACGGCGTCGACTTCACGGGTGTCGTCCTGTCGAAGCTCGACGGTGACGCCCGCGGTGGTGCCGCCCTCTCGGTGGCCTCGGTGACGGGTCGCCCGATCATGTTCGCCTCGACGGGCGAGGGCGTGAAGGACATCGAGGTCTTCCACCCCGATCGCATGGCGAGCCGCATCCTCGACATGGGTGACGTGCTGACGCTCATCGAGCAGGCGGAGCGCGCGTTCGACAAGCGCCAGGCCGCCGAGATGGCGCGCAAGTTCATGGACGAGGAGGATTTCACGTTCGACGACTTCCTCCAGCAGATGTCGGCCATCAAGAAGATGGGCAACATCAAGGGCCTGCTCGGCATGATGCCGGGCATGGGTCAGATGCGTGACCAGCTCAACTCGCTCGACGAGCGCGAGTTCGACCGTGTCGAGGCCATCGTCCGCTCGATGACGCCGTTCGAACGCACGCACCCGAAGCAGATCAACGGTTCGCGACGCGCGCGCATCGCGCGAGGTTCGGGCGTCTCGGTCTCCGAGGTCAACCAGTTGCTGCAGCGTTTCGGCGAGGCGCAGAAGATGATGCGTCAGCTGAAGCGTGGCGGCGGCATGCCGGGCATGCCGGGCATGGGTGCGATGCCTGGTGGCGGCGGTGGCAAGAAGGCGAAGAGCCAGCCGAAGAAGAAGGGCAAGAGCGGCAACCCCGCCAAGCGTGCGCAGGAAGAGGCGGCCGCAGCGGCCAAGGCCGAAGCGGCGCGTGCGGCCGCGATGGAGAACGCCTTCGGCCAGATGAACGACGAGCCCGACTACTCGAACATGAAGCTGCCGAAGGGCTTCGAGAAGTTCCTCGGCCCGGGGGCGGACAAGGACTAACCGCGTCGGTCGTCCTTCGGCCCGGAGGAGTTGTGCAGGTTCGTGCGACCGGTATCGCGAACATGCACGACCTCTCGGGCGATCAGCGCCGACGTCGCGCGATAGTGTCGGTTCATGAATGACGATGTGCTTCACCTCACCGGCTGCATCCTGGCCGGGCCTGACGATGAGGTGGGGGAGGCCTGGGTCGTCGACGGACGCATCACCTACGCGCGTCCCGAGACGAACCTCGACGACGCCGTCGAGCTCGACGGCTGGTTCCTGCCGGGGCTCGTCGACGCGCACTGCCACGTCGGGCTCGAGTCGCATGGGGGAGTGCCGCCCGAACGCGCCGAAGAGCATGCCCTCGCCGACCGCGCGGCCGGCGCGCTCCTGCTGCGCGACTGCGGCTCACCCGTCGACACGCACTGGATCGACGAACGTGACGACCTGCCCCGCATCGTCCGCGCCGGCCGCCACATCGCCCGCACCAAGCGCTACATCCGCAACTACGCCCACGAGATCGAGCCCGAAGATCTCGTCGCGTACGTGCGCCAGGAGGCGCGCCGCGGTGACGGCTGGGTCAAGCTCGTCGGCGACTGGATCGATCGCGACGCCGGCGACCTCACCCCGTGCTGGCCCGCAGAGGCACTGAAACCCGCCATCGACGCCGCCCACGCCGAGGGCGCGCGCGTCACCGCGCACTGCTTCGGCGAGCAGTCATTGTTCGACTTCGCGGACGCCGGCGTCGACTGCATCGAGCACGCGAGCGGCCTCACCGAGGAATCCATCGCACTGTTCGCCGAGCGCGACATCTCGATCGTCCCGACCCTCGTCAACCTCGACAACTTCCCGACGTTCGCCGCTGCCGGCGAGGCCGCGTTTCCCGCCTACGCTGCGCACATGCGCGACCTGCACGCCCGCCGGTACACCACGATCGGCGCGGCCCGCGACGCCGGCATCCGCATCTACGCCGGCACCGACGCGGGCGGTCAACTGCCGCACGGCCTCATCGCGAGCGAGGTCGCCGAGATGACGAACGCCGGGATGAGCAACAGCGAAGCACTCGCGACGGCGACGTGGGGCGCGCGCGAATGGCTCGGCCACGAACGCCTGACGGAGGGTGCGCCGGCCGACATCGTGATGCTCGACGCTGACCCGCGCGACGACGTGCGCGTCCTCGCCGCGCCGCGCCACGTCGTCCTGCGCGGACGCATCGTCGAGTGAGGCCAAACGTATGAGCAGCGCCGAATTCCTCCACGCCGACGGCGAACGTGTCAGCGTCAGCGTTGCCCGGCGAGCCGACATCGAGCCCTACCGACGCGCGATGACGCGCTCCGCGGCACGCATCGGCTCGTGGAACCCCGTCAATCCGGGCGATCTCGTCCACCACCTCGCGGCGCAATCCGAGAAGCACCGCACCTTCCTCATCCGCGCCCATGACGACGTGCGCGCCCCGCACGACACGGCCGGTCTCGTCGGCTGCGTCAACGTGTCGAACGTCGTGCAGGGGCGGTTCATGAGCGCGACGATGGGGTACAACGCATTCGACCCGTACGTCGGGCGGGGGCTGTTCCGCGAAGGTCTCGCGCTCGTCGTCGACATCGCTCTGCGCCCCACCCCGTCGGGCATGGGCCTGCACCGCGTCGAGGCGAACGTGCGCACGGCCAACGCGACGTCGGCGGGCGTCCTGCGGTCGCTCGGTTTCAGACGCGAACGCACCGTCCGCCGCATGTTGTGGCTCGCCGACGGCCCGTCGGGCGCCAACGCCTGGCGCGATCACGACTCCTACGCGATCACCCGCGAAGAATGGCCGGCACGCGCCTACGCCGAGCATGACTCTCCGGCCGGCGTCATCGTCCTCGACGACGCGATCAGTGAACTGGTCGCCGTTGCGCTGGCGCGTGAGCTGACGGCGGTGGCCCTGTTCGGACTGCCTTACGCGGCGGCCCTCGACGTCGCTGCGTACGCCGGTGCGCCGATCGTGTGGTGCGCGGGTTCCTCAGCTGAGCGCGCCCTCGTCGATCTGACGGCTCGCGGCGTGCGCGCCGCGCGGCCCGATGACGTCACTGCCGCGCAACTGCGGAAACTCAACGACAGTCCCCACGATGCGCGAGCCTTCGTCCAGCAGGCGCTGAACTTGCGTCCGCGTCTCAGCTGACCACCGCTTCGAGCGTTCCCCGCCGAACCACACCGGACGTCGAGCCACGCTGAGGTCGCGCCACACCGAGCATGCTGCCGGGCCCTCACCACGCGTGTGGTGAGGGCCCGGCAGCATGCTCGGTCAGCGCGTCACTTGACGGTGACGTTCACCGAGTCCGAAGCGAACTGCGAGCCGTTCTCGAGGAACTTGATCGAGTAGGTGCCCGACTGCTCCATCGGTACCTTGACGGTCAGCGTGACAGCCTGGCCGTCAGCGTTCGCGGTGCCCTTGGAGTCGAGCGTGCCCTTCTTCGACTGTGAACCGTTCGAGATCTCATAGCTGTACTTCGCGCTGGACTTGAACTGCACGGCTGTCGTGAAGTAGACCCGCTGGCCCTTGTACGAGGCGTCGATGCTGCTCGCGTCCTCCTTGCAGAACTGAGCCGACGACACGTAAGCCAGGTTCTTGCTGAGGCACGAACGCGTCTCGTGGCTCGAGGCGAAGCCGATGATGTCGCTCTTCGTCACCTTTGCAGAACTGGCTGCCTGCGAGCTGGGCGACGAAGACGAGTCGGTCGATGCTGACGAGCTCGTCTCCGAGGTCGCGGGCGACGACTCGGGCGACGATTCAGCGGCGCTCGACGTCTCGGGCGCAGCCGACGTGGCCTGCGACTGGGCGGCCGTGGGGCTCGACGACATGGGGTTGCTCGGCACAGCGGCGCCCGACGATGAGCTGCCGCCGCTCTCGACGGTGCTGCATCCTGCAAGCGTGAGCGAGGCCAGTGCGAGCGTCGGAACGATGGTTCGGCTGATCTTCATGGCTTCCTCCTGGTTGTCGGTGTCATCATTCTGATGCGTTGGACCCGGATCCGGTTCCATCTCGGAGCAAAGAATTCATGAAGCCTCGATAGATCCTGAATGCGGCCTGGTCTCAGCCGTTCACGACGACCCGGAAGTCGCGCCGCACGAGCAGCTTCTCGCCCTTGTAGACCTCGCAGCGGGCGTCATCGCTGCCCGCGACGGTGATGCTCGCCGTCACCACCCCGAGGTTCTTGTCGACGCGCCCTGCCTCGAACGGGAAGTCGAACACCCGCGTGCCCTTGCGGATCCGGACGCGCAGTGGCGACCCCTTCGCCCCCGCGACGACGGCGGAGCACTGCAGGCCCTTGCCGCGCTCGAGCTGGATCACATCAGAGGTCTCGGCGCACGAGAGCGATTTCTTCTTGTGCCCCGGGGTGTCCTTGATCTGGGTGCGCATGCGCACCTGGCTGGCGCCGTCGGCGCCCTGTGGGCCCTTGACCTTGACGGAGCCGCTCACCGGCTTGGCGCCGTCGACGGTGAACTCGCACGCGTAGATGCTGGCGGGCATGGCGGGCGGAGCGACGCCGATGTCGCCGCTCAGTGCGACCTCGCCGTCCGAACCGGGCTTGCCGACGTCGCCGGTCTGCTACGTCAGCTCCTCGCCGTCCTTGAGCACACGCATCTTCACCTTGCGTCCCGGTTTGACCGTGGTCGCGCAGGCGAGGTCGCCCCCCTCGTGATCGGCGTCAGTCGACGCTGATCTCGCCCATCTCGTCCCAGCCGTCGCCCTCGACCTGACGCGAGACGATCTTGGGCGTGGCCGTGAGCCATTCAGCCGTCGACGACGTGAAGGCCTTGAAGTGGTCCGAGGAGACGTGCGCCACGGCCGCGTCGTCCTGGAACGCCTCGACGAGCACGAACTCGTTCGGCTTCTCGACGCTGCGGCTCCACTCGAACCACAGGTTGCCCGCCTCGGCGCGCGTGGCCGCGGTGAAGTCGGCGACGTGGTCCATCCACCCGTCGACCTTGTCGGGGCGGACGTCGAACTTGACAACGATGAAGATCATGGTGAGTACCTCTCGAGTGCGCCCGCTGGACGTGACGATGACGTGGCGTGCACCTGCGCGACGCCACGTCATCTTTCTATCACCTCATACCGACAACGCCCCCGGGCGACGGCTCGACGCGCTCACGCGCACGCAGATCGCTCGCCGTACCCGTCTGCGTCACACGGCCGAGCTCAGGCGACCTCGTCGACCTTCTCCGACTGACGAAGGTCGTCGGAGTCGATGCTGCGCGGCATGCGCAGCCCCTCGTCGAGCAGGAAGCGGACGTAGGCGTAGTTGGAGAAGAATCCGGGCAGCTCGTCGGTGAGCGCGCTGCGTTCGAGCACCTCGCGGGCCTCGTCGAGGCGCTCGGACTCGTCGGCGTCGGCGGTGCGCTTGAGCTTGGTCATCTCCTCGTCGATGACGCGCCCGAGCAGCTCCCGCGTCACCTGCGGGCCCTCGGCGAGCTGCGTCGAGTGGTGCAGCCACTGCCATAGCTGGGCGCGGCAGATCTCGACGGTCGCCGCATCCTCCATGAAGTTGCCGATGGCGACGGCGCCCTTGCCGTCGATCCACGCCGCGAGGTACTGCAGCGCGACGCTGACGTTGTGGCGCACGCCCTGCAGGCTCGTCGTCTGCATCGTGCCCTCGAGGCTGACGAGGGCCGCCGCGTCGAAGCGCTGCGGGCGCTTGACGTCGATCTGGTCGAGCTTGTTGCCGAGGACGTGGGTGAAGGCGGACAGCACCGTGTCGACCATCGCGGGGTGGGCGACCCACGAACCGTCGAAACCCTCCTCGGCCTCGCGCTCCTTCTCGGTGTGGACGACGTTGAGGACGCGGTGACGCATGTCGTCGTCCTGCAGCGTCGGGTTGTTCGCGGCGGGCGCGGCGATCGCGTGCGTGCCGCGCTTGTGCGAAGTCGCGACCAGCAGTTCGGTGAACTCGCGCATGAACGGCGTCGTCATCGTGATGCGCTCGCGGTCGGGCAGGACGTACTCGTCGCCGCGGTGGGCGAAGGTACGCACGTAGCTGAAGATGTAGTCCCAGCGGCCCGCGTTGAGACCGGCGGCATGCTCGCGCAGTTCGTAGAGGATCTCCTCCATCGCGAACGCGGCGGGCAGCGTCTCGATGAGGATGCTCGCACGGATCGTGCCGCGCTCGATGCCGAGGGCGTCCTGAGCCTCGACGAAGACGTCGTTCCACAGGCGCGCCTCGGCCGCCGACTCGATCTTCGGCAGGTAGAAGTACGGGCCGAACCCGGCGTCGATGAGAGTCTGCGCGTTGTGGAAGAAGAACAGGCCGAAGTCGACGAGCGTCGCCGAGATCGGGCGGCCGTCGACCGTCAGGTGCTTCTCGCACAGGTGCCAGGCGCGCGGGCGCATGATGAGCGTTGGACGCTTGCGCTCCGGGTGCGCGCGGTACTCGCGCACCGCGTCGGCGAGCACGATCTGGCCCTCGATCATGTTGAACCACGTCGGTGACGTCGCGTCCTCGAGGTCCGCGAGCCACGTCGAGGCGTTCGACTCCATCGCGTGCTGCGTCATCGAGCGCGTGACGGGGGAGACGAGCTCGACGCGGCGATCGAGCAGCCCCGGCGCGGCGGGCGCGACCTGCCACGACGCGTCGTCACGCACGGACTGCGTCGCGGGGTCGAAGTCGAGGTCGGTGCCCGTGTTGATGCGGCGTGACAGGTCGCGACGCTGAGCGAGTAGTTCGGCGCGACGCCCGGCGAACGCTCCGTCGAGCCGGCCAAGGAAGGCGAGGGCGCCGGGCGTCAGGATCTCCTCGAACCGAGGGTGCAGCTGACCGCGGACGGTGGGGGAAGAGCTCATGAGCCCTCCTTCGGGTGCGCTGTGGGCGTCGTCGGGGCGACGGCTGGGCTGGGCTTGGACTCCATCATGACCGATCGCGACGCCCGGGCGGGCGGCGCTCGCGACGCGGACACGGCCGCGGCACGCATGGTCGCGGGATCGGGCGATCAGGGTGCGCGGCGCGACGGGGGTAGGGGTGAGCCCCCACCCCCACGCGATCGGAGCCAGGTGATCGCGCGGGGGTGGGGGCCGGTTCAGTGGCGGGAGCAGCTCAGAACTGAGCGCTCTCCGTCGACTCCTTCAGCGCGGTCGTCGACGACTCCGGGTTGAGCGTCGTGGCGACCAGGTCGAAGTAGCCCGTGCCGACCTCGCGCTGGTGACGCGTGGCCGTGTAGCCGCGGCTCTCGGAGGCGAACTCGCGCTCCTGCAGCTCGACGTACGCCTTCATCTGCTCGCGGGCGTAGCCGTGGGCCAGGTCGAACATCGAGTAGTTGAGAGCGTGGAAGCCGGCGAGGGTGATGAACTGGAACTTGAAGCCCATCGCGCCCAGCTCGCGCTGGAACTTGGCGATCGTGTCGTCGTCGAGGTGCTTCTTCCAGTTGAACGACGGCGAGCAGTTGTACGCCAGCATCTGGTCGGGGAACTCGGCCTTGACGGACTCGGCGAACTTCTTCGCGAGCTCGAGGTCGGGCGTGCCCGTCTCCATCCAGATGAGGTCGGCGTAGGGCGCGTAGGCCTTCGCACGCTCGATGCAGGGCTCGATGCCGTTCTTGACCTTGTAGAAGCCCTCGTTCGTGCGCTCGCCGGTGAGGAACTGCTGGTCGCGCTCGTCGACGTCGGACGTGATGAGCGTCGCGGCCTCGGCGTCCGTACGGGCGATGACGACGGTCGGCGTGTTCGACACGTCGGTGGCGAGGCGGGCGGCGTTCAGCGTACGAACGTGCTGCTTCGTCGGGATGAGCACCTTGCCACCGAGGTGGCCGCACTTCTTCTCGGAGGCCAGCTGGTCCTCCCAGTGCACGCCGGCGGCGCCGGCGGCGATCATCGACTTCATGAGCTCGTACGCGTTGAGCGGGCCACCGAAGCCGGCCTCGGCGTCGGCGACGATCGGCACGAGCCACTCATCGACGCTCTTGATGCCCTCGGAGAACTCGATCTGGTCGGCGCGCATCAGGGCGTTGTTGATGCGGCGGACGACCTGCGGCACCGAGTTGGCCGGGTAGAGCGACTGGTCCGGGTACGTCTGGGCGGCGAGGTTCGCGTCACCGGCGACCTGCCAACCGGACAGGTAGATGGCCTTGAGGCCGGCCTTGACCTGCTGGACGGCCTGGTTGCCCGTCAGCGCGCCGAGGGCGTTGACGAAGTCCTCGGTGTGCAGCTTCTCCCAGAGGTTCTCGGCGCCGTGCTTGGCGAGGGTGAACTCCTCCTGGATGCTGCCCTGGAGACGGACGACGTCCTCAGCGCTGTAGTCACGCTTGACGTTCTTCCAGCGCTCGTTGGTGTCCCAGTCCTTCTGGATCTCGGCGGCGCGTGCCTGGATGTTCTCGCCAGTCATGGCTCCTGGTCCTTTCCTCGGTGAAGCCTCAGCCGGGTGGCGGTGGGGCTCGATGTGTCCACTCTGGCCGATCGAACTGGTAAGTAACAAGAGTTTTCCGATAAAGATCTGCGATTATTGACACATCGACAGGTTTTTCGGGGTCTTTGGCCCCGAGTGAGCACGAGGTGACGCATGGCGCGGGCGAAGGTGAACGGTATGAGCGACACGAGCGCACCGCGCGAGGGGCGGCTGTCGCGCCCCCACGTCTCCACCGAGACGGCCACCCGACCCGAGCGCGCCGCACCCGACGCCCTGACGATCGGACGCCGCCTGCGTCACGTACGTCAGGGCGCCGAGCGGACGCTCGGAGACGTCGCGGCCGCCGTCGGCATGAGCCCGTCGGCGCTCTCGCTCATCGAGAACGGCAAGCGCGAGCCGCGACTATCGGTGCTGACGTCGCTGGCCGAGGTGCTCGACGTCCCCCTCGCCGACCTGCTCGCGACCGCGCCGCCGTCACGGCGTGCCGCGCTGGAGATCCGACTCGAACGCGCGCAGCGCGCCGAGCAGTACTCGGCGCTCGGGCTGCCGACGGTTCGGGTCGGGCCGCGATTGCCGACGGAGGCGCTCGAGGCGCTCGTCGGGATGCACGAGGCGCTCGCGTCGATGCAGAGCGAGCGCGCCGCGACGCCCGAGCACGCCCGGCGTGCGAACGCCGAACTCCGCACGCGCATGCGGGAGGCCGACAACTACTTCGGTGACATCGAGCAGGCAGCCGCCGACCTGCTCGCCGGCGTCGGGCATGCGGGCGGGCCGGTCTCGCGCACCTCCGTCGATCGGATGGCGGAGCACCTCGGGTTCTCGCTCGTGCACACCTCGGATCTGCCGAACTCGACGCGCACCGTCAGCGATCTGGCCAATCGCCGGATCTACCTGCCGCAGCCGGAGGCGGGCCAGCACGACGCGCGTTCGCTCGCGCTGCAGGCGCTCGGGCACCTCGTCCTCGGCCACGAGGTGCCGGCCGACTACGCCGAGTTCCTCTCCCAGCGCGTCGAGATCAACTACTTCGCGGCGGCCGTCCTCATGCCGGAGAAGGAGCTGGGGGCGCGGCTGCTCGAGGCCAAGGCGGCCAAGGACATCTCTATCGAGGACCTGCGCGACGCGTACGGCGTCTCCTACGAGACGGCCGCGCACCGGTTCACGAACCTCGCGACGAAGGTGCTCGACATCCCCGTCCACTTCATGCGCATCAGCGCCGACGGCGTCATCTACAAGGCGTACGAGAACGACGGCATCGTCTTCCCGGCGGACGCGACAGGCGCCATCGAGGGCCAGCGGGTGTGCAAGCACTGGACGGCGCGTGTCGTGTTCGACCAGCCCGATCTGTCGCGCTCGTACCAGCAATACACGGACACGCGCTCGGGCACGTACTGGTGCTCGGCGTCCGTCGATCGCACCTCGTCGGGCTTGTTCAGCGTCAACGTCGGCACTCCGTACCAGCACGTCAAGTGGTTCCGCGGGCGCGAGACGACGTCGCGCTCGCAGTCGCGATGCCCCGACCCGTCGTGCTGCACACAGCCGCCGGGGGAGCTGACGGCGCGCTGGGGCGGGCACGCCTGGCCGAGTGCTCGCGTGCATTCGCACCTGCTCGCCGCGATGCCGCCCGGCACGTTTCCGGGCGTCGACGACACCGAGGTGTACCAGTTCCTCGAACGCCACGCGCGCGAGAGCTGACGTCCCTTCCTGATGTCGCCCGGGTTCTCGGGCGCCCGCGCCCGAGAACCCGGGCGACATCACGAGGGAACGCGGCGATTGGGCGTAGCTGGCGCCCTCTGGCAGAATGGCGGGGTACCCGTGTGTCTGCCACCGCAGATGCGCGCCTACCCCGAGTCACGGTTCCCCGCGAGGTTCGGTGTGCGTCCGTACAACGCTCGCCGTCACACCCCCTTCGGTCTTGCCGTGGTTCACACGAACAGAAAGTGAGACCGCCACCATGGCAGTCAAGATTCGCCTCAAGCGCCTCGGCAAGATCCGTCAGCCCCAGTACCGCGTCGTCGTCATGGACAGCCGGACGAAGCGTGACGGCCGCGCGATCGAGGAGATCGGCAAGTACCACCCCAAGGAGGAGCCGAGCCTCATCGAGATCGACTCCGAGCGTGCGCAGTACTGGCTCTCCGTCGGCGCGCAGCCGACCGAGCAGGTCGCCGCGCTGCTCAAGATCACGGGTGACTGGCAGAAGTTCAAGGGCGAGCCGGGTGCCGAGGGCACGCTGAAGAAGGCCGAGCCGAAGGCCGACAAGAAGGCCCTCTACGAGGCCGCTCTCAAGGCTGCGCAGAACGCGACGGACTCCTCGAAGGACGGCGCCACCACGGCCAAGAAGAAGGCTGACGCCCCCAAGGCCGAGGCGCCCGCCGCCGAGGCCCCCGCCGCTGACGCTCCGGCTGCCGAGGCCGAGAAGACCGAAGAGGCCTGATCCTCGTGCTCGAAGAAGCACTGGAGCACCTCGTCAAGGGCATCGTCGACCACGACGGCGACGTCGTCGTGCGTCACAAGGACGGGCGCCGCGGCGAACTCCTCGAGGTTCGCGTGCACCCCGACGACCTGGGGCGCGTCATCGGCCGCTCCGGTCGCACCGCCTCCGCCCTTCGCACCGTGGTCTCCGCGCTGGCCGGCGGTCGCCCGGTTCGTGTCGACATCGTCGACACCGACCGCGCCCGCTGAGCTGTCGCACCGACGAAACCGCCTCCGCCGTCACGGTGGGGGCGGTTTCGTATTGCCGGATGCGTCGGCCGGGCGAGCGGCCGGGGTGTGGTCGCGCCGCGAAGGGCTTGGGCGCGTCGGGCCGGTGGCGGACCTGCGGGGTGCGCCCGCGACACGGGCGCCAGGGCTGTGCTGGTGCGATGCGACAATAGGCGGCATGGATGACGTCGTCGTGGCACGGATCGGCAAGGCTCACGGGTTGAAGGGCGAGGTGACCGTGCAGCTGCACACGGATTCGCCGGAGCAGCGGTTCGTGCCCGGCGAAACGTTCGAGACGGAACCGGCCTCACGCGGCCCGCTGACCCTGCGCTCGGCGCGCGTTCACAACGGCCTCCACCTGCTCGCCTTCGACGAGGCGCCCGATCGCACGGCCGCCGAAGGGTTGCGCGGCATCAAGCTGCTCGCCGAGGCCGACGACCTCGACGAGGACGACGCCTGGTACGAGGAGGACCTGCTCGGGTTCGACGTCGTCGTCGCCGGTGAGAAGGTCGGCGTCGTCAAGGCGCTCGAATCACGCGAGGTGCAGGATCTGCTCGTCGTCGACGGTGTCGAGGGCTACGACATCCTCGTGCCGTTCGTCGAGGAGATCGTGCCCGAGATCGACGAGGACGCGCGCGTCGTCGTCGTCACGCCCCCGCCGGGGCTGCTCGATCTCGCACGTCCCGATGCGCCCGACGCCCCCGACGACAGCGCCGCGCTCGAGGCCACCGATCCGGCGGAGGCGAACTGAACTCGTGCGCTGCGACATCATCTCGATCTTCCCTGAATACCTCGAACCGCTGAAGCTCAGCCTGCCCGGTCAGGCGCAGCGCAAGGGCCTGCTCGACGTGGCCGTGCACGACCTGCGCGACTTCGCGCACGACCGTCACCGCACCGTCGACGACACGCCCTACGGCGGTGGGGCCGGCATGGTGATGAAGCCGCAGCCGTGGTGGGAAGCGCTCGAGCATGTGCGCACCCTGGGCGACGGCACGCCGACGCTCATCGTCCCCGGCCCCGGTGGTGAGGTGTTGACGCAGCGGCTCGCGCGCGAACTCGCAGACGAGGACTGGCTGATCTTCGCGTGCGGCCGATACGAGGGTATCGACGAACGCGTCTACGAGGCTGCGGCCGACGTCATGCCGGTGCGCGTCATCTCCCTCGGTGACTACGTGCTCAACGGGGGAGAGGTCGCCGTCCTCGCGATGATCGAGGCCGCGGCCCGGCTGCTGCCGGGGTTCATGGGCAACGCAGAGTCGCTCGTCGAGGAGTCGCACGAGGACGGTCTGCTCGAGTACCCCGTCTACACGAAACCCGCGACCTGGCAGGGACGTGAGGTGCCGCCGGTGCTGCTCTCCGGCGATCACGGCAAGGTCGCCGCGTGGCGACACCAGCAGCGCCTCGAGCGGACGGCCGCGCGTCGTCCCGACCTGCTGCACGCCTCCTCGGCCCTGACGCCCGGTGGCGTCGACGATCGCTGGGGCGGTGCCCTGATCGCGAAGGCGACGCCCGCCGACGTCGGCGATCTGCTGACGTGCACGCACGCGTGCTGGCTGCGTGAGGGCATCCTCAACGACACGCTGACGATCCCCGCACAGCACGAGACGGTCGAATCGCTCACGGCGTCGCTCCATGAGTGGGACACGTACGTCCTGCGTCATGACGGCCGGTTCATCGGTTCGGTGCGGGGCAAGCTCGTCGACGACACCTGGCACATCGGCCGGCTCATGGTGGTGCCCGACCTGCACGGACGCGGCCTGGGGCGCGCGTTGCTGGAGTTCATCCAGGAGGTCGCCCCGAGCGACGCGACGCGGTTCGAGCTCTTCACCGGAACGGGCAGCGAGCACAACCTCAAGCTCTACACGAAGGCCGGGTTCCGCGGTGTCGTGCAGCCGAACGGCACGACGGTCGTGTTCACCAAGCGTCGCCGGGGGCGCTGAGCGTCGTACCGCGCCTCTCCATGTACCCACGTCCCTGCCTGCCCGGCGGGCAGGGGGGCATCTTTCGCCGGGGCGCCGGGGCTGCGGATTTCCTCATGGCAGCCGTTCCTGGCAGGATGAACCCTTGCGTCATGTCGCCATGAGTCCCCGCCGCAGGGGGAGTGACTCGTGCGGCAGGTACCCCCGGGGTTTCGATGTAGATCATCCCGGGCATCACCTCGCCGATCACGCGGGTCATGAGACTCGACATGCCGCACGTTCCGAACAGCTTTCCGGCCACCATGGCCGGAACTGACCGTGGCAACCTGCGCGTGCCACAGATACGAGAGATCGACATGAACAAGTTCGACGCGATCGAAGCGGCGAGCCTGCGCTCCGACGTCCCGGAATTCCGCGCCGGCGACACGCTCAACGTCCACGTCAAGGTCATCGAAGGCACGCGTTCGCGTGTCCAGGTGTTCAAGGGCGTCGTCATCCGTCGCCACGGCGGCGGCGTCGGCGAGACCTTCACCGTCCGCAAGGTGTCCTTCGGCGTCGGTGTGGAGCGCACGTTCCCCGTCCACACGCCCGTGATCGAGAAGATCGAGGTCGTGACGCGCGGTGACGTGCGCCGCGCCAAGCTGTACTACCTGCGCGACCTGCGCGGCAAGGCAGCCAAGATCAAGGAGAAGCGCGACGCGGTTCCCGCCAAGAAGGCCTGAGAACGCGCACAGCTCCCAGACGGCTCATGACGTCCATGGACGACGAGCATCACCCCGAAGGCGCGACCCCCACGCGGGGCCGCGCCTTCGGCGCATCCCGACGCACGCGTTCGCTGCGTCCTCGTTCGCTGCGGCGCGTGCTCGGGTGGGTGTTGTCGGGCGTCCTCGTCGCGCTGCTGCTCGTCCACGCGTTCGTCGCGGAGACGTTCACCGTGCCGTCGCGTTCGATGCAGCCGTCGTATCAGGTGGGGGATCGCATCGTGGTGGACAAGCTGCACGATCATCCACGGCGGGGTGACGTCATCGTCTTCTCCGGTGCCGACGTGTTCTACGAGCAGACACCGCGCGACGGGGTGCTCGGCGCACTCGACACCGCCGCGGGGTGGCTGGGGTTCCGCCCGAACGACCAGGACTACCTCAAGCGCGTCATCGGGGTCGGCGGAGACACGGTGAGCGTCGGCCACGACGGCAGGCTGCGCGTCGACGGGCGCGTCGTCGACGAGCCGTATCTGCCCCAGGGGCAGCGATGCGCCTCGGCGGAGCCGTTCTCGGTGCGGGTCCCAGCCGATCACCTGTTCGTCCTCGGTGACAACCGCGACTTCTCGGATGACTCCCGCGGACACCTCGGTGACCCGGGTGGAGGGTTCGTCCCACTCGAATCCGTGATCGGCACCGTCGCCGACACGTACTGGAGCGCACGATGAGACGGCACGATCGATGACGGGAACGCACGCATGACGAGTTCGACCCCGACCCTGCGCCTCGAACGTCAGCTGCTGCGCACGGGGTACACACTTGTCGCAGGCATGGACGAGGTAGGACGCGGTGCGCTCGCGGGCCCCGTCAGCGTGGGCGTCAGCGTCGTCGATGCGGCGACGTCGACGGTGCCGCAGGGTGTCAAGGACTCCAAGCTCGTGCCCGAGCCGAGGCGCCCCGATCTCGCGCGCCGCGTTCGGCGCTGGGCGTTAGACGGCGCCGTCGGCCACGCCTCGCCCGCCGAGATCGACGCGCTCGGCATGACGCGCGCGCTGCGCCTGGCCGGCACCCGCGCCCTCGCGCAGCTGAGCGTGCGCCCGGACGTCGTCATCCTCGACGGCAAGCACGACTGGCTGAGCGAGCCCGAGACGGTCGGACTGCTGGGCCTGCTCGAGCCGGAGAGCGCCCCGACGTGGCACGTCGTCACCCAGATCAAGGCCGACATGCGGTGCTCGTCGGTGGCCGGAGCCAGTTTGCTCGCCAAGGTGGAGCGTGATGCCATGATGGTCGACGCGGCCCGCGACCACCCGGTGTACGGCTGGGGGATCAACAAGGGATACTCCGCGCCCGACCACCTCGCGGCCATCGCCGCGCACGGCGCATGCGACCTGCATCGACGCTCGTGGAAGACTTTCCGCGACACGGGCGCGGTGCCCGCCCCGACGAGCGACGAGGAGTGAGATCCCGATGAGTGCTGAGGATCTCGAACAGTACGAGAACGAGCAGGAACTGGCGCTGTACCGCGAATATCGCGACGTCGTCGGCCTGTTCCGCTACGTCGTGGAGACCGAGCGACGTTTCTACCTCTGCAACGCCGTCGACATGACGGTGCGCGGTGAGGGCGCCGACGTGTTCTTCGACGTGACGATGCAGGACGCGTGGGTGTGGGACATCTACCGCCCTGCGCGGTTCGTCAAGAACGTGCGCGTCGTGACGTTCAAGGACGTCAACGTCGAAGAACTCGCCAAGAACGACCTCGAGATCCCCGACGGGCCGGGCTTCACGAACTGAACCGCCCGGCCTGGACCCTGTGGCGCTCGCGCTGTGCGCCGCCGCTCGCGTGGCGCCGGTGTCGACGGGCGGGTCGGCGGCCTGGCGCGTCTCGCTCCTGGGGACGGTGACGGCTGCAGGGGCTGATCGGACCGTGCTGCACCCCTGTTCCACAGGGTGGCCTCCGGCGACGAGCGCTGAGGTGCCCGCACCCGCTTCGCTGGGGTGCGGAGGTGGTCACCATGACCGACAATTCGACGCGGCCACGCGCCGGGAGCACCACGACTGAGCACGAACTCGCCCGACCTGCCGGGCGGGCGCGACCCACGCGCGAGGCCCCGGCCGCGGCCCGTTCGACCCCCTCGACGGGCGCCGCATCACCGCCGGACCCGCGGCGCACGCTCGGTGCGCAGGGCGAGCGTCATGCCTGTGCCTACCTCGCCTCGCTCGGCTACGAGATCCTCGAGACGAACTGGCGATGCAGCGAGGGTGAGATCGACGTCGTCGCGCGTGACGGGCGCGAGATCGTCGTCGTCGAGGTGAAGACGCGACGCTCGCAACGCTTCGGGCCCGCGGTCGAGGCGGTGACGCACGAGAAGCACCTGCGTCTGCGCCGCCTGGCCTGCCTGTGGCTCCGCGAGCGCGAGGTGTCCGCCGCCGCGGTGCGCATCGACGTCATCGGCGTCGACGTGCTGGCCACCGGCGTCCGCGTCGACCATCGTCGGCGGGTGATCCTGTGAGCTTCGGGATGACGAAGGGCGTCGTCGTCTCCGGCATCGAGGGCACCGTCGTCGACGTCGAGGTGAGCGTCGGGCAGGGGTTGCCCCGCGTCATCATCTCCGGGATGCCGGACACGGCGATCTCGCAGTCGCCGAACCGTTTGCGCTCGGCGATGATCCAGTCGGAGCTCGCCTTTCCGGACACGCGCCTGACGATCAACCTCGCGCCCGCGTCGCTGCCCAAGGCCGGTGCCGGGCTCGACCTCGCGATCGGTGTGGCCGTGCTCGCCGCGACCCGGCAGGTGGGTCCTGCCGAGGCGGCCGGCGTCATGCACATCGGTGAGTTGGGGATGGACGGCACGGTGCGGCCCGTCCACGGTGTGCTCCCGGCCTGCCTCGCGGCGTTGGAGGCCGGGCAGCGGGAGGTGATCGTGCCGACGGCGAACGCGGCCGAGGCCGCTCTCGTGTGGGGGCTGAGAATCCACCCGGTGCGCTCGCTGTCGGACGTCGTGGCGTTCCACCGAGTCAGGGCCGAAGGACGCACTCTCGACCTGCCCTGGCCGGAGCCCGCCGACGACGACGTCGAGGCCCCGCCCAGCGACGACATGCGCGACGTCGTCGGCCAGTACGAGGCGCGAACCGCCCTCGAGGTGGCGGCGGCCGGCGGGCACAACGTCTCGCTCATCGGACCGCCCGGTGCTGGCAAGACGCTGCTCGCGAGCCGGCTGCCGGGCATCCTGCCGCCCCTGACGCGGGAGGAGGCGATGGCCGTGACGAGCATTCAGTCCGTCATGGGCGTCTTCCGCGGCGGGCCGCTCGTCGCGAAACCTCCGTTCGTCGCGCCGCACCACGGCACGACGATGCCCGCCCTCATCGGCGGTGGGCCAGGGCGCCCACGGCCCGGGGCGGTGACGCAGGCACACGCCGGCGTCCTCTTCCTCGACGAGGCCCCCGAGTTTCGTCGCGAGGTGCTCGACAGCCTGCGCCAGCCACTCGAACGCGGCAGCGTGACGATCGCGCGGTCGGAGCAGGTCGTGCGCTATCCGTGCCGCTTCCAGCTCGTGCTTGCGAGCAACCCGTGCCCCTGCGGGCACTACATCGGCCGCGGCGCGGCCTGCACGTGCACGTCGAAGGCGCGCCGCACCTACCTCAAACGACTGTCCGGCCCGCTGCTCGATCGCGTCGACGTCCACCTCCAGGTCAACGCGGTCACCCGCAGCGACCTCGCGGCCGGGCCGGGGGAAGCGAGCGCGAGCGTCGCCGACCGGGTCCTCGAGGTGCGCGAGCGATCCGCCGCCCGATGGGCGCCGCTCGGGCACCGCCTCAACGCTCAGGTTCCGGGCGCCGTGCTGCGTTCGTCACCCTGGGCGCTCGAGGCGGGCGACATCGCGGTGCTCGACCAGGCGCTCGACACCGGTTCCCTGACGTTGCGTGGCTACGACCGCATCCTGCGGCTCGCGTGGACGCTGTGCGACCTGCGTGGAGCGAACCGCCCCACCCGTGAGGACGTCTTCACGGCCCTCACCCTCAGAGAAGGACACCCCGAGTCATGACCGATCTCGACCCTGTTCCCGACGACGGCATCTCGGCGTTCGGCGCTGCGACGCTCGATGCCTCGATGCTCGATCCCCAAACCCGGCGCGCAGCGCCCCTGGGCGGGGCGTTGTTCTCCGTCACCGAGTCGACAACCCTGGGGGCCTGCCTCGATCCCGGCCCTGCCCACGCGGCTGCGCGAGCGGATCGAGCGGGGGCGCGCGACGATGCGCCGGCCCCGGCCATGAGTGCGGGCGAGCGGGCGGCGCGCCTCGTGTGGGCCCACATCGCGGAACCGCGCGATCCCAAGGCTCACGCCCTCGTCGACGCCCTCGGGCACGAGGAGGCGCTCTCCGCCGTCGAGGAATCCCCTGACAAATGGGAGAACTTCACGACGCGGCTACGCGCCCTCGACCTCGACGAGCAACGCCGGCGCCTCGACGTCGTGGGAGCGCGGGTGCTCGTACCCGGCGACGAGGAGTGGCCCACCGGGCTCGACGAGCTACCCGAGACGCCGCACGCACTCTTCGTCATCGGGGAGGGGGATCTCGCCTGCGCCGCAGAACGTTCCGTCGCGCTCGTCGGGGCGCGCGCCGCGACGCACTACGGGCAGCGGATCGCGGCGCAGATCGCGCTGGGCGTCGGCGCGCACGGGGTGAGCGTCGTGTCCGGGGGAGCCTTCGGCATCGACGCCGCGGCGCACCGCGGGGCGCTCGCCGGAGACGCCGACACCGTCTGCGTCGTCGCGGGAGGCGTGGATCGCGTGTATCCCACGGCGCACGAAGAACTGTTCGCGCGCGTCAGGGAGCGCGGCGTCATCGTCAGCGAGATGCCCCTGGGATTCGCGCCGATGCGCCAGCGTTTCCTTCATCGCAACCGGCTCATCGCCGCGCTAGCTCCCGGGACGGTCGTCGTCGAAGCGGGGCTGCGTTCCGGATCGCTCAGCACGGCCCGGCGAGCGGAGGAACTCAACCGCGTCGTCGGCGCGGTGCCCGGCCCGGTCACGTCAGCGGCGAGCGCCGGCTGCCACGAGCTCGTGCGTGACGGAGTCGCCGTGCTCGTCACCGGGGCGGAGGACGTCATGGAACTCGTCGGCTCCTACGGCCCGCGCGCCACGACACGTGACACGCTGCCCGTGCTCGCGCGGCCCGAGGACGCCGTCGGCCCGCGGGCGCGCCTGGTCTGGGACGCGCTGCCGCTGCGTGAGCCGACCTCCCTGGAACGGGTGGCGCGCACCGCGGGACGCCCGGAGCGCGAGGTCGTCTCAGCCCTCGGGGAGCTGCTCGCAGCCGGTCTGGCAGCGCGTGAGGACGGAGGGTGGCGCAAGGCGTGAACGGATCGCCCACCCACACAGCACCAGGGGATCGCGAACGCCACTTTCGCGGTCGTTCGTGGGAACGCCCCCGGCGCGGGACCAGGGGCGAGGCGCGCTTCCTGCGACGTGTGCTGCGAGCGGTGTGACGCGGCGGGACGTACTCTCGTCGGGTGAGTGGACCGAGCCAGCCACGTGGGCCGAGTGAACGGGTGATCGAGCAGTTCCTCGATCACCTGAGCGCCGAACGCGACCGTTCGACCAACACGGTGCGTGCCTACTCCGTCGACCTGGCGTCCCTGCGCCTCCACCTGACGGGGGCCGACGTCGCCTCGTGGTCCGACCTCACCCTCAACGACCTGCGCAGCTGGCTGGCCGCGCAGAGCGAGGCGGGCAACTCGCGCAGCACCCTGGCTCGACGGGTGTCGACGGTCAAGACGTTCTGTCGTTGGGCGCGCCGCAGGGGCGTCATCGCGACCGACCCGTCGGTGCGACTCAGCGCGCCGCGCCGCATGACGTCACTGCCCGAGGTGTTGCGAGTCGATCAGGCCGCCGCGATCCTCGATGCGGCGGACGAGGCAGCGGCCGCGGCCGTCCCCGCCGCACGCGGCTGCGGTGAAACAGCCGCTGATGCCGGCTCCGCCACACGCCAGTCGGTTGAGGCGGCCGTCGACGTCGGCTCCGAAGCGGGTGAGGCAGGGGCAGCGCCGACGGAGACCGTCTCGCCCCATCAGTCAGCACCGACACCTGCGGCCGGTCCCGAAGAGCGCGCCGTCAGGGCTCGGGACGCCGCCGTCCTCGAACTGCTCTACGCCTCCGGCATGCGCGTGGGCGAGCTGGCCTCCCTCGACGTGAGTGCGCTCGACGAGGCG
Organism: Dermacoccus nishinomiyaensis; assembly: GCF_900447535.1. Lineage (NCBI taxonomy): Bacteria > Bacillati > Actinomycetota > Actinomycetes > Micrococcales > Dermacoccaceae > Dermacoccus > Dermacoccus nishinomiyaensis. The sequence continues at coordinate 137,698 of NZ_UFXX01000002.1, read as the reverse complement.
AACCAGCTCGTGCGTGTCATGGGCAAGGGCCGCAAGGAACGGATGGTGCCGTACGGTCTGCCTGCGCGGGAGGCACTGGAACGGTGGCTGAGGTGCCGTGGGGCGCTCGCGGCCGATGGGGAGCGAGCCCTGTTCGTCGGGGTGCGGGGGCGTCGGATCGACCAACGCATCGTCCGGGAACTCGTCAACCGCGCGACAGCGTCCGTCGACGGCGCGCCGACGCTGTCGCCGCACGCTCTGCGACACAGTGCCGCCACGCACCTCGTCGAGGGCGGCGCCGACCTGCGCACCGTCCAGGAATACCTCGGCCATGCCTCGCTCGCGACGACGCAGATCTATACCCACGTCTCCGCCGAACGCCTCCGGGCCGGGTTCGAACAGGCCCACCCACGCGCGTGAGGCGCGCGTGTCGAGAAACCGCGTCTCTGGTGCCGCGGGGGCCAACCCAAGCCCCCTGACGTGTCGGCGCCGCCGACGAGGCCAGATGCTCACAGGGGCGGAAGAAGTACGGGGCGTCGGTGCGCGATGAGCGTCAGCGGGTCGCGGTAGCTCTTCGGCCCCACCTTGTAACCCCAGTGCAGGCATGCCGGCTCGCAGTGCCCGGGTTCGAGATCGGCCACGTGCTCCCCGCGATGCACGCTCGCCCCCTTGGACACCTGGTGACTGACAGGTTCGTAGGTCGTGTCGAACCCCTGGGGGTGACGGATCGTCAGCACGCCGCGCCCGGCGACACTGCCGCTGAAGGTGACGACCCCGTCAGAGGGCGCGACGACGGGTGCTCCCGGTGACGAGCGCAGGTCGACGCCGCGGTGACCGGCGCCCCACACGACCTCCGGCGGGTCGAAGCGACGCACGACCTCGTGCGGCGTGACCGGCCAGGCGAACCCGGCACTGGGCGCATCGTCCAGCGCGCCGACGCCGGGTCGGGCGAGCGCTTGCGCGGTGGTTGCTTTCCGGCTCGTGTCGACGCTCGCCTGAGTGAGGGCCTGCGTGATGGGCTCTCCGCGGTGCGTGCCGACGACCGCCATGGGCTCCAGCGACGGTTGCGGTGGTGCCGAACGTCGTGGCGGCAGCGGCGCAACGCCCGGGCGTTCGACCCTTGGCCGGGTGAGCCGCGGCCGGACGGGCATCGAGGCCCTCGGTTTCTCAGCCCCGCCCACCACAGAGGGGCCCACCACCGACGATCCCACCACCGACGGGCTCACCACGGCGAACCCCACGAGGCCGGCGGAACCCACGGCGAGCAGGGACGAGACGATGCGCAGGATGGCCATGTCGGCAGTCTGCAGCGCACACGCCGTGGGGCCGCGGCGTCAGCCCGAGACCCTGTGGACGGGCCTGCAGATCACGTCGTTCGCGCGCTGCGGCCGTAGGTATCCACAAGCCGCTCGATCGCAGCGTCGATGACGGAGCGCTGCTTGCAGAACGCGAAGCGCAGCACACTCGTCATGCCGGAGGCGTCCGGATCGTCGCAGAACGCCGACGCCGGAATCGCGACGACCCCCGCCTCCGTCGGCAGGCGCAGCGCGAACTCGGCTGCGTCGTCGACGCCGAGGGGCGCCGCGTCGGCAAGGACGAAATAGCCGCCCTGTGGCGCAACGGCGTCGAACCCGGCGCGCGTCAGTCCGTCGACGAGCAGAGCACTGCGGGCCGCCATCTCGGCGCGCTGTTCGGCGAAGAACGCGTCGGGCAGGCACAGCCCGGCCGCGATGCCGTGCTGCAGCGGCGTGCCGCTCGCAAAGGTCAAGAACTGCTTGACGCTCGCCACCGCGGCGACGAGGTCGGCAGGGCCACTGACCCACCCGATCTTCCACCCCGTCGTGCTGAACGTCTTGCCACCCGAACTGATCGTCAGCGTGCGCTCGGGCATGCCGGGGGTGCTCGCGAAGGGCATGTGCTCGTGCGGCGCGAACGCGAGGTGTTCGTACACCTCGTCGCTGATGACGACGGCGTCGTGGCGCGCGGCGTGCTCGGCGATCGTCGCGCACTCCGCCGCGGTGAAGACCTTGCCGGTCGGATTGTGCGGCGTGTTGAGCAGGACGAGCGCGGTGCGCTCGCTGAACGCCGCGGCGAGGGCGTCCTCGTCGAGCGCGAAGTCGGGGAAACGTAGCGGCACCGTGCGCCGCACGCCGCCGGCACGCGCGATGTCAGCGGCGTAGGAGTCGTAGGTGGGTTCGAACACGACGACCTCGTCGCCGAGTTCGACGAACGCGAGGATCGCGCTCGCCAGCGCCTCCGTCGCTCCGACGGTGACGAGGACGTCGGTGTCGGGGGAGACCTCCAGCCCGTACCAGTGGTGCTGGTGCGCGGCTATCGCCTCGAGCAGCGTCCGCTCACCACGCGCCGGCGGGTACTGGTTCGCGCCGTCGGCGATGGCCTGGCGGGCCGCTGCGAGCACGGCCTCGGGGCCGTCGGCGTCGGGGAAGCCCTGGCCGAGGTTGAGCGCGCCGGTCTCGGCCGCGAGCGCCGTCATGCGCGAGAAGATCGTCTGCCCGCCGGCGGGGCGGATGGCGCTGCGTCGGCCCGCACGGGGCGCGGGCGAGGTCTGCGGTGCTGGCGTCGTCGAGTCGCTCATCGCTCCAATCTAGGACCCCTGGCGGCGATTTCGGGTTGCCCCCTCGAGCCGGTAGGATGGAGGCACGTCTTGTGTGCCCTGATGCGCGTCGCCCACCTGATCGCACCTCCGGCTTCGAGTTCCGTCTCGAGAGCCGGGTCGAGCAGAGGTGATGTGTGGGCGGGCCGCGAGACGAATTCGCGTGGCCTCACGCCTCGTACATCCTGCTCTCGCAGGGCGTACGTCGCGGGCCCTCGCCCTTCGGTCCGTCGATCGTGAACCTCTGTGAGGGGAATGGCCGACGGTGGGTGATGGTCGGGCCGCCAGGGCAGCAATCCGGCTGCACGAACTGAAACCTCGACATGAAAGGGGACTTCGGCATGGCCGTCGTCACCATGCGCCAGCTCCTCGAGAGCGGCGTCCACTTCGGACACCAGACCCGTCGTTGGAACCCGAAGATGAAGCGCTTCATCATGACGGAGCGCAACGGCATCTACATCATCGACCTCCAGCAGTCGCTGACCTACATCAACGACGCCTACGAGTTCGTCAAGCAGACGGTCGCCCACGGCGGCACGATCCTGTTCGTCGGCACGAAGAAGCAGGCTCAGGAGTCGATCGCCGAGCAGGCCACCCGCGTCGGCATGCCGTACATCAACCACCGTTGGCTCGGTGGCATGCTCACGAACTTCCAGACGATCAGCAAGCGCCTCGCGCGCCTGAAGGAGCTCGAGGCTCTCGACTTCGACGACGTCGCCGGCTCCGGCTACACGAAGAAGGAGCTGCTGCTCCTGTCGCGTGAGAAGGCGAAGCTCGAGCTCGTCCTCGGCGGCATCCGTGAGATGTCGAAGATCCCGTCGGCCGTCTGGATCGTCGACACGAAGAAGGAGCACCTCGCCGTCGACGAGGCGCGCAAGCTGGGCCTGCCGGTCATCGCGATCCTCGACACGAACTGCGACCCCGACGAGGTCGACTACAAGATCCCGGGCAACGACGACGCCATCCGTTCGGTCGGCATCCTCACCCGCGTGATCGCCGACGCCGTCGCCGAGGGCCTCGTCGCCCGATCGTCCGGCAAGTCGGGCGAGTCGGCCGCCGAGCCGATGGCCGAGTGGGAGCGCGAGCTGCTCGCCTCCGACGCCGGCGCGAAGGCCGCCGCTGACACGGACACCGAGACGGGTCCGTCGTCGATCAAGAAGGCTGCTGACGAGACGGCTGCCGCTGACTCGACGAACGCTGACGAGGCCGCTGCCGTGGCCGAGGTCGACGAGAAGACGGCGACCGAGGTCGCCGACTCCCAGGCCTGAGAAACTGGCTCGACGTTCATGACGTCTTCCCCCGGCGCCGGCACTGCTCGTGGCAGTGTCGGCGCCGGGGGAGCGTAAACCCCCTGCATTCTTTCGACTCAGAGGAGCGAAACACTCATGGCGAACTACACCGCCGCTGACATCAAGGCGCTGCGCGAAGCTACCGGCGCCGGCATGATGGACGTCAAGAAGGCACTCGACGAGGCTGACGGCGACAAGGCCAAGGCCACCGAGATCCTGCGCGTCAAGGGCCTCAAGGGCGTGACGAAGCGCGAGGGTCGTTCCGCTTCGAACGGCCTCGTCGCCGCGAAGGTCGAGAACGGAGTCGGCACGCTGGTCGAGGTCAACTGCGAGACCGACTTCGTCGCGAAGGGCGACAAGTTCATCGCCCTCGCCGAGCAGGTTCTCGACCAGGCTGTCGCGGTCGAGGCCGCTGACGCCGATGCGCTGCTGAAGAGCAACATGGGCGGCAAGACGGTCGCGGAGGTTCTCGACGAGGCCAACGCGACGATCGGCGAGAAGATCGAGGTGCGTCGTGTGGCGCGTCTCGAGGGCGAGAACGTGACGGCGTACCTGCACAAGACGAGCCCTGACCTGCCGGCGCAGATCGGTGTTCTCGTGGCACTCAAGGGTGGCGACGAGGCGACGGCTCGTGACATCGCGATGCACATCGCCGCGTTCTCCCCGTCGGTGCTGACGCGCGACGAGATCGACGCCGAGGTCGTGGAGAACGAGCGTCGTGTCGCTGAGGCCACGGCCAAGGAGGAGGGCAAGCCGGAGGCTGCTCTGCCGAAGATCATCGAGGGCCGTGTCAACGGGTACTTCAAGGAGAACGTGCTGCTGGAGCAGCCGTTCGCGAAGGACGCGAAGAAGACGGTCAAGAAGGTCGCTGATGAGGCAGGCGCGGAGGTTTCGGGCTTTGCGCGGTTCAAGGTCGGTGTGTGACCGAGCGGGAACCGGAGGTTGAGGCCCAGACGCGCGCAGCGCGTCCGGGCCTCGGCCGTAGGTGAGCGCGAAGTCAGACGCCAGAAAGAATGGCGTCTGGCACCGCTCGTTCAACTCACCGCATGGCGCCAGACGAGGCCCGGATCGCGCGCAGCGCGTCCGGGCCTCGCAGCGTGAGGTGGGGGCTCGTCACGTCGCTGGAGGGACTAGCGTGTGTCCATGAGTGGCTTCATGGTGGATCTGCCGGAGTGCGTGCGTCGCGTCGAGGGGGTCTCGGGCCTGCCGGCGCTGGAGGTATTAGGGCCGCGGTCGTCGGGTGTCGTGCAGTTGCACGGCGGTCAGGTGACGAGTTTCGTGCCGCGTGGTGGGCGTGAGCTGTTGTGGCTGAGTCCGTTGGCACAGGCGGGTCCGTCGACGGCGATCCGCGGCGGCGTCCCGGTGTGTCTCCCGTGGTTCGGTGCGGGCCGTGACGGCGGGCTGTCGCCGTCGCACGGCCTGGCGCGTCGGGCGCGGTGGAGGCTGCACTCGGTGCGCGAGGAGGGCGAGGCGGTCATCGTCTCGCTCGTGGTCACTCCCGAGGCGGTCGCGCAGCTCGACGGCGCCGAGCACTGGCCGCTGGGGCTGTTCGCAACCCTCGAGATCACGTTCGGCGATGCTCTCGGGCTGCGCCTCGTCGTGCGCAACGAGGGCTCAGACCCGCTGACGTTCGAGGCAGCGCTGCACACGTATCTCGCGGTCGACGACGTGCGCACGGTGCGTGTCGAAGGGCTGACGGGTGCGTCGATGCTCGATCAGGCCAGCGGGGAGCGCTCACGCGTCGAGGGTGACCTGACGTTCGACGGCGAGGTCGACGTCGTCGTCACGGCGCCGAAACAGCCCATCACCGTCGTCCAGGGGCGGACGGAGGGGCGGACGCCGATCTACCGCATCGAGCGCGAGAATCTGCCGGATGCGGTCGTGTGGAACCCCGCCCAGCAGAAGACCGCCTCGCTCGCGGACGTGCCCGACGACGCGTGGCCGCGGTTCGTCTGCGTCGAGGCGGCCACGATCAAGGACGACGCCGTCACCCTCACCCCCGGGCAAGACACAGCACTGGGCGCGACGTACGCTCCGCTCGCAGACTGAAGTTTTTCGGCTGCCCTCAGCAGTGTGAAAAGATTGGCCGACTCATGCCCGACGAAGCGCCAGGAGGCGAAGTGAGCGACACCGACGCGAGCGAGAGGGTGAACGCCTCCCCGGCGATCCCCAGGTACGACCGAGTGCTGCTCAAGCTCTCCGGTGAGGTCTTCGGCGGCGGCAGCGTCGGCGTCGACCCCGACGTCGTGCGGGGCATCGCTCGCCAGATCGCGCCGGCCGTGCGCAGCGGCATCCAGGTCGCGGTCGTCGTCGGTGGCGGCAACTTCTTCCGCGGTGCCGAGCTGCAGCAGAAGGGCATGGATCGTGCGCGTGCCGACTACATCGGCATGCTCGGTACCGTCATGAACTGCCTGGCGCTGCAGGACTTCCTCGAGAAGGAGGGCATCGACACGCGCGTGCAGTCGGCCATCGAGATGACGCAGGTCGCCGAGCCGTACATCCCGCGCCGTGCGATCCGTCACATGGAGAAGGGCCGCGTCGTCATCTTCGGTGCCGGCGCGGGCATGCCGTACTTCTCGACCGACACCGTCTCCGCGCAGCGTGCGCTCGAGACGAAGTGCGACGCCGTGCTCGTCGCGAAGAACGGTGTCGACGGCGTCTACTCCGATGACCCGCGCAAGAACCCCGACGCGGTGAAGCTGGATGTCGTCACGCACGCCGACGCGTTGGCGCGCGGGCTCAAGATCGTCGACGCCGCAGCGTTCAGCCTGTGCATGGACAACAAGCTGCCGATGGTCGTGTTCGGCATGGAGGGTGAAGGCAACATCACCCGCGCCCTGCAGGGTGAGAAGATCGGCACGGTGGTCTCCGCGTCCTGACGCGGGGCCGAACGTGGCTGTTCCCGAGAACGTCCGAGAAACGAGAGCGAAACCATGGATATTGACGAGATCCTCCTCGAGGCCGAGGAGAAGATGGACAAGGCGATCGAGGCCACGAAGGAGGACTTCGCCTCGATCCGCACCGGCCGTGCGAACGCGGCGATGTTCAACCGCCTGACGGTCGACTACTACGGTGCGCCGACGCCGCTGCAGCAGCTCGCGTCGTTCCAGACGCCCGAGGCGCGCACGATCCTCATCATCCCGTTCGACAAGTCGGCCATCTCCGAGATCGAGAAGACGCTGCGCGACTCCGACCTCGGCGTCAACCCGAGCAACGACGGCAACCAGATCCGCTGCATCCTGCCCGCCCTCACCGAGGAGCGCCGCAAGGACTACATCAAGATGGCCAAGGACAAGGCCGAGAACGGCCGCGTCAGCGTGCGCAACGTGCGCCGCAAGGCGAACCAGGACATCGACAAGCTGGTCAAGGACAAGGAGGTCGGCGAGGACGACGGCGCCCGCGCCGAGAAGGACCTCGACGCCATGACGAAGAAGCGCGTCGACACCGTCGACGCGCTGCTCAAGGGCAAGGAGGCCGAGCTGCTCGAGGTCTGACCTCGACGCACGCTCGCATTCGGCATGCCCGCTTCGGCGCAGCCTTCGAGCCCACCCCCGCCGGGGGTGGGCTCGAAGGTCGTGTCCGAGACGCTCGCGCCCGCCCCCGCGAAGAAGAACAAGGCCGGGCGCGACCTCAAGGCCGCCATCACGGCTGCACTCGTGCTCGGCGTGCTCGTCCTCGCGTCTCTGCTCATCCGCAAGGAGGCGTTCGTCGTCCTCGCGACGGCCGCGTCCGTCGTCGGCACGCGCGAGCTGCTCATGGCGATGCCGCCGGCCAAGTTCCGCCCGCCGTGGATCCCCGCTCTCGCCTCGGCGGCCGTCATCCCCGTCGCGGCGTACCTGCTCGGGCCGTCGGCGATGCTCGCGGCGCTCGTCGGCAGCGTCCTCGTCTTCATCGTCTGGGGTGCGGCGAGCAACCGCCTCGCGCCCGACACCGCGTCGGCGGCGCTCATCGCGCTGTACGTGCCGGCGCTCGTGTCGTTCGCGATGATGCTCCTGCATGCTGACGACGGCGTCAGCCGCATCATCACGTTCATCCTCGTGACGATCGGCAGCGACATCGGCGGCTACGTCGCCGGCGTGCTGTTCGGCAAGCACCCGATGGCGCCGACCGTCAGCCCCAAGAAGTCGTGGGAGGGCTTCGCCGGGTCGTGGCTGAGCTGCGTCGTCATCGGCGTGCTGACGGTGACCCTCATCCTGCACGCGCCGTTCTGGGTCGGCATCCTGCTCGGCTCGCTCGTCGTCGTCGCGGCCACCGTCGGCGATCTGTGCGAGTCGATGATCAAGCGCGATCTCGGCATCAAGGACATGAGCAACCTCATCCCGGGTCACGGCGGTCTCATGGATCGCCTCGACTCGCTCGTTCTCGCGGCCCCCGTCACCTGGGCCGTTCTCACCGCGTTCGCCAGCTGAGGCGAGGAGTTCTTCCATTGAGCACCACCGAATCGACCACGACCGACCTGCCAGAGCCGACGACGAAGCGTCCCGTTCCGGGCCAGCTGACGTTCACCGCGCCGCGGCGCGGCAAGCCGCCGAAGCACCTGGCGGACTTCGACCTCGCCGGGCGTCAGGCGTTAGCGAAGGAGCTCGGGCTGCCCGCGTTCCGCGCCAAGCAGCTGTCGAACCACTACTTCGAACGCTTCGTCGCCGACCCTGCCGAGATGACGGACCTGCCGAAGAACGGGCGCGAGGAGATGGTCGCGCAGCTCATGCCGACGCTGCTGACGAGCATCAAGACGCTCGTCGCCGACGGCGGCAACACGCTCAAGCAGGTGCACCGCCTGTTCGACGGCGCGCTCGTCGAGAGCGTCATCATGCGCTACCCCGGCCGCGTCACGATGTGCATCTCCAGCCAGGCCGGCTGCGGCATGAACTGCCCGTTCTGCGCGACCGGGCAGGAAGGGCTGACGCGCAACCTCACGACGGCGGAGATCGTCGAGCAGGTCGTCGCCGGCGCGCGGTTGCTGCGCTCCGGCGAGCTGCCCGGCCTCGACGACGACGAGCGCGAGACGCCGCTGCGCGTCAGCAACGTCGTGTTCATGGGCATGGGGGAGGCTCTTGCGAACTACCGCCAGGCGATCGACGCGATCAAGCGGCTCGTCTCGCCCGCCCCGGAGGGGCTCGGCATGTCGGCTCGCGGCGTGACGATGTCGACGGTCGGTCTCGTGCCGGCCATCGACAAGCTCGCGGCCGAGGGCATTCCGGTGACGCTGGCGCTGTCGCTGCACGCGCCCGACGACGAACTGCGCAACGAGCTGGTGCCCATCAACACGCGCTGGAGCGTCGACGAGGCCCTCGATGCGGCGCATCGCTACTTCGAGGCGACGGGGCGTCGCGTCAGCATCGAGTACGCGCTCATCAAGGACATCAACGACCAGGGCTGGCGCGCGGATCTGCTCGCGAAGAAGCTCAACGCGCGTGGCAAGGGGTGGGTGCACGTCAACCCGATCCCGCTCAACCCGACGCCGGGCTCGAAGTGGACGGCGTCGCGCAAGGGCGTCGAGCAGAACTTCGTCGAGCGCCTACGCGCGGGCGGCATCCCGACGACGGTGCGCGACACGCGTGGTTCCGACATCGACGGAGCGTGCGGGCAGCTCGCCGCCAAGACGGCCTGACACGAGCAGCTCGCCCCGATCGTCGCCCCAAATGCGTCATTCGTGATGCGTTTGGGCCGATGATGCGTCAAGCCTGAGGCTGCGATGAGCTCAGGCGCCCGTCAACACTGCGAACGCCTCCGCGGGCGTCTCGACGAGGTGGAGGTGGTCGGCGAAGCGTCGCCCCGCCGCGAGCGCGGTGAGCGCCGGCCAGACGGGGACGACGTCCGTCCACTGTGCGCGCCCGACGAGGACGAGGTGCGGCAGCGGCACGTCGTCGGCGGCGTAGTACAGCGGCGTGACGCTCTGGAAGATCTCCTGCACGGTGCCCGCGGCGCCCTCGAGGACGATGATGCCGCCGCTGGCGCCGGCGAGCAGGTCGTCCTCGCGCAGGGCGTTGGAGAAGAACTTGGCGATGACGTCACCGAAGACGTTGGGCGGTTCGTGGCCGTAGAACCACGTCGGGATGCCGACGCTGCGCACGTCGTCACCCGCGCCATCAGCCACGCCCAGCAGCTCGCGCGACGCGAAAGCGCTGTGCGCCCAGGCGTCGATGCTCGGACGGAACGACTCGACGCTCGCCAGGCACTCCAGCGCCGTGTCGAGGCCGCCGACGCGGTCAGCCGCGCCGAGGTTCGCAGCCTCCATCGCGCCGGGCCCGCCGCCGGTCAGGACGACGTGGCCGCCGCCGGCGAGATCACGCGCCAACCGGGCGATCTCGGCGTACGCGGTACTCGTGCGTCCCATCGCGTGACCACCCATGATGCCGACGGTTCGTCGGCCCTCGAGGCTCTCGTGCAGGGCGTCGCGCATCGACTCGTCGTGCAGCCCGCGCATGGCGCCCGCATAGGCGTCATGCGCCACGCGGCAGTCACGCGACCAGCGATACGCCTGCGCGTCAGGGGTGTGTTCGTAGCCGCGCTCGAGGCCAGCATAGAGCTCGCCGGCGGAGTAGAGACGCGCGCGGTAGGGGTCGATCGGCAGGTGCGGATCGCTGGGAAACAGGATGGCGCCGCGGTCGGTCAACGTCCGAGCCGTGGACGCCGGCACGTGGCCGCCGAGCACGACGAGACCGTCGAAGCGGTTCGGCAGAGCGATCAACGCCTCGCCGGCAGCGCTGGCGAGGTCGACGCCCTGCAGCCGCAGACCGCTGACGGTTCCGCCGTCCTGCAGATGGGCGAGCAGCTCGTCGGCCGAGTGGATCTCACGAAGCATGAGGCCAAGCGTGGCACACGAGCGATTCGTCGCCGAGCACGGCGGCGAACTCACCCGGAACCTCGCGATCACGAGGCAAGATGGGTGTATGACCGACGTCACGTTCGACCACGCCTCACTCCACGTGCGCAGCCTCGACGACCCCGAGGGGTTCTGGCTCGAGGCCGCCAGCGGCGTCGACTGGATCACCCGACCCAAGGGGGCGCTCGACGCCTCGAGCGCCCCGCTGTACCGCTGGTTTCCCGACGCGCGGCTCAACACCTGCTACAACGCGCTCGACCGGCACGTCATCGCCGGCCGCGCCGATCAGCCGGCGCTCATCCACGACAGCGCCGTCACCGGCACGAGCCGCACGTACACCTACGCCGAACTGCTCGACGAGGTCGCCCGCCTCGCCGGGGTGCTCCAGGCGCTCGGGGTGGAGAAGGGCGACCGGGTCGTCATCTACATGCCGATGATCGCGGAGGCCGTCATCTCGATGCTCGCCTGCGCGCGCATCGGGGCGGTGCACTCGGTTGTGTTCGGCGGCTTTGCGCCCACCGAGCTGGCCGCACGCATCGACGACGCCCAGCCCAAGGTCGTGCTGTCCGCGAGCTGCGGCGTCGAGCGCACCCGCGTCATCGAGTACAAGCCGATGCTCGACGCGGCACTCGCCCGCGCGTCGCACGAGGTGGGGCACTGCGTCATCGTGCAGCGCCCGCAGTGCGAGGCGAGCCTGGGGGAGAAGGACTTCGACTGGGCGCAGGTCATGGCGCCTGGTGCGGTGCAGCCCGCCGGCTGCGTCGCCGTCGCGGCCACCGACCCGCTCTACATCCTCTACACCTCCGGCACGACGGGGCGGCCGAAGGGCATCGTGCGTGACAACGGTGGCCACGCCGTGGCCCTGACGTGGTCGATGAAGCACGTCTACGGCATGGAGGCGGGTGACGTGTGGTTCACGGCCAGCGACGTCGGCTGGGTGGTCGGCCACTCCTACATCGTCTACGCGCCGCTGTTCGCGGGCCTGACGACGGTGCTGTACGAGGGCAAGCCCGTCGGCACCCCGGACGCCGGCGCGTTCTGGCGCATCGTCGAGCAGTACGGCGTCGCGGGCCTGTTCACGGCGCCGACGGCGATCCGCGCGATCAAGAAGGAGGATGCGGACGGCTCGTTGATCGCCGAGCACGACCTGTCGTCGTTGCGGACGCTCTTCCTCGCCGGTGAGCGCCTCGACCCCGACACCTACGCCTGGGCGCACGACAAGCTCGGGGTGCCGGTCGTCGACAACTGGTGGCAGACGGAGACGGGGTGGCCCATCGTCGCGAACCCGGTCGGCATCGAGTCGTTCGCGCCGAAGCCCGGATCGGCGACCAAGCCCCTGCCCGGCTACGACGTGCAGGTGCTCGCGACCGGCGGCTCGCCCGTCGAACCAGGCGTCGAGGGCGCCGTGTGCCTCAAGCTGCCGCTGCCGCCCGGTACGCTCGCGACGCTGTGGGGTGGCGACGAGCGCTACGTCAGCTCCTACCTGTCCGCGTTCGAGGGCTACTACCTCACCGGTGACGGCGGCTACATCGACGACGACGGGTACGTGTGGATCATGGGCCGCACCGACGACGTGCTCAACGTCGTGGGGCATCGCCTGTCGACGGGCGCCCTCGAGGCCGCGCTCGGGGAGCACCCCGCCGTCGCCGAGTGCGCCGTCATCGGGGTCGCCGACCAGCTCAAGGGCCAGGTGCCGCGGGCGCTCGTCGTGCTCGAGGCCGGGCGGGAGTACACCGACGACGAGTTGCTCACCGTCCGCGACGAACTCAAGGCGCGCGTGCGCGCCGAGGTCGGGGCGCTCGCCTCGCTCAGCGACGTCGACGTCGTCCAGGCCCTGCCGAAGACGCGATCGGGCAAGATCCTGCGCAAGACGATGCGCCAGATGGCCGACGGTGAGACGCCCCAGGTGCCCGGCACGATCGAGGATGCCAGCGTCCTCGACGCTCTCGGTGAGGTGCTGCGCCACCACTCGTGACGTTCGCGACGCCGCGCGGCGTCGTCCGCGCCGGCTATGACGAGCTGGTGCTGCACCTCGGCGCGGCGGCTGCCGATCTCGGCGCATGCCGAGAACGGTTCGTCCCCGGCACCGCATCGGTCCCGGGGACGAACGCTACGTCACTCGAACTCAGCCGAGCTTTCGAAATCAGCCGAGCTTCGTCACCTCGAGCGTCACGCCGTGCTGACGCAGGCGCTCGGCGTACGGCGCCCCGAGGGCGACTGCGGGCGTGAGGACGCCGCCGTCCGCCTCGCCGGGCAGCGTCGGCAGGTCGCCGAGCGCCAGCGTCACGGCCGCCTCGCCGAGCATGACGGCCGTCGCCTTGTAGCCCGGGTCGCCCTGCGAGGCGACGATCGAGCGGTAGCGGGCGCCGCTCGTCGTCGTCGAGCGGATGTCCATGCGGAAGAAGCCCTTCTCGCGCGCTTCCTCGCTCGGGCCGCTGCCCGGCGCGGGGACGAGGCGTTCGAGCAGCGGGCGCAGACGCTTGACGCCCATCGCGCCGAAGCCCGCCCCCAGCGCACCCGCGACGGCGTACGCCATCGCGCGACCCTTGACGCCCTTGCCGGCCTTCATCACCTCGCGGTAGCGGAAACCCGAGCCGTACGCGTGGCCGAGCAGCGCGTTGCTGCGGCGCACGATGCGCGTGTTGTAGGAGGCCATGAGGAACGGCGCGACCCACGCGTCGACGTCGTCGGAGTACCACACCGACAGCGAGTCCTTGAACTCGCCGCTCGGCTCGCGCGAGCGGTCGGGGGAGAGGGAGAACTTGTCGCCGGCGATCTTGCGGCGAGCGGGGTCGTCGGCGATGTCGTCGGCCTGCTGCATCGCCGAGGCGATCGTCCCGCCGCTCATGCCGCCCTTCATCGACGCGTACTCGGTCGTCGCCGTGAGTTCCCCGTCACCGGCCTCACGCGCCGTCTGGGCGAGCAGGAAGACGCCGAGGTCGGAGGGCACCGAGTCGTAGCCGCACGAGTTGACGATACGTGCGCCGTTCGCGCGGGCCGTCGCGTCGTAGCGGTCGATGCAGTCGTGGGCGAAGAGCACCTCGCCGGTGAGGTCGACGTAGTGGGTGCCGGCCTCGGCACAGGCGCCGACGAGCGGCAGGCCGTGGCGCGCGTACGGGCCGACGGTGGAGATGACGACGCGTGCCCGGTTCGCGAGGGCGTGCAGCGACGCCTCGTCGCCGGAGTCGGCTGTCACGATGCCCCAACCGGCGGCGGCTGCGGCCTCGGTGCTCAGGTCGTCGCGCACCTTCTCGACCTTCGAGGCGGTGCGTCCGGCGAGGGCGATGCGGATGTCATTCGGCGCGTGCTCGGCGAGGTGCTTCGCGACGAGCCGGCCGACGAACCCGGTCGCGCCGTAGAGGACGATGTCGAATTCTCGCGTCGTATCAGTCATGCTCCGCAGGCTACCGGTGAGTCACCTGCGCTGCCCACATACCTGAGGGGGGCCTCGATTACTCGTGTGGCCACATTGTGTGCGAATCTGTCCGCATGATGGATGGTGTGGCATGGCGCTGAGTGCATTCGAACTGTACTCGATCGGTATCGGACCCTCGTCGTCCCACACCGTCGGTCCGATGCGAGCCGCGGGGCGGTTCCTCGAATCTCTGCGCGAGGCAGGGCTGTTCGACGACGTCGCGCGCGTCCAGGTCGAACTGTGCGGGTCGCTCGGGCAGACCGGCCACGGGCACGGCTCCGACAAGGCGGTCGTCCTCGGCCTGATGGGTGAGGACCCGGAGACGGTCGACACCGACACCGCGGACGCGCGTTTCCACGCGGTCAAGGAGACCCGCCGTCTCCTGCTCGGCGGCCTGCGCGAGGTGCCCCTCGACGACGACGACCTCGTCCTGCACCGCCGCAAGACGCTGCCCGGGCACCCGAACGGAATGATCGCTCGGGCGCTCGACGCTGACGGATCGGTGCTTCTCGAGCGCGTCTACTACTCCGTCGGAGGCGGGTTCGTCGTCGACGAGGACGCGCTCGGCGCCGACCGTGTCGTGCAGGACACGACGCCCGTCGAGTTCCCGTTCAACACGGGCAAGGAACTGCTCGAGATCTGTGCGCGCACGGGTCTGCCGATCAGCGAGGTCATGATGCGCAACGAGCTGTCGTGGCGCACCGAGGAGGAGGTGCGCTCGGGCATGCTGCACCTGTGGTCGGTCATGGATCAGTGCATCACCAACGGTTTCTCGACCGAGGGCACCCTCCCCGGCGGGCTCAAGGTGCCGCGCCGCGCCCCCGCCATCCACCGTGCGCTGCAGCAGCAGGTCGAGCCCGGCTACCCGATCGACCCGCTCGATGTCATGGACTGGGTCAACCTGTTCGCCATGGCCGTCAACGAGGAGAACGCCGCGGGCGGCCGCGTCGTCACCGCGCCGACGAACGGTGCGGCCGGCATCATCCCCGCCGTCCTCAAGTACTACGTCAAGTTCGTCCCCGGCGCCGATGAGGACGGCATCGTCCGGTTCCTGCTGACGGCTGCGGCCATCGGCATCCTGTTCAAGGAGAACGCCTCCATCTCGGGCGCCGAGGTCGGCTGCCAGGGCGAGGTCGGTTCGGCGTGCGCGATGGCGTCCGGTGCGTTGTGCGAGGTCATCGGCGGCAACCCCGAGCAGGTCGAGAACGCCGCCGAGATCGGCATCGAGCACAACCTCGGCTTGACGTGCGACCCCGTCGGCGGGCTCGTGCAGATCCCGTGCATCGAACGCAACGCGATCGCCTCGATGAAGGCGATCAACGCCGCTCGCCTGTCGCGTCGCGGTGACGGCAAGCACACCGTCAGCCTCGACCAGGCGATGAAGACGATGCGCGAGACCGGCCGCGACATGAGCGTCAAGTACAAGGAGACGGCACGCGGCGGGCTGGCTGTCAACGTCATCGAGTGCTGACGTCCGGGCGAGCGGCGGCCGTCACCGCGTCTCACTGAGGCGCTGAGTGGCGACGCCTCGCGTCGTGAGCGATGGTTCGTCGCAGCGGGCTCGGGGGCGGTTGTCAGACGTCTCGTACACAATGGGGGCGTGACCACCCAGCGCACCGTCTCCCTGCTCGGCTCCACCGGTTCGATCGGCACCCAGGCGTGCCAGATCGCGCGGAACAACCCCGAGCGCTTCCGCATCGTCGCGCTCAGCTCCGGCGGGCGTGACCTCGAGCTCGTCGCGCGTCAGGCCGTCGAGTTCGACGTCGAGCTCGTCGGTATCGCCTCCGGTGACGCGGCACGGCTCGAGACGCTCATCGCCGATGCGGCGTCGGGCGCAGGCAAGCAGGTTGTCAGCCGCGTCGTCAGTGGTGACGACGCGTCGGTGCAGGTCGCGAGCGTCGGCGCGGACGTCGTGCTCAACGGCATCACCGGTTCGATCGGTCTGCGCCCGACGATCGCAGCGCTCGAGGCGGGCAGCACGCTGGCGCTCGCGAACAAGGAGTCGCTCATCGTCGGTGGCCCGATCGTCAAGCGTCTCGAAAGGCCCGGGCAGATCGTGCCCGTCGACTCGGAGCACTCGGCCATCGCGCAGGCGCTCACCTCCGGTACGCACGACGAGGTGCGCAAACTCGTCGTCACTGCCAGTGGAGGGCCGTTTCGCGGCATGAGCCGCGCCGCGCTGGCCGACGTCACACCCGCACAAGCCCTGAAGCACCCCAACTTCGCGATGGGCAAGGTCATCACCACCAACTCGGCGACGCTCGTCAACAAGGGCCTCGAGGTGATCGAGGCGCACCTGCTGTTCGACATCCCGATCGATCGTGTCGAGACGGTCGTGCACCCGCAGCAGTACATCCACTCGATGGTCGAGTTCGTCGACGGCGCCGTCGTCGCGCAGCTCGGCCTGCCGACGATGCTCGTGCCGATCGCGATGGGCCTCGACTGGCCGCACCGCATCGCGGGCGTGGAGACACCGATCGACTGGACGAAGGCGATGGACTGGCGGTTCGAACCTCTCGACGACGAGGCGTTCCCCGCCGTTCGCCTCGCCCGTCAGGTGGGTGAGGCCGGCTCGACGTACCCGGCCGTCTACAACGCGGCCAACGAAGAGTGCGTCGAGGCCTTCCACGACGGGCGCATCGGCTTCCTCGACATCGTCGAAACCGTCGAGAAGGTCGTCGACCAGCACGCGCCCGAGAGCGGCGAACCTGACGTCGACGCCGTCCTCGCCGCAGAGACATGGGCGCGCCGCACCGCGCACACGCTGATCGAGAAGGGGCTGCGCTGATGCTGTTCGTCCTCGGGGTGCTGTTCATGATCGTCGGCGTGGCTGCCTCGATCGCGCTGCACGAGATGGGGCACATGGTGCCCGCGAAGAAGTTCGGCGTCCGCGTGCCGCAGTACATGATCGGCTTCGGCCCGACGCTGTGGTCGAAGAAGCGCGGCGAGACCGAGTACGGCGTCAAAGGCATCCCGCTCGGCGGTTACGTGCGCATGATCGGCATGTACCCGCCGAAGGCGGGCGACCCGGACGGCTCCGTGCGCGCCTCGTCGACCGGTCGGTTCAGCCAGCTCGCCGACGAGGTGCGTGAGCAGACCTTCGAGGAGCTGCGCCCCGGTGACGAGAACCGCGTCTTCTACAAGCTCAAGACGTGGCAGAAGGTCACCGTCATGTTCGGTGGGCCGTTCATGAACCTCGTCATCGCTGCGGTCGTCATGACCGTCATGGTGTGCGGCGTCGGCCTGCCGAAGCTCACCGGCACGAAGGTGACGTCGCTGACGACGTGCCTGACGAAGGTCGAACCCGGTCAGAAGTGCCCGACGGGGCAGGAGGCGCCGGCGGCCTCGAGCGGGTTGAAGCTCGATGACGTCATCATCTCGGTCGCGGGGCAGAAGGTGAACAGCAACCTCGAGGCGACCCGCGTCATCCGCGCGCACGGCGGCGAGAAGATCCCGTTCGTCGTCGAGCGTGACGGCCGGCAGCAGACGCTGCAGGTCACGCCGAGGACGACGAAGGTGGCGAAACTCGACGCCGACGGCAACCCCGTCACCGACGCGGGTGGCCAGAACGTCATGATCGACGCCGGGTACGTCGGGCTGTCGATCGGTCAGTACACGTTGCAGCGTCAGGGCCCGGGTGCTGTCCCCGGCATGCTCGGCACGAGCATCAAGCAGACGGCGGGCGTCGTGCTGCACATACCGGAGAAGATGAAGGGCGTCGCGCAGGCGGCGTTCAGCGACGAGGCGCGCGATCCGAACGGGCCGATCTCCGTCGTCGGGGTGACGCGCATCGCGGGCGACGTCGCCGAGTCGTCGAAGGTCGAACTCGGCCAGAAGGTGCTGCTGCTGCTCAACCTGCTCGCCTCCCTCAACCTCGCGTTGTTCGTGTTCAACCTCATCCCGCTGCTGCCCCTCGACGGCGGCCACATCGCGGGTGCGCTGTGGGAGGCGATCAAGCGGCCCATCGCGCGGGCGCGCGGCGTCGCCGGCCCCGTCTACGTCGACGTGACGAAGGCGCTGCCGGTCGCGTACGCCGTCTCGCTCGTCCTCATCGGGATGTCGGTGCTGCTCATCTACGCCGACGTCGTGAAACCCATCACCATCCAGTGAGTCTCGGCCCAGCCCAGGGCGTCGCGCGGCAGTCGTAAGATGGGCTCATGTCGGTTTCTCTCGGTATGCCCTCGGCGCCCGCGCCGGTCATCGCTCCTCGTCGCAAGACGCGCAAGATCAAGGTCGGCAAGGTCGAGGTCGGGGGAGACGCCCCCATCTCGGTGCAGTCGATGACGACGACGCCGACGACCGACATCAACGCCACGCTCCAGCAGATCGCCGAGCTGACGGCCACCGGGTGCGACATCGTCCGTGTCGCGTGCCCGAGCCAGGACGACGCGGAGGCGCTGCCCGCCATCGCTCGCAAGGCGCAGATCCCCGTCATCGCCGACATCCACTTCCAGCCGAAGTACGTCTACGCGGCGATCGAGGCGGGGTGTGCGGGTGTGCGCGTCAACCCGGGCAACATCCGCAAGTTCGACGATCAGGTCAAGCAGATCGCCAAGGAGGCGAAGGACGCCGGGGTCTCCATCCGCATCGGTGTCAACGCCGGTTCGCTCGACAAGCGACTGCTCGAGAAGTACGGCAAGCCGACGGCCGAGGCGCTCGTCGAGTCGGCCGTGTGGGAGGCGTCGCTGTTCGAGGAGCACGACTTCCACGACTTCAAGATCTCCGTCAAGCACAACGACCCCGTCGTCATGGTGCGCGCCTACGAGATGCTCTCCGAGCGGGGCGACTGGCCGCTGCACCTCGGTGTGACCGAGGCCGGGCCCGCGTTCCAGGGCACGATCAAGTCGGCGACCGCGTTCGGCGCGCTGCTGAGCCGCGGCATCGGCGATACGATCCGCGTCAGCCTCTCGGCCCCGCCGGTCGAGGAGGTCAAGGTCGGCAACATGATCCTGCAGTCGCTCAACCTCAAGCCGCGCAAGCTCGAGATCGTCAGCTGCCCGAGCTGCGGGCGCGCGCAGGTCGACGTCTACACCCTCGCCGAGCAGGTGACGAAGGGCCTCGAGGGCATGGAGGTGCCGCTGCGCGTCGCCGTGATGGGCTGCGTCGTCAACGGCCCCGGTGAGGCGCGCGAGGCCGACCTCGGCGTCGCCTCCGGCAACGGCAAGGGCCAGATCTTCGTCAAGGGTGAGGTCATCAAGACGGTGCCGGAGAGCCAGATCGTCGAGACGCTCATCGAGGAGGCGATGCGCATCGCCGAGGAGATGGGCGAGGACGCGGGCGCCGACGGCGCCGGCCCCACCGTCTCGGTCGGCTGACGCCGGCATGCTGCGACGTTCGGGGGTGCGAGCCCTCGACGCCGGCGACCGCGCCGGCGCGCGGGCGTTGTGCGACCTCGACCCGGTGACGAACGTCTTCGTCGCCGCCCGCCTCGACGAGGGCGCGCTCGGTTCGACGAGCGCTGCCTTCGGTCTCGACGGTGACGTTGGCCAGCCACTCGCGGCAGGGGCGGACTCTTCGGGGTTCGATGCCGACGGGCTGGGTCGAGGCGGCGCTCGCTCGCTCGAGTCCAGTCAACGGCCGCTGCGCTCGATGCTGTGGGCGTCGGCGAATCTCGTCCCCGTCGAGGCGAGCCCTGACGATCTGGAACGCTACGCGGCCCGCGTCAAGTGTGCGCGACGCCGCGTCAGTTCGCTGTTCGGGCCGGCCGAGCAGGTGCTGCCGCTGTGGCAGCTCGTGTCGCGTTCGTACGCGCCGGCGCGCTCGTTCCGCCCCGAGCAGCCGCTCATGGTCGCCTCGCGGGAGGCGCGCGAGCGTCAGGGCATCGAGCCCGAACCGCGCGTGCGCCTGGCCCGACTCGACGAGGTCGACGCCATCGTGCCTGCGGCCGCGGCGATGTTCACCGAGGAGATCGGCTACGCGCCCTACGTCGGCAGTGCCGCGGCCTACCGCGCCGGGGTGCAGCGCCTCGTCATGGGTGGGCGCACCTTCGTCCTGATGGACGGTGCGCGCGTACGGTTCAAGGCCGACGTCGGATCGCTCGCCTCGGGCGTGGCACAGATTCAGGGTGTGTGGATCGACCCCGCCTGGCGCGGCCGCGGGCTCGCCGCACCGTGCATGGCGCGCGTCGTCGACCTGGTCGAGGCGGAGCTCGCGCCCACCGTCAGCCTCTACGTCAACGGGTACAACACCCCCGCGCTGCGTGCGTACGAACGCGCCGGGTTCGAACGCGTCGGGACGTTCGCGACCGTCATCCTCTGATGCGGCGGCGCCGTCGCAGAGGCGACGCGGTGGCACCGCTTATCGATGGGACGAGCGCCCTGCCCCCGCACTTCGACCCGTTTCAACGGCGTTGTCAGGGCGATGTGATGGGGTGGGGGCATGAATCCTGTCACCGGTCTTCGTGAACTTCCGCCCCTGATGCGCGGGCTCG
This sequence comes from Dermacoccus nishinomiyaensis, assembly GCF_900447535.1. Classification (NCBI taxonomy): domain Bacteria; kingdom Bacillati; phylum Actinomycetota; class Actinomycetes; order Micrococcales; family Dermacoccaceae; genus Dermacoccus; species Dermacoccus nishinomiyaensis. Next base: position 117,145 of record NZ_UFXX01000002.1, on the reverse strand, counting down.
TCGGCGCGTACGTCGTCTCCGGCGTGACGCACCTCGTGCGCCCGCAGGTGTTCGAGCCGACCATTCCGCCGCAGCTACCCAAGGCGCGCGAACTCGTCTACCTCAGCGGTGTCGCCGAACTCGTCTGCGCCGCGGGTCTCGTCAACCCTGCGACGCGCCGAGCCGCGGGTTACGCCTCTGCCGCCCTGCTCGTCGCCGTGCTGCCCGCGAACGTCGAGATGGCGCGTCAGGCGCAGGCGAGTGTCCGACGCCGCTCCACGCCGGGCAAGCAGGCGCGCCTCGCTGGCATGCTCGCGCGGGTCCCGGCGCAGTGGCCGCTCATCAAGGCGAGCCTCGACATCGCTCGCCGCTGACGAGGGCTCGCGAGGCCGACCGTGCGCCGTGCGTGGGTCGCCGTCACTGTGGGTGACGGTTCGCGCCGGACTGATGGGCCCGCGCCGCATTGGCGGGCCCGCGCCGTGCGGTCGGCGTAGACTCCTGCGCGCAGACGCCGCCCGGGCACCGGGCCGGCGATCTACAGTGGCGGCATGACTGACGTGTTCGCGCTCACACCAACCAATCAGGCCGACGTCATGGCCGGGTTTGACGCCGTCGACGCCGACGAGGCGCTCAAGGACGCGGCGAGCGCGTTCGCCTCGCACGAGCATGCCGACGTTCTCGGCCCCCTGCGCGAGCTCGGTGTCATGGCCGGCAGCGAGGAGGCTCGCGAACACGGCATGGCTGCGAACACGTTCACGCCGCGGCATCGCGCCGTCGACCGGTTCGGCGCGCGTACCGACGCCGTCGAGTTCCACCCGTCCTGGCACTGGCTCATGCGCCGCGGCGTCGAGTTCGGTCTCGCGGGCGCGCCCTGGCAGGACGCGTCGGCGGACGCTCACCTGCGGCGGGCAGCGGGCTTCATCACGTGGTCCGGTGTCGAGCCCGGGCACGTCTGTCCGCTGACGATGACCCATGCCGCCGTCCCCGCCCTGCGCGCGGACGAGGCGCTGACGCAGCGTTACGCCGACGGCCTCGCGGCGAGCGTCTACGAGCCCGGCGATCTGCCCGCGGCGAGCAAGGAGGGGCTGCTCGCGGGGATGGGGATGACGGAGAAACAGGGCGGCTCCGACGTGCGCACCAACGTCACCGAGGCCACCCCGTCGGGTTTCGACGACGACGGCGCCGCCGTCTATTCGCTGCGCGGGCACAAGTGGTTCACGAGCGCGCCGACGAACGATCTGTTTCTCGTCCTCGCGCAGGCTCCCGGCGGGCTGACCTGCTTCGTCGTGCCGCGCGTGCACCCTGACGGCACTCGCAACGCGCTGCGCATCGTCCGGCTCAAGGACAAGCTCGGCAACCGCTCCAACGCGAGCAGCGAACTCGAGTTCCACGACGCCTACGCCACTCGCCTCGGTGACGAGGGTGCGGGCGTGCGCACGATCATCGAGATGGTGAGCGCGACGCGGCTCGACTGCGTCCTCGGCTCGGCCGGGCTCATGCGTCGCGCGACGAGCGAGGCGGCCTGGTACACCGCGCGTCGGCATGCCTTCGGCGGCGTCCTCGCCGACAAGCCCGCGATGCAGAACGTCCTCGCCGATCTCGCGATCGAGTCGGAGGCCGCGACGGCGCTCGGCATGCGCCTCGCGGCGAGCGTCGACCGTATCGAATCAGGCGATCCCGGCAGCGAGCACGAGCGCGCGTTCCGTCGCTTCGCACTGCCGCTCGCAAAGTTCTGGGTGTGCAAGCGCACGCCGATGCACGTCGCCGAGGCCCTCGAATGCCTCGGCGGCAACGGGTACGTCGAGGAGTCGGGCATGCCGCTGCTGTTCCGCGAGTCGCCGCTCAACTCGATCTGGGAGGGCTCGGGCAGCGTCAACGCCCTCGACGTCCTGCGCGCCCTGACGCGTTCGCCGGAGGCGTTCGAGGCCTTCAGCCGCGAGCTCGACGTGACCCGCGGCGACCACCCCGGGCTCGACGTCGCGACGAAACAGGTGCTCGCCGACGTCGTGTCGTTGACGCCCGACGACGCGGAGTACCGCGCCCGCGACATCAGCGCTCGAATGGCCGTCGTCCTCCAGGCGAGCCTGCTGCTGCGCAGCGCGCCGTCGAGCGTCAGCGACGCGTTCATCGCGAGCCGCGTGCAGGGGGAGTGGGGCGGCGTGTTCGGCACCCTCGGCACGTCGGCCGCGAGCGCCGCCATCGCCCGACGCGCGACGCCGCGGCCCTGACGCCCTGGCGGTCAGGTGAACAGCCCGCCGAGGCCGCCCTGCTCGTTCGTCGAGGGCATGAGCTTGGCGGCCCACTCCGCGAACGCCTGCGGGTTGCGTGACTGCAGGAGCACGCGCCCGGGCCCGACGAAGTTGAAACGAGCCCTTCACCGGACTTCATCGACTGGATCGAGCGTCCTTCGACCGCCCGACGCGTTGTGAACTGCATCCCCAGGTCGTAGGCGATGACGTGCCCGGTGTGGATGACGTCACGCTCGCCCGGAGCGAGGTCCATGACGTCGACCGCGCCGTAGACGCTGAGGCCCTGACCGCTGGCCTCGAGGCCGAAGCCGCCCTCGCCGCCGAAGAGGTTCTTCATGCCACCGAACTGCGAGGTGACCTCCATGCCCTCACTGCTGGCCATCCAGTTGCCGCTGATGACGAAGCAGGGGCGATCGGGCTGGGTCTCGAGCGGCAACATGTCGCCGGGCAGGACGCCGGCGATGTCGACCCACCCGCCCTCGGCGGGGGCGGTGTACGTCGTCGAGAAGAAGGACTCACCGCAGAGCACGGAGCGCTTGAGCCCCTTCATGATGCCGCCGCTCGCGGCCTTGCTGGAGATCTGCACGCCGGGCGAGTGCGCAGGAGACGGGAGACGGCGAAGGACGGATTGTGACGCAGTCGAATCTGCATGGATCTCAGGAAGGCCTCGCGGCCCGAGCGTCGGGTGGATGCGGGCCGTGCACGCCCTGGGCGGGCCGGGATAGTGTGGGGCCGAGTCACGCGGAGCGACCGCGACACGACCCGAGGAGAGACCGTGGCCCAGCGCATGTCCAACCTGTTCCTGCGAACGCTTCGCGAGGATCCGGCGGACGCTGAGCTGCCGGGCCACAAGCTGCTCGTGCGCGCCGGCTACATCCGACGCGCCGCGCCCGGCGTGTACACGTGGTTGCCGCTCGGGCTCAAGGTGCTGCGTAACGTCGAGACCATCGTCCGCGAGGAGATGGAGGCCATCGGCGCGCAGGAGCTGAGCTTCCCCGCGCTGCTGCCGCGCGAACCCTATGAGGCGACGAACCGCTGGGACGAGTACGGCCCCAACCTGTTCCGCCTGCAGGACCGCAAGGGCGTCGACATGCTCCTCGGCCCGACGCACGAGGAGATGTTCACCATCACGGTGAAGGACATGTTCTCGAGCTACAAGGACCTGCCGACGACGCTGTTCCAGATCCAGACGAAGTACCGCGACGAGGCCCGCCCGCGCGCCGGCCTGCTGCGCGGGCGCGAGTTCATCATGAAGGACTCGTACTCCTTCGATCACACGAAGCAGGGCCTCGAGGAGAGCTACGCCAAGCACCGCGGCGCGTACGTCAAGATCTTCGACCGCCTCGGCTTCGAGTACGTCGTCGTCCACGCCGACTCGGGTGCGATGGGCGGTTCGGCGTCGGAGGAGTTCCTCGCCGTCAGCCGCCACGGTGAGGACACGTTCGTCCGCTCGCCCGGCGGTTTCGCCGCGAACGTCGAGGCCGTCGTCGTGCCGCAGGCCGAGCCCGTCGAGGTGAGCGTCGGCCCCGCACACATCGAGGACACCCCCGAGACCCCGACCATCGAGACGCTCGTCGCGGCCCTCAACGCGAATCACCCGCGCGACGACGGACGCGAGTGGACGGCTGCCGACACACTGAAGAACGTCATCGTCATGCTCGTCCACCCCGACGGCACGCGCGAACCGCTCGCGATCGGCGTGCCCGGCGATCGCGAGGTCGACGCCAAGCGCCTCGAGGCTCAGGTCGCTCCGGCCGACGTCGAGGCGTTCGAGGAGAAGGACTTCGCCGCCTACCCGATGCTCGCGAAGGGCTACATCGGCCCGGGCGTGCTCGGCGAGGAAAAGGCCTCCGGCATCCGTTACCTGCTCGACCCCAGCATCGCCGAGGGCTCGGCGTGGGTGACGGGCGCCGACGTCAGCGGCAAGCACGTCATCGACCTCGTCCACGGCCGCGATTTCACCGCCGACGGCACGATCCAGGCGGCGCAGATCAAGGAGGGCGACCCGGCCCCCGACGGTTCGGGCCCCCTGACGCTCGCGCGCGGCATCGAGATGGGTCACATCTTCCAGCTCGGCACGAAGTATGCCGAGGCGCTCGGGCTCAAGGTGCTCGACGAGAACGGCAAGCTCGTGACGGTGACGATGGGCTCCTACGGCATCGGCGTCTCCCGCGCCGTCGCCGCCATCGCTGAGGACAACCTCGACGACAAGGGCCTCATCTGGCCGCGTCACATCGCGCCGTTCGACGTCCACGTCGTCGCCACGGGCAAGGACGCCGCGGTCTTCGAGAAGGCGGAGCAGGTCGTCGCCGACCTCGAGTCGGCCGGGCTCGGCGTCCTGTTCGACGACCGTCCGAAGGTCAGCCCCGGCGTGAAGTTCAAGGACGCCGAGCTCATCGGCGTCCCGACGATCGTCGTGCTCGGGCGCGGCCTCTCCGACGGCACGATCGAAGTCAAGGACCGCCGCTCGGGCACCTCGCGTGACGTCGGCGTCGACGAGGTGGCGGCCGAGGTGCTCTCCGAGGTGCGCGGCGCCTGATCCCACCCTGCGTCACGAGAGCCACCACGGCCCGACGTGGTGGCTCTCGCGCGTCGAACGGCCGCCGCCCCGGTCACGAGCGGCGCGGGCGCGGCGGTCACGGACTGAGAGACGTTTGCGGGCACGCGGCGCGCGGCCCAGGATGACGGGGTGAACGACCCGGGAACCCTGACGCTCACCCTGCTGGCGCTCGCGGCGGCCTGCGCGGGATGGATCGACGCCGTCGTCGGCGGAGGCGGGCTCGTGCAGTTGCCGGCCCTCATGGTCGCGTTCCCGCACGCCGCGCCGGCCCAACTGCTCGCGACGAACAAGCTGGGTTCGATCTGTGGCACATCGGTGAGCTCGGCGACGTACCTTCGGCGGGTGCGTCCCGATCTGCGCACCGCGCTGCCGCTCGCCGTGATGGCGTTCGCCGGCTCGATGGCGGGTGCGGCGCTCGCCAGTCACATCCCGCGCAGCGCGTTCAACCCGATCATCCTCGTCGTCCTCGTCGCCGTCGGCGCGTACACGCTGTTCAAGCCGTCGATGGGGCAGCTCGAGAACCTGCGGCACGCCGGCAGCCGGCGCCATTACGCGACGGCGGGCGCCGTCGGCCTGGGCGTCGGCCTGTACGACGGCGCGCTCGGCCCGGGGACGGGCTCGTTCTTCGTCTTCGCGCTCGTCAGCCTGCTCGGCTACCGCTTCCTCGAGGCCTCCGCCAAGGCCAAGCTCGCCAACTTCGCGACGAACCTCGCCGCCCTCGTCGTGTTCATCCCGGCAGGTGCGGTGGCCTGGCGTGTCGGCCTCGTGCTCGGCGTCGCGAACCTCGCGGGCGGCTATCTCGGCGCCCGGACCGCCGTCTCGAAGGGGGCCGGGTTCGTGCGCGCCGTGTTCGTCGTCGTCGTGGGGGCCTTCGTCGTCAAGCTCAGCTACGACACCGCCGCGCAGTTCGGCCTGCTCTGATGCTCAGCCGCGCCCGGCGCCTCACCGGCTACCACGGCTCGAGCGTCCGGCGACGGCGGCGGGTGCCGTCACCCGTCAGGACGCCGGCTTGGCGTCGCAGCCGAACGCACCCATCGTCGCGGTCGTCTTGGCGTAGGATGCTGGGTTCTGCGACGGGGTGGCCAGCTCGACGACGCGCGTCTTCTGGTCCTGATAGGTGGGCTGGTACGTCATAGATTGGCTGATCTTGCCGCCCGCGTCGCGCGTGAAGGTGACGCTCGCGTACGCGCCGTCCGCCGTGCCCGGCAGATATGCGGCCTGCTGGCCGGAGAACAGGTTGCCGAGGGCGTAGGAGACGTATCGTCCGTCGATCTTCTGGCACGGCTGCACGATGTGCGGATGGTTGCCGATGATCCAGTCGACCTGCCCGGAGCGCAGCAACGCGTCCGCGTACTTCTTCTGCTCCGCCGAGACCGGCTTGTACTCACGTCCCCAGTGCATCGACACGACGACGATGTCGGCGCCCTGCTTGCGTGCTTCGGCGGCATCGGCCTCGATGCCTTCCGGGGTGCGCACCGCGTACAGGTTGTCCGCGACCCAGGGCGCGTCCTTGGGAGTGCCCGTCTGGTCGCCGTTGATGCGGTTGTCGAGCGTGTAGCTGTACGACAGTTGCGCGACCTTGAACCCCTTGGCCTCGTAGAACACGGGCTGGCCCTTCTCGCCGGCAGACGCGGCCGGGCCGGCCGCCTGCAGACCGTTCGCGGCCATGACGCTGCGCGTGCTCGCCAGCCCGGAGAGGCCGCGGTCGTAGGCGTGGTTGTTGGCCGTCGAACACCCGTCGAACCCAATGGACTTCACCGTCGTCGCGAACTCGTGGGGCGCGTTGAAGCTCAGCTCGCGCGCCAGGTTCGTGTCGTCACGCGACAGCGGGTTCTCCATCTGGCAGATGCGTAGATCGCCCGCCTTCGTGACGGGGGAGATCTGGCCGAAGAACTGGTCGAAGCGGTACCCCGTGCCGCCTGCGGCACGACGGGCCATCTGCGTGACCGACGGGTGGACGATGAGGTCGCCCGACGCGCCGATCGTGATGCTGCCCGGCTTGTTTTTGACCGGCTCCGGGGGAGCGACCGAAGAGCTGGCCGAGGGACTCGCACTCCCACCGGAACTGCTCGACGCGCCGGCCTTCGATGACGCCCCGGAGCTCGAAGCGCCGCCCGTGTCGTGCGAGCTGCCCGAACAGGCCGTGAGAGCGAGCAGTGAGATCAGTGGTGCGGCGGCGGCCGCGCGTCCCCGAATACGCATGCGGACGAGTTTATTCCCGGCGGGCGTGCTCAGGTCGCGAGGCCCGGGAACGGCGAGACGCTGCCCCCACCGAAGCGCACCGTGCGGGCCGCGCTCGACCACGCGAGCAGCAGCCCGTTGACATCATCGGCGCTGCGCGTGCCCGTCGCCGCGACGGCGCACGCCGACATCACAGCCGCGGCCGCCTTGCCCGCATCGGCGCGGGCCGCGGCGAGCGAGTCGTAGCGGCGCGCGGGCGCAGCGGGGCTCGCGGAAGCAGACGATGACGACGACGGCGACCCCGATGACGCCGACGATTCCGCGAGCGAGCGCACGGCGTAGAGGTCGTCGAGCAGGTCGGGGACGTCGCCGCGATCATCGGGATCGGTGCGCGCCGCCCACCACTCGAGCGCGTGGATCGTCACCGCGTTCGCGTCGAGAAGCGCCGACGACGAGGGCACCGACGCCGTCGCGGACCACGGCACGGAGACGCCACCCGGCAGCGAGCTGAGCCCGCGCGCGGCGATCGACAGGGCGAGAGGCCTCGATGTCGCCGAAACCTTCTGCAGGCTCGCGCACAGCGCGGGGGAGACCCAGTCGCTCTCGGCGCGGGTCCACGCCGTCGCGGCGGGGCTGCTGCTCGCCGAGGGCGACGACGCCGGGGCGCTCGCGCGGGAGCTCTTTCCGGACGCCGACGCCCATGGCGACGCAGACGCTGACGCCGACACGCTGGGCGCCGCAGTGGCGCTGACGCTGGGCAGCGACGTCGCGCCGATGCCGCGCAGCGTCGCGTCGAGTCGTTTGAGTTCGGCGACGTGGGCGCCCTGCGCGTCGGCGGCCTCCCGGCGGTGGTTCGTCTCCTGGCTCGCCGCGCTCATCGCGACCACGAGGTGACGACGCACAGCCTCGAGGGGGCCCGAATCGGGCGCCGGTGCCGCCGTCGGCCCCGGCAGGGGCGCGTCCTTCTCCACGCGCAGCCTGCATGCGCTCGTGGTGGTGAGGACGACGGCGGCGAGCGCGGTGCGGCGGGTGAGACGAGCATCGGGCATGGGCACAGTCTGGCACGCACTGGCCGCGCGTTCCGGCGGGCGGTGACGCCAGGCGCACCGTGGGCGCGTCAGGCTCACCGCGCCTTCCCACAGGATGAACACCCCGTTATCCATCATTTGCAGTTTTGCTGAACCGAAGACAAGGTTATGTACTTCGAGCCCGAGAGAAACGACGAAGGAGCGGACGATGACGACGACGAGTGAACGTCCCCGCGCCACGCAGCGCACGGCCAAGCCCGAGGGGCAGTGGGCCAAGGGCGAGTTCGACCCGCTCAACCCGAACGAGGTCTTCAAGGCCGAGGACGCGCCCCTCAACGTGCGCGCCCGCATCCTCGAGCAGTACGCCCGCGAGGGCTTCGACAGCATCTCGGGCACTGACCTGCGCGGCCGCATGCGCTGGATGGGCCTGTACACCCAGCGCAAGCAGGGCATCGACGGCGGCAAGACGGCGACGCTGGCGCCCGAGGAGCTCGACGACGAGTACTTCATGATGCGCGTGCGCATCGACGGCGGGCAGCTCTCCCGCGAGCAGCTGCGGGTGCTCGCGAGCATCTCCACCGATTTCGCACGTGGTACGGCCGACATCACCGACCGCAACAACATCCAGTACCACTGGATCGCGATCGAGGACGTGCCGGAGATCTGGCGCCGTCTCGAGGCCGTCGGTCTCGACACGCTCGAGGCCTGCGGTGACTGCACGCGCACCACGCTCGGTTCGCCGGTGGCCGGCGTGCACCCCGACGAGGTGATCGACGCGACCCCCGCGATCGACTTCATCAAGGCCAACTACGTGGGCGACCCGGATCTCGCGAACCTGCCGCGCAAGTTCAAGTCGTCGATCGCGTGGCTGCCCGACGCCGCCCCTGAGATCAACGACATCAGCTTCGTCGGCGTCGTCCACCCCGACCACGGCCCCGGCTTCGATCTGCAGATCGGGGGAGGGCTGTCGACGAAGGCGTTCTTCGCGCTGCGCCTCGGTGCCTGGGTGCCGCTCGAAGAGGTGCCCGAGGTCTGGCTCGCGACCGTCAAGCTGTTCCGCGACCACGGCTACCGCCGGCTGCGCAACCGCGCGCGTCTCAAGTACCTCGTCGAGGACTGGGGCGCCGACAAGACGCGTGAGGTGCTGGAGCGCGAGTACCTCGGGCGCCCCCTGCTCGACGGGCCCGCCGCGCCCACGCCGAAGCACACGATCGACCACGTCGGTGTGCATCGTCAGAAGGACGGACGCAACCTCGTCGGGTTCGCGCCGATCGCAGGGCGCACGAGCGGCGCGGCGCTCGCGGGCGTCGCCGACGCGATGGAGGCCGCCGGCAGCGACCGGCTGCGCCTGACCGCCTACCAGAAGCTCGTCGTCCTCGACGTGCCCGACGACGCCGTCGAGCCGCTGCTCGAGACGATGCGGCCGCTGGGCTTCGACGGGCGTCCGTCGCCGTGGCGCCGCGCGACGATGGCGTGCACGGGCCTGGAGTTCTGCAAGCTCGCCATCGTCGAGACGAAGCAGCGAGCCCACGACCTCGTCGCCGAGCTCGAAGAGCGTCTCGCTCACCTCGACGACCAGCTCGAGCACCCCATCGCGATCCATCTCAACGGCTGCCCCAACAGCTGCGCCCGCATCCAGGTGGCGGACATCGGTCTCAAGGGCCAGATCATCACCGACACCGCCGGCGAGCAGGTGCCCGGCTACCAGGTCCACCTCGGCGGTGGCCTGGGCGAGGATCTCGTCGTCGGGCGCAAGCTGCGCGCCCACAAGGTCGCCGCGAGCGAGCTGGGCGACTACGTCGAGCGCGTCGTGACGCGGTACATAGCCGCACGCGAGAGCGGCGAGAGCTTCGGCGACTGGGCCCGCCGCGCCGACGAGGAGGAGCTGCGATGACGCAGGTCGTGCGCGAGCCCGACGAGCTGCGTCGGATCGCCATTCGGGCCGCTGGCCAGCTCGACGGTGCACCGGCGGACGCCGTGCTCGATTGGGCGGCCGCGGAGTTCGGGGAACGCTTCGCCGTGGCCACCTCCATGCAGGACGCCGTGCTGACGCATCTCGCGTCGCGCAGCCTGCCCGGCGTCGACGTGCTCTTCCTCGACACCGGGTACCACTTCGAAGAGACGCTGCAGACCCGCGACGCGGTCGCCTCGACGTACGACGTCACGCTGCGCACCCTCGAACCGTCCCAGAGTGTCGCGCAGCAGGACGCGACGTACGGAGCGAACCTCTTCGAACGCGACCCCGATCTGTGCTGCACGCTGCGCAAGACCCACCCGCTCGACGAGGCCCTCGACGGCTACGAGGCGTGGGCCACCGGGGTGCGTCGCAGCGAGGCGATCACGCGGCGCGACACACCGGTCGTCAGCTTCGACGAGCGCCGCGAACGCATCAAGGTCGCGCCGATCGTCGCGTGGAGCGACGCCGACGTCGAGGCCTACATCGCCGAGCACGCCATCGTCACGAACCCGCTGCTCACCCAGGGCTACCCCTCGATCGGGTGCGCCACGTGCACCCGCCGGGTGGCGCCGGGCGAGGACGCGCGCGCCGGACGCTGGGCGGGCCGCGACAAGGTCGAATGCGGGATCAACACATGAGCGCCGCGACCGTGTGGCTCACGGGCCTGTCCGGAGCGGGCAAGTCGACGCTCGCCGAGCGCCTCGTCGCCACCCTGCGCGAGCGGGGCGAACGCGTCGAACTGCTCGACGGCGACGAACTGCGCACCTCCCTCAGCGCCGGCCTCGGGTTCTCCCGGGCGGACCGGAACACCCACGTGACGCGCGTCGGTTTCGTCGCCGACCTGCTCGCCCGCAACGGTGTGTGGGCGATCGTGCCGGTCATCGCCCCGTACGCCGATGCACGCGCCGAGAACCGCGCACGCCACGAGCGCAGCGGTAGTCGCTACCTCGAGGTCTTCGTCGCAACGTCGCTCGAGGAGTGCGCGCGACGCGACGTCAAGGGCCTGTACGCCCGGGCCGAGGCCGGCGAATTCACCGGAATGACAGGCCTCGACGACCCCTACGAGGTTCCGACCAACCCCGAATTGCGTCTCGAGACCCAGGGCCGCTCGATCGAGGAATCCCTCGCCGAGATCCTGCGTCTCATCGACGAGGAGAGGACACCCGCATGACCGAGACGATGACGCCACCGGACGTCTCCACGAACCCCGCCGGCGAGCTGTCGACGTTGCGGGCACTCGAGGCCGAGGCCATCGAGATCATCCGCGAGGTCATCGCCGAGTTCGAACGCCCTGCGCTGCTGTTCAGCGGCGGCAAGGACTCCGCAGTGCTGCTGCACGTCGCACTCAAGGCGCTCGCCCCCGCGCCGTTGCCGCTGACGCTGCTGCACGTCGACACCGGCCACAACCTGCCTGAGGTCATCGCGTTCCGGGACGAGGTCGTCGCCCGTCATGGCCTGCGCCTCCACGTCGCGGCGGTCGAGGACTGGATCGCCGACGGCCGCCTGCAGGAACGCCCCGACGGCACCCGCAACCCCCTGCAGACGGTGCCCCTCGTCGACACGATCGAGGCAGAACGCTTCGACGCCCTCCTCGGCGGGGCGCGCCGGGACGAGGATCGGGCGCGCGCGAAGGAGCGCATCTTCTCGGTGCGCAGCGCCATGGGAGGGTGGGACCCGCGCGGGCAGCGTCCGGAGCTGTGGAACCTCTACAACGGCCGTCACGCCCCCGGCGAGAACACGCGTGTGTTCCCGCTGAGCAACTGGACCGAACTGGACGTCTGGCGCTACATCGAGGCCGAGGACGTCGCGCTGCCGCCGATCTACCACGCGCACGAGCGCCAGGTCTTCCTGCGTGACGGCATGTGGCTGACGCCGGGGCCCTGGTTCGGGCCGCGCGACGACGAACCCCTCGTCACCCGCTCGGTGCGCTACCGCACCGTCGGTGACGGCTCCTGCACGGGCGCCGTCGAGTCCGAGGCCCGCACGACCGCCGACATCATCGCCGAGATCGCCGCGAGCCATCTCACCGAGCGCGGAGCCACCCGCGCCGACGACCGCCTCTCCGAGGCCGCTATGGAAGATCGCAAGCGAGAGGGCTACTTCTAGAGATGACGACCACGACCACCCGTGCCGCCGACGCACCACGTTCGTCCACCGAGCACGCACCGACCGCCTCGCCCGGTTCCCAGCTCCGCCTCGTCGTGGCGGGCAGCGTCGACGACGGCAAGTCGACCCTCGTGGGTCGTCTGCTGCACGACACGAAGAACATCCTCGCCGACACCTACGACTCGATGGTCGCCGCGAGCACGTCACGCGGCGCCGAGCAGGTCGACCTTGCTCTCCTGACGGACGGGCTGCGCGCCGAGCGCGAACAGGGCATCACGATCGACGTGGCGTACCGGTACTTCTCCACGCCCCGGCGCACCTTCGTCCTCGCCGACACCCCGGGGCATGTGCAGTACACGCGCAACATGGTCACCGGCGCCTCCACCGCTGACGCAGCCGTCGTCCTCGTGGACGCGCGACACGGGGTCAGCGACCAGACGCGTCGTCACGCCGCGTTGATGGCGCTGCTGCGTGTTCCGCACGTCATCTTCGCCGTCAACAAGATGGATGCCCTCGAGTGGTCGCGCTCGCGGTTCGACGAGGTCCGGACCCAGGCGATCGACCTGGCCGACAGGGTGGGCCTCAGCGATCCCCGCGTCGTCGCGCTATCTGCGCTGACGGGCGAGGGGGTCGTCGCTCCGGCCCCCGACGGGTACGACCACCCGCCGCTGCTCGACCTGCTCGAGTCGCTACCCGTCCGCGATGACCTGCGGGCCGAGTCGTTCCGCATGCCGGTCCAGCTCGTCATCCGGCCTCGCACCGCCGAGCATCCGGATTATCGCGGTCTCGCCGGCCGCATCGCCTCCGGCGTCCTGCACGTCGGTGACCGTGTGCGCGCGGTGTCCTCGGGCCTGACGAGCCGGGTCGTCGCGATCGACACTCCGGTGGGCTCGCGTGAGGTGGCCGTAGCGGGCGAGTCAGTGACGGTGCGTCTGGGCGACGAACTTGACGTCGCTCGTGGTGAGGTCCTGTCGCTCGTGGCCGACCCCGATCAACCGGTTGCCGACTCCGAGGTGAGCGGAGTGCTCGCGTGGCTCGCGGCCGCGGACGGGCGTGTCCGTCAGCGCGTCCTCGTCAAGGCGGGCACCAAGGTGGTGCGCGCGGTCGTCGACGACATCACACATCTGTGGGACGTCGAGACGAGCACGTGGCACGTAGCCGGCCCTGAAGCAGTGATGACGCTCAACACGATCGGACGAGTCCGTCTGCGTCTGGCCGAGCCCGTGGTGCTCGACCCGTACGACAGCCACCGGGCGACCGGCGCGTTCCTCGTCATCGATCCCGCGAGCGGCGCCACGCTCGGAGCCGGCATGTCGGGTGCGGGGCTCGGTTCGGGTGCGGACGACGACGCCGCGCAGCTCGAATCCGAAGAGGATTGGCTGGCTGGCTGACATGCGCGACGATCACGCACCTGTCGATGCCGTACACCGATCCCGGGCCCGATCACCCCAGATCGGGCGCCGGACGCTCCTCGGCGCCGGCCTCGCCACCCCCTTCATGACACCGGCCCTGTCGGGGTGCGGGGCGGCTGAGGCGAGCCCGCATCGCCTGCGATTGGGGCACTTCTCGAACCTGACCCACGGCGTGGCCCTCGCAGGCATGGCCCGCGGAACGTTCGCGCGCCACCTGGGCGGCACGGCCATCGAGCGGCAGGTCTTCGACAACGGGCCCGCCGCCGTCCAGGCCATGCTCGCCGGCGCGATCGACGTCGCCTACCTCGGCCCGAACCCGGCGATCACGGCGTGGGTGCGGACGAAGGGCGCCGGAGTGCGCCTCCTCGCCGGAGCAGCGGAGAACGGCGCTGCGCTCGTTGCTCGTCCCGGAGTGAAGAAGATCGACGATCTGCGTGGGTGCAGCGTCTCCACGCCGCAGATCGGCGGCACCCAGGACGTAGCCCTCAAGACACTGCTCGCCGAGCACCACCTGACGACGGGGCCGGGAGCGGACGAGGTGGAGACCGTGTGGATGGCCAACTCACAGACTCTCGATCAGTTCCGCCAGGGGCGCCTCGACGCCAGCTACCAGGCCGAGCCATGGGTCTCTCGCCTCGTCGTCGAAGCCGGCGCGCACGTGCTCGTCGACGAGCGCACCCAGTGGCCCGACCACCGATTCGTGACGACGTGCCTGCTCGTCACCCAGGAGTACCTCGAACGCGCGCCTGCTCAGGTGGAGCAGCTCCTGGCGGCCCACGTCGAGACCGTGGAATGGATCAACAGCCATCGGGGCGCCGCGAGTGTGCTGCTCAACGCCGAGATCGGCAAGCTCAGCGGCAAGAAGTTGAAGCGATCGGTCGCCGAGCGGGCCATGGACAACGTGCAGTTCTCCTGGGATCCGTTGATGGCAAACATCGCGCAGGTCGCCGAACACACGTGGCGAACGGGCGGCATCGACGTCCGTCCCGACCTGCGCGGGTTGGCGGACCTCGACCCGCTCCGGCAGGTCCTTGCTGCACGCGCCCTGCCTGCGATCACCGACGCCGGTCTCGGCGTGCACAGAAAGGGCTGACATGACGTTCGACACCACCACGGCAGGCGAGCGACACCCGATCGCCCCGCCGAGCGACGCACGCTCGACGGCACAGCCGGCCGCCGTCGACATCCGCGGTCTGCACAAGGTCTTCGGCCAGGGCGACGACGCCGTCGAGGCGATCGGCGGGCTCGACCTGAGGGTCGAACAGGGGGAGTTCGTCAGCGTTCTCGGCGCCTCCGGCTGCGGCAAGTCGACCCTGCTGTCGATCATCGCCGGGCTCGAACCCGCCAGCGCGGGCGACGTGCACGTCGACGGCCCTCAACCGGCGCTGATGTTTCAGGATTCCGCGCTCTTCCCGTGGCTGAGCGTCGGCGAGAACGTCGAGGCTCCCCTGCGATTCAGGGGCGTGCCCTCCGCCGAACGCCGCCAGCGGGCGCAGGAGCTGCTCGCGACGGTGCGGCTCGACGGCGCAGTGGATCGACGACCCCACGAACTGTCCGGAGGCCAACGCCAACGCGTCGCCCTCGCGCGCGCACTCGCCCAGAACGCGCGCCTGCTGCTCATGGACGAACCATTCGCCGCCCTCGACGCCATGACGCGCGACCTGCTCCACGGGGAACTTAGCGACGTGTGGCATCGCGACGGCATGGCCGTCATCTTCGTCACCCACAACGTGCGTGAAGCAGTGCGTCTCGGCCAACGTGTCGTCCTGCTCTCTTCGCGCCCGGGACGCGTCAGCCAGACGTGGGACGTCGACCTGCCACAGCCGCGTGCCATCGAGGACGCAGGCGTCGGTGAGCTGTCCCGCGAGATCACCTCGCGCCTGCGAGAGGAGATCAGTCGTCATGCCCACGCCTGAGTTCGACATGCGCGAGGAGGATCCGTTCGAGGCCAGTGCCCGACGGCACCGCTCGCCCGGCCCCACGAGATCGATGATCAGTGACGACGACGTCACCTCCGGACTAGACGCGCTCGAACAGGCTCAGGCGCAGCGCCGACGCCGCGTCGACCCGCTGTCCGTGCTAGCGCCGCTGGGTGCGCTCGCGATCGTGGTCCTCGCCTGGCAGGTTCTCGTGTGGGCACACGTCAAACCGGCCTGGGTGCTCCCTCCGGTCACCGACATCGCTCGGGCCCTGTGGACCTCCCTCACCTCGGGGGAGGCGCTCGACGCGATCTGGGTCAGCCTGCGACGCGGCGCGGTGGGCTTCGCGCTCTCTCTCGTGCTCGGCACGACACTCGGGCTCGTCGTCGGCCGCGCGAGACTGGCGCGGCGCGCCTTCCGACCGCTGCTCGCAGCGATGCAGTCCCTGCCGTCGGTCGCGTGGGTGCCCTTCGCCGTCATGATGTTCTACCTCAGCGACACGACGATGTACGCCGTGATCCTGCTGTCCGCAGTGCCCTCGATCGCCATGGGATTGATCGGCGGGTTGGATCAGGTCCCGCCTCTGTTCGAACGAGCCGGCCGGGCCCTCGGAGCGAGTCGCACGCAACTCGTGCGTCACGTCCTCCTGCCGGCGGCCATGCCGACCTATCTCGGCGGCATCAAGCAGGGCTGGGCGTTCGCCTGGCGTTCCCTCATGGCCGCCGAGCTCATCGTGCAGTCGCCCAAGCTCGGATTCGGTCTCGGTTCGATGCTCAACCAGGGGCAGGCGAACTCGGACATGCCAGCCGTGATGGCCGCGATCGTTCTCGTGCTCGTCGTCGGGTTGGCCGTGGAGGTGCTGCTCTTCGCCCCGATCGAGCGGCGCATGCTGCACCGTCGGGGCCTCGCGCCGTCGTAGGGCTGACCTGCGGCGAGCCGGGACGCTCCGGTCTCGGGCGACGACGGCTCCTCGCGCGTCACGATAGACTCAGGGGCGATGCGCAGGCACGACGCCTGCGCATTCGTCACCTCACGGCTCGTGCCGCGGGCGACGGGTGCACGGCACGGCGACAACTCCAGGAGGCGCGAGTGAGCAACTCGGAACAGACGATCATCGACACGATTCTGCCGAAGCTCGAACCACTGGGTCTCCTCGTCGAGGACGTCACCGTCGTGCCTGCCGGCAAGCGCCGCCTCGTGCGCGTGCTCGTCGACCGCGACGTCGCCCTCGAGACGGCGGTCGAGGAATCGATCGAGCCCGTCACGCTCGACGAGGTCACGGACGCCACGCGCGTCATCGACGCAGAACTCGAGGCGAGCGACGTCATGGGCGAACAGCCCTACGTCCTCGAGGTCAGCTCACCCGGCACCGACCGTCCGCTGACGCTGCCGCGCCACTTCGCGCGCAACGTCGGCCGCCTCGTCACCGTCACCCTCGACGACGAGTCGAAGGTCGCCGGTCGCATCACCCGCGCCGACGCCCAGACGGTGCAGGTGACGCCCGAGCAGGGCGGCAAGAAGGCGGGGGCGGCCGTTGACGCCGAGCCCGCCCGACTCAATTACACATCGATCACCGGCGCCAAGGTGCAGGTGGAATTCACGCGCGGCGACGACGCCGACGCCGTGGGAGAGGACGTCTGATGGACATCGACATGGCTGCACTGCGCGCCCTGGAGCGGGAGCGCGAGATTCCGATGGACGTCATCGTCCCCGCCATCGAGCAGGCGCTGCTGCTCGCGTACCAGAAGGAGGAGGGCTCCTACCGCCGGGCGCGCGTCGAGCTCGACCGCCGCACGGGTCATGTCGTCGTGTGGGCGCGCGAGGACGGCGAGAAGCAGGAGGACGGCACCTGGAGCGAGCCCGGCCCCGAGTTCGACGACACCCCCAAGAACTTCGGGCGCGTCGCCGCGGGTACGGCCCGTCAGGTCATCATGCAGCGCATGCGTGACGTCGAGGACGAGGCCATCCTCGGTGACTTCATCGGCAAGGAAGGCGACATCGTCTCCGGCACGATCCAGCAGAGCCTCGACTCGCGGTTCGTCAAGGTCGACTTCGGCACCGTGGAGGGCATCCTGCCGACTGCGGAGCAGGTGCCAGGGGAGACCTACCGTCACGGCGAGCGTCTGCGCTGCTACGTCGTGTCCGTGCGCCGCGGCCCGAAGGGCCCGCAGATCTCGCTGTCGCGCACCCACCCCAACCTCGTGCGCAAGCTGTTCGCGATGGAGGTGCCCGAGATCGCCGACGGTAGCGTCGAGATCGCCGCGCTCGCGCGCGAGGCGGGTCACCGCACCAAGATCGCGGTGCACGCCACGAAGCCCGGCATCAACGCCAAGGGCGCCTGTATCGGCCCGATGGGTCAGCGCGTGCGCGCCGTCATGAGCGAGCTGCAGGGCGAGAAGATCGACATCGTCGACTACTCGCGCCAGCCCGATGAGTTCATCGCCGCGGCGCTGTCGCCGTCGCGCGTCGAGTCGGTCGAGGTCGTCGACCCGAAGGCCCGAGCCGCCCGCGTCGTCGTGCCCGACTTCCAGCTCAGCCTCGCCATCGGCAAGGAGGGCCAGAACGCCCGTCTCGCGGCGAAGCTGACGGGGTGGCGCATCGACATCCGGCCCGACACCGCGCTCGCCGACGGCGGGCGTGACGACGAGTCGGCCCGCTGAGCGCGCGCCCTCAGACGTCTCGCGCGCACCCCGGCCATCGAGCGTGGCCGGGGTGCGCGCATTTCGTCGCGGAGCTGTGCGGGGGTAGGGTAGGTCTTGAACGGTGACAGATGTGAAGGTGGGGTGCGTGTGAACGTGCCGATCCCGAACGTCGAGCTCTCCCGGCCCGCAGAACCGCAGCGAACCTGCATCGGGTGCCGGGGCAAGGGCGGCCGTTCCGTTTTGCTGCGCATCGCAGTGAGCGAGGACGGCGCCACCCTGGTGCTCGACTCGCGCAAGGCGATGCCCGGTCGAGGAGCCTGGCTCCACGCCGACACGACGTGCCTCGAACAGGCCACCAAGCGTCGGGCATGGGCACGAGCACTTCGTCTGCACACCGCGGTCCACACCGCGACGCTGCAGGAACACGTGGCGGCCGAGATCGCCCGCCTGCCGTCGCCCGACGGCGAACACACCATGACCGAAAGCGGGTTTGACGCGATGAGCAACCGATGAGTTCTCACCGATGAACACCTACCCCTCGGCGGTCGGCTGATCCTCCGGGCAAGCAATTGCTCGAAGCCTTGGCCGCCCGTCACCATCTGACAGGAGAAACGTGGCCAAGGTTCGAGTCCACGAGCTCGCCAAGGAGCTCGGAGTCGAGAGCAAGGAACTGCTCGCGCACCTCAAGGCGCAGGGCGAGTTCGTGAAGTCCGCCAGTTCGACGATCGAAGCGCCCGTCGTGCGCAAGATCAAGGAGAACCCCCCGAAGCCGACGAAGGCCGGTGGCGACGCCGCCGACGTGCCGTCGAGCTCCCCGAAGCCGGCTGGCGGTTCGTCCGCCAAGCCCGGCGCCCCCAAGCCGGGCCCGAAGGCGCCTGCTCCCAAGGCTGCCCCGGCCGATGCCGCACCCGCGGCGCCGTCGAAGCCGGCCGAGAGCGCCACCCCGAAGCCTGCGGCCAAGACCGAGTCGGACGCTGCCCCGGCAGCACCCGCCGCGGCGACGCCGTCCGCGCCCAAGCCCGCTGCGGCCGCACCGTCGGCACCGAAGCCCGCTGCTGCGCGCCCCGGCCCCAAGCCCGGGCCAGCCGCGAAGCCGGCGAGCACGTCGGGTCCGTCGCGTGGCGAGCGTTCGGAGCGCCCCGAGCGTTCCGGCAACCGTCCCGGCCCGCGCCCCGGCGCACCGCGTCCGGGCAACAACCCGTTCAGCTCCAACCAGGGCATGGGCCGTGGTGGCGAGCGTCGTGGCGGCGAGCGCACCGAGCGCCGTGACGGCGGTGAGCGTCGCGAGAGCGGCGCACGCCCCGGCAACAATCCGTTCGCGCCGAGCCAGGGCATGCCGCGTCCCGGCGGCAACCGTGGCCCCGCAGGCTCCGGTGGCCCCCGTCCCGCGGGTGCGGCAGGTCCGCGTCCCGGCGGTTCCGCCGGTGCCGGTGGCCCCCGTCCCGGTGGTCCGCGCCCCAACCCGGGCATGATGCCGTCGCAGGCGGCCGTGCCGCGTCCCGGTGAGCGTCCCGCCCGTGGTGGCGGTGGCGGTCGTCCCGGTGCGGGTGGTCGTCCCGGCGGCGGCGGTTTCGCCGGTCGTCCCGGTGGCGGCGGTCGTGGCCCCGGTGGCCGCGGCGGCACCCAGGGTGCGTTCGGTCGCGGTGGCAGCAAGGTGCGCGGCCGCAAGAGCAAGCGCGCGAAGCGTCAAGAGTTCGAGCAGATGCAGGCGCCGTCGATCGGTGGTGTGAGCGTTCCTCGCGGCAACGGTTCGACGATCATCCAGGTGCGTCGCGGTGCGTCGCTGACGGACTTCGCCGACAAGATCGACGCGAACCCCGCATCGCTCGTCACCGTGCTGTTCCACCTCGGTGAGATGGCGACGGCGACGCAGTCGCTGGACGAGGACACGTTCCAGCTGCTCGGCGCCGAGCTCGGCTACGACATCCGTGTCGTCTCCCCGGAGGAGGAGGAGCGCGAGCTCTTCGGCCAGTTCAACATCGACCTCGACGCCGAGGCCAAGGGCGAGAGCGACGACGTGCTCGAGCAGCGTCCGCCGGTCGTCACCGTCATGGGTCACGTCGACCACGGAAAGACGCGCCTGCTCGACGCGATCCGCAACGCGGACGTCGCGCAGGGCGAGGCCGGCGGCATCACCCAGCACATCGGTGCCTACCAGGTCCACAAGGAGCACGAGGGCGTCGACCGTCCGATCACGTTCATCGACACCCCGGGTCACGAGGCGTTCACCGCCATGCGTGCCCGTGGAGCGAAGGTCACCGACATCGCGATCCTCGTGGTCGCCGCCGATGACGGCGTGATGCCGCAGACGATCGAGGCGCTCAACCACGCCCAGGCGGCGAACGTGCCGATCGTCGTCGCGGTCAACAAGATCGACGTCGACGGCGCGAACCCGGCGAAGGTGCGTCAGCAGCTCACCGAGTACAACCTCATCGCCGAGGAGTACGGCGGCGACACGATGTTCGTCGACGTCTCGGCCCGCCAGGGTCAGAACATCGACTCGCTGCTCGAGGCCGTGCTGCTCACCGCCGACGCCGCGCTCGACCTGCGTGCGAACCCGAACAAGGACGCCCGTGGTGTCGCGATCGAGGCCAACCTCGACCGTGGTCGCGGTGCCGTCGCGACGGTTCTCGTGCAGTCCGGTACGTTGCGCGTCGGTGACGCCATCGTCACGGGTCAGGCCTACGGACGCGTTCGCGCCATGCTCGACGAGCACGGCCAGAACGTCGCCGAAGCGGGCCCGAGCCGCCCGGTGCTCGTCACCGGTCTGGCCTCGGTGCCGCGCGCCGGTGACACGTTCATCGTCGCTCCGGACGACCGCACGGCCCGTCAGATCGCCGAGAAGCGTGAAGCGGCCGACCGTCAGGCCTCGCTGGCCAAGGCGCGCAAGCGCATCAGCCTCGAGGACCTCAACGAGCACCTCGCGGCGGGCAAGGTCGAGACCCTCAACCTCATCCTCAAGGGTGACGTGTCGGGTTCGGTCGAAGCCCTCGAGGACGCGTTGCTGCAGATCGACGTGGGCGACGACGTCGACCTGCGGATCATCGACCGTGGTGTCGGCGCGATCACGATGAACAACATCAACCTCGCCGTCGCCTCAGACGCCATCATCGTCGGCTTCAACGTTCGCGCCGAAGGCCAGAACGCGGAGTACGCCGAGAAGGAAGGCGTCGAGATCCGCTACTACTCGGTCATCTACCAGGCGATCGAGGAGATCGAGCTCGCCCTCAAGGGCATGCTCAAGCCGGAGTACGAGGAGCGCGAGACGGGCTCCGCCGAGATCCGCGAGATCTTCCGCTCGTCCAAGTTCGGCAACATCGCCGGATCGATGGTCAGGAGCGGCGAGATCAAGCGTGGCGCCAAGGCGCGCATCACGCGCGACGGTGTCGTCATCGTCGAAGGCCTCGAGATCGCCGGTCTGCGACGCTTCAAGGACGACGTCACCGAGGTCCGCGAGGGCTTCGAGTGCGGTATCAACCTCGGTTCGCACAACGACGTCCAGACGGGCGACCTCATCACCACGTACGAGATGGTGGAGATCCCCCGAGCCTGACGCCTCGCCGTGTCCGAGGCGATGACCTCATCGCCTCGGACACATGGTCGGATGCGACCCCGCTCGAACCCCGCACACCGGGGTTCGGGCGGGGTCGCCGTCGTGTATGTCGTGAGTCAGCCGTGGCACCGGGCCACGGCGCTGCGCGGCGCCATGCGGCATCGGCCGCGCGCGGCAGATCGGGCAGAATGGGGCCCGTGACTCTCGACGCTCCCGTGCTGAACCCCGATGTCTCGCCCCCGCCCGACGTGGCGCCGGACGGGCGCCTGCTGCTGCTCGCGCCGTCGTCGAACCGCGTGTACGCGGGGGACGCGGCGCGCCTCAACGCTGCGGAGATCACGCTGCTCGCGGGTGCGCTCGGCATCGAGGCGAGCGTCGAACCCGTCACCGTGGCAGGGGTCGACTACCTCGCCGTCGCCGGTGACGACGACCGGCTCGACCGCGTCGTCTCCGAGGCCAGCGGCGCGTTCGCGCTCTTCGGCGCGCGCGACGGGCTGCTGAGCCCGACCCCGCTGGAGCGACGAAGGCTCTACACCGATGACGTCGTCACGATCCAGAAGTACCAGGGCAAGACGAACGAGCAGTTCACGCACCTGCTGCTCAACGTCACCGCGGCGCTGAGCAAGCGTCCCGCACAGCTGCTCGACGGCACGCTGCACGTCCTCGACCCCATGTGCGGGCGCGGCACAACGCTCAACACGTGTCTGCTGCGCGGCCTCGACATCACCGGCATCGAGGTCGACAAGGGCGACTTCGAGCAGTACCAGGCGTTCATCACGACGTGGCTGCGCACGCACCGCCTCAAGCACGAGATCGACGCGACACAGATCCGTCGCAGCGGCCGCACGTACGGTCGCGCCCTCGAGCTCGAGACGGCTCCCAGCAAGGAGGACTGGAAGGCGGGGCGCACCCAGCAGGTGACGTACCTGTCGATGGACACCACCAAGCTGCCGGACGTCATGCGCCGCGCGAGCGTCGACGTCGTCGTCACTGACCTGCCCTACGGCGTGCAGCACGGCAGCCACGGTAGCAATGGCGAGCGGCTCGCCCGTTCACCGTTGCGCCTGCTCGATCGCGCGCTGCCCGGCTGGCACGACGCGCTGCGCACCGGCGGCACGATCGGCCTCGCGTACAACCGTCACGTCGCCGGGCCCGAGGCGATGGCAGAAGTGCTCGAGGCTCACGGCTTCACCGTCGTGCACGGCCACGGCGTGGACGGCCCGACGCAGGGGCACGTCGCCGCCGACGCCTTCCGTCACCGCGTCGACGCCTCGATCGATCGCGACATCGTCGTCGCGCGCAAGGGCTGAGCGGTACATACGGGACACCCTGATCGGTAACGGCCGCGCCCGGCTGCGTCGTCGAGCCGCCGCCTGCGCCCATCGCCTAGGGTTGGGGCAGTTCACTTCAGCATCAGGAGGCATCCATGGCCGACCAGGCCCGCGCCCGCAAGGTCGCCGACCGCATCAAGTCCCTCGTCGCCGAGTACGTCGAGTTCCGTCTCAAGGACGAGCGCGTCGGCTTCCTCACGATCACCGACGTGCGCGTCACCGGCGACCTGCAGAACGCGTCCGTGTTCTACACCGTCTTCGGCAGCGACGAGGAGCGCGCCGCGACGGCCGAAGCGCTCGCCGACAACAAGGGCCGCATCCGCAGCCACGTCGGCAAGGGCCTCGGCATCCGTCTCACGCCGACGCTCGAGTTCATCGCCGACGCGATCCCCGAGGGCGCCGCACACCTCGAGGACGTGCTCGCCCAGACGCGCGCCCGTGACGAGGAACTGGCCCGTAACCGCTCTACCGCCGCCTACGCGGGCGAGGCGGACCCGTACAAGAAGCCGGCCGAACCCGCCGACGAGGCGTGAGCGAGTCCGCTGCCGAGCAGCGCCCTCGCCGCGAGGCGCGTCCGCAGACGCCCGACGGGCTCGTCCTCGTCGACAAGCCCGCCGGATGGACCTCGCACGACGTCGTCGGCCGCATGCGGCGCCTCGCGAACACGCGCCGCGTCGGCCACGCCGGCACACTCGACCCGATGGCGACGGGCGTGCTCGTGCTCGGCGTCAACAAGGCGACGAAGCTGCTGACGTTCCTCGTCGGGTGCGACAAGGAGTACACCGCGACGATTCGCCTCGGCCAGACGACGATCACCGACGACGCGGAGGGCGGCGTCACGGCCTCGACGCCGTTGACGCGCGCGGAGCTGAGCGACGAGGCCCTCGCGGCGGCCGTCGCCTCGCTCAGCGGCGACATCGAGCAGGTGCCGAGCAGCGTCAGCGCGATCAAGGTCGACGGTAAG
The DNA here is from genome assembly GCF_900447535.1 of Dermacoccus nishinomiyaensis. Lineage (NCBI taxonomy): Bacteria > Bacillati > Actinomycetota > Actinomycetes > Micrococcales > Dermacoccaceae > Dermacoccus > Dermacoccus nishinomiyaensis. The sequence goes on along the minus strand of NZ_UFXX01000002.1, from coordinate 93,264 downwards.
CGCTCCTACGCCCGCGTGCGTGGGGGAGAGGACGTCGCCCTCGCCGCGCGTTCCGTCACCGTCAGCCGCTTCGAGGTGCTCGACGTGCGTGAGGCGAGCACGGACGACGGCATGCCCGTGGTCGACCTCGACGTCGTCGTCGAGGTGACCTCGGGTACCTACGTGCGCGCCCTCGCCCGCGATCTCGGCGCCGCGCTCGGCGTCGGCGGGCACCTGACAGCGCTGCGGCGCACCCGCGTCGGCGCGTTCACCCTCGAGGACGCGGCGACGCTGGAGACGATCGCCGAGCAGGCCGGGCACGGCGGCGTCCCGCGCGTCATCCCGATGGCGCAGGCCGCGGCGGATTCCTTCGTCGTCCACGATCTCGACGCCGAGGAAGAACGAGCCCTCGGGTACGGCCAGCGGATCGCCTCGGCGCACCGCGGGGAGGAGACGGTCGCGGCGATCGCGCCCGACGGGCGTCTCGCCGCGATCCTCGACGAGCGAGCCGACACCGCGAAGTCGCGTGTCACCTTCCCGGCCTGAGCCTGCAGGCAGCGCGCGCCGCGGTCACCACCCGCGGCGCCCGCAGCGCCCGCGACGCACGCCACGCTCGCCCAGGTGCGAAGCTGTCGCACCGGGCGGTAAGGTGACGCTGCAACGCACGACGAGACGAAGGATGGGCGATGAGCCGTCTGACCGGCTGGTGGCACGGGTTCAACGCCCACGAGAAGCGCTCGATCCTCGGCATGGCGGGTTTCGTCGCGCTGCTGCACGTCGTCGGGTGGGGGGTGCTCGCGTTCGTCGTCGAACCGCAGAACCTGCAGATCACCTCGGACGGGCACAAGCAGCTGTTCGGCATCGGCCTCGGCCTCACCGCCTATACCCTCGGCATGCGTCACGCCTTCGACGCCGACCACATCGCGGCCATCGACAACACGACGCGCAAGCTGCTCACCGACCGTCGCGAGAACAAGCCCGTGTCGGTCGGTTTCTGGTTCTCCCTCGGCCACTCGAGCGTCGTGTTCACGATGTGTCTGCTTCTCGCGCTCGGGATCAAGGCCATCGCCGGGCCGGTGAAGGACGACGACTCGACGCTGCACCAGTGGCTCGGCGTCTTCGGCCCGACGGTCTCCGGCGTCTTCCTGTGGGTCATCGGCATCCTCAACCTCATGAGTCTCATCGGCATCGTGCGCGTCTGGCGCGGGGCGCGTGAAGGCCGCCTCGACGAGCAAGCGCTCGAGGGGCATCTCGATGGCCGCGGATTCTTCGCCCGCATCCTGCGGGGCGCGACGAAGTCGATCACGAAGCCGGTGCAGATGTACCCGACAGGGTTCCTGTTCGGCCTCGGCTTCGACACGGCCACCGAGATCTCGCTGCTCGTCCTCGCGAGCGGGGCGGCGGCCTTCGCGCTGCCGTGGTACGCGATCCTCACCCTGCCGATCATCTTCGCCGCCGGCATGAGCCTGCTCGACTCGATCGACGGCATCTTCATGTCCCGCGCCTACGAATGGGCCTTCGCCAAACCGCTGCGACGGCTCTACTACAACGCGACCGTGACGGGCCTGTCGGTGTTCGTCGCCCTCGTCATCGGCACGATCGAACTGGCCGGCGTCGTGAGCGACAAGTGGAACATCACGAGCGGCCCGGTCGCCTGGCTGGGTTCGATCCCGCTCGACTCGGTCGGGTACGTCATCGTCGCGCTCTTCGTGCTGACGTGGGCCGGCGCGCTCGCCGTGTGGCGTCTCGCACGCATGGACGAGCGAGAGCTGTCCACGGGCGGATAAGGTGGCGTCGTGCTGCGCCTGACTGACCCCCACGACCTGCCCGCCGACTTCGGGCCCACCGTCGTCACACTCGGAAACTTCGACGGCGTCCACCGCGGCCACGCCGCCGTGATGCAGCGCGTCGCGCAAGAGGCTCACGCCCGTGGGCTCAAGAGCGTCGCCGTGACGTTCGAGCCGCACCCCCTCGCCGTCCTCGCGCCCGACAAGGCGCCCGAGATGCTGACGGGCATGAAGGACCGGCTGTTCCTGCTCGAACAGCTCGGCCTCGACGCCGTCGTCGTCATGCCGTTCACCCGCGAGCTCGCCGCGCAGACGCCGCGCGAGTTCGTAGAGGCGACGTTCGTCGACGCCCTGCATGCGCGCTGCGTCGTCGTCGGCAAGGACACCCGCTTCGGCGTGAAGAACTCCGGCGACATCAGGACGCTGAGCGAGCTGGGGGGCGAGTTCGGCTTCGACGTCATCGCCCTCGACGACGTCGGCCCGGGCGTGCGCTGGTCGTCCTCGCAGGTGCGCGAACTCATCGCGGGCGGCAAGGTCGATGAGGCCGCCGAGGTACTTGGGCGCAACCACTGCGTCGTCGGGGAGGTCGTCAAGGGCTTCCAGCGCGGGCGCGAACTCGGTTTCCCGACGGCCAACCTCGCGCGGGACGCCGAGGGCGTCGTCCCCGCTGACGGTGTGTACGCGGGGTGGCTCGTGCGTCGCTCGCTCGCCCAGGACGACCCCGAATACCGCTTGCCCGCCGCCATCAGCGTCGGCACGAACCCGACGTTCGACATCCCCGAGCGCACGGTCGAGGCGTACGTCCTCGACCGCACCGACCTCGACCTGTACGGCGAGATCGTCGCCGTCGAGTTCGTGCAGCACCTGCGCGGCAACGTAAAATTCGACTCGATCGAGGCACTGATCGAGCAGATGACGCGCGACGTCGAGGCGGCACGCGACCTGCTCGCGCCTGCGTGAACGCAGCGCGACGCGAGCCGCGACGCGTCCTCGCCGACCTCGCACGCCTCGACCTCGGCCTGCTGACGGCGGCGGCCGGCCTCACCGTCATCGGCATCCTGCTGACGTGGTCGGCCACCGCACACGTCTCCGGCACCGCCTTCGCCGTGCGCGGCGTCATCAACGCCGTCATCGGAGTGGGCCTCGCGGCGCTCATCATGCGCCTCGATCCGCGGACGTTGCGCGCGCTCGCCCCGGCGATCTACCTCCTCACGTTGCTCGCCCTCGTCGCCGTCCTGACACCCCTCGGCAGCACGATCAACGGTTCGCGCTCGTGGATCGAACTACCCGGCTTCTCGATCCAGCCGTCGGAGATGGCGAAGGTCGCGCTCGCCGTGACGCTCGCGTCCGTCCTCGCCGACCGCGACGACCCGCGCCCCCTCGGCCTGCGGCAGCTGCGGTTGCCGCTCGCCGTCGTCGCCGTGCCCCTGGCGCTCATCATGCTGCAACCCGACTTCGGCTCAGCCGTCGTTCTCACCCTGCTCGCGGTCTCGGCGCTGCTCGTCCCCGGGGTGCGCCGGCGGGTGCTGCTCGGCGCGGGCACCGCGCTCGCGGGAGTCGTCGCCGTCGCCCTGTTCACCCCCGTGCTCGCGCCGTATCAGCGCGACCGGCTGCTCGCGTTCGTCGACCCCACCGCCGACCCGAGTGGCATCGGCTACCAGGTGGCGCAGGTCAAGACGGCCATCGGTTCCGGGGGGTTGTTCGGTGAGGGCTTGTTCGAGGGACGCTCGACGCAGGGCGGGTTCATCCCGTTCCAGTACACCGACTTCGTATTCTCCGTCGCGGGGGAGGAGCTCGGGTTCGTCGGGGCCGTGGGCGTCGTCGCGCTCGAGCTGTTCGTCGTCGTCCGCATGCTGCACGTGGCGCGCCGTTCGGAGGACGATTTCGCGCGCCTCGTCTGCGTCGCGCTCGCCGGATGGTTCCTCGTCCAGACGCTCGAGAACCTCGGGATGAACCTCGGTCTCATGCCCGTCACGGGGGTGCCGCTGCCGTTCGTCTCGTACGGTGGATCGAGCATGTTTTCGTGCTGGGCCGCCATCGGGCTCGTCGGAAACATCCAAAAGACCCGCCGCTCTCGCCTAGGGTGAGGGCTACACCGAAGAAAACTGGCGAGTAACCACTCTGCCGAGTTGCGACTGGAGGCGCCTACCCATGGTCATGAACATCGCCGACGAGAAGTTCGAGCGCGATCTCATCGACAACCGAGCCCGCAGCGTCGCGCATCTGTTCATCGACCGCGTCGCGAAGTCGGGCCAGGACGAGGCGTACCGCTTCCCGCAGGGTGGCGCCTGGAAGTCGATGACGTGGGCGCAGACCGACACGCACGCCCGTCAGATCGCGGCGGGCCTCGTCGCGCTCGGCGTGGACGCCGAGGACCGCGTCGCCATCGCCTCCTCGACCCGCCTGGAGTGGGTCCTCGCGGACCTGGGCAACATGCTCGCTGGCGCGGCGACGACGACCGTGTACCCGACGAGCCAGCTCGCCGACGTCGTCCACATCCTCACCGACTCGGGCTCGCGCGTCGTGTTCGCCGAGGACACCGATCAGGTCGAGAAGCTGCGTAGCGGACGCGAGCAGATCCCCGACGTCGTCAAGGTCGTCGTCTTCGACGGCGAGGGTGACGGCGAGTGGGTCATGACGCTCGACGAGCTGCGCGAGCTCGGCCGCACCCGTCTCGAGGAGACGCCCGACGTCATCGACGACCGCGTCGCCGGCATCAAGCCGCAGCACCTCGCGACCCTCATCTACACCTCGGGCACGACGGGCAAGGCGAAGGGTGTGCGCCTGTCGCACGACTGCTGGACGTACGAGGCGTCCGCCGTCGACTCGACCGGTCTGCTCAACGCGGGTGACGTGCAGTACCTGTGGCTGCCCTTGTCGCACGTGTTCGGCAAGATGCTGCTGTGCCTGCCGATCCAGGTCGGTTTCCCGACGGTCGTCGACGGTCGCGTCGACAAGATCATCGACAACCTGCCCGAGACGCAGCCGACGTGGATGGGCGCCGCGCCGCGCATCTTCGAGAAGGTGTACGGCAAGATCAACACGATGATGGAGGCCGACGGCGGCGCGAAACTCAAGCTGTACCGCTGGGCCGTGGAGGTCGGCACGCAGGTGGCCAACGAGCGCGCCGACGGCCGCGAGCCCTCCGGGCGTCTCGCGATCGAGTACAAGTTGGCCGACAAGATCATCCTGTCGAAGATCCGCGCCCGCTTCGGCGGTCACGTGCGCTACTTCATCTCCGGTTCGGCGGCGCTCAACAAGGACATCGCGCTGTGGTTCTCCGCGATCGGTCTGCCGATCCTCGAGGGCTACGGCCTGTCGGAGTCGTCGGCGGCGGCGAGCGTCAACCGTCCCTACCTCGGCGCGAACCAGGTCGGCACCGTCGGTTGGCCGCTGCCGGGCACCGAGTTCAAGCTCGGTGAGGACGACGAACTGCTCGTCAAGGGTCCCGGCGTCATGCAGGGCTACTGGAACCTCGAGCGCGAGACCGCCGAGGTGCTGACGGACGGCTGGTTCCACACCGGTGACATCGGTGAGATCGCCGAGTCGGGCCACATCCGCATCACCGACCGCAAGAAGGATCTGTTCAAGACCTCGAACGGCAAGTACGTATCGCCCGGCGCCATCGAGGCGATGTTCAAGGGCGTCTGCCCGTACGCCTCGAACCTCGTCGTCGAGGGCGATGGCCGCAAGTTCGTCTCCGCGATCATCACGCTCGACGAAGACGCCATCGCCGAGTGGGCCGAGAAGAACGGCATGGCCGGCAAGAGCTACCGCGACGTCGTGACGAGCGACGCGTGCCGGGAGATGGTGCAGGGCTACGTCGACGAGATGAACCTGCGGCTCAACCGCTGGGAGCAGATCAAGCGTTTCATCATCCTGCCGCGCGACCTGTCGGTCGAGGAGGGTGAGATCACCCCCAGCATGAAGATCAAGCGCCGCGTCGTCGTCAAGAAGTTCAAGGACGACCTCGACGAGCTCTACACCGACTGACGCCCGCCCGCCGCGCGGGCCGACGAACGGGGCATTCGAGCCGATGACGCCCGGGTGCCCCGTTCGCGTGCCCGCACGCGCGCCGAGTCCGCGCAGGTCACGTGTGCCTCAGGTCATCACCACCCTTCGTCTCGCGATAGTGTGAGGGGCGTCAAGTCCCTTTGCCGCTTACATCGGCTCGCACTCAGCGATCGGAGGTTGTCCATGTCCAGTGCCCAGCTGCTCACGTCCACCCGTGAGGTCAAGGCCGTCGTCGGGGAGCCCGAGGTCGTCGAGGACACCACCGCGTGGAGCGAGCTCAAGGCCGCATGCGAGGCCATCGCCGCGATGCAGGTCAAGGACGGCTCTCTCGCCCCCGAGGCTGACGCCGGCGCCGCAGGCGCCGAGCTCGAGCGCGCCGTGACGGCGATCGAGGCGCTCGCGCCGTCGTTCCCGCACGACGCCGCCTACCTCGACGCGCTCGTCGTCGACCTGCGCCGGTGGGCCGACCACGGTTTCGGCGTGCCCGACTTCCTCGACTCGCTCGTCGCATTCGACCCGCAGAACCAGCGCGAGGACGGCGTTCGCCACCTCGTCGTGTTCCCGATGTACACCCAGAACGGTTCGCCGAACCGTCACCTCGAGGCCGTCCTCGTCGAGGTGATCTGGCCGGAGTTCATCGACACCCTCGAGCGCGAGTACGAGAACCCGCTGTTCGTGCCGCTGCGCTTCGTCGACTTCACCTCCGGCTACGACACGAACTCGGCGGTGCTGTTCACGGAGACCGTCGCGACGCGTGAGACGCCCGTCTTCACCTGGGGTGCGATCTTCCAGGACCGTGAGGCAGCGCGCTACCGGCGCGTCGTCAGCGAAGCCGCGCGCATCACGAAGCTCGAACTGCCGAGCGGGGCGCAGGCGATGCTCGAGGATCAGTCGCTCACCGAGGCGACCTTCATCATGTGGGATCTCATCCACGACCGCAGCCACATGCGCGGCGATCTCCCGTTCGACCCGTTCATGATCAAGCAGCGCATGCCGTACTTCCTCTACTCGCTCGAGGAGTTGCGCTGCGACCTCACGGCGTTCCGTCACTGCGTCGACCTCGAGCGTCGTCTCGGCGAGCGCGTCGTCGCGGGGGAGAACCTGACCGCCGTGGAGCGTGACACGCTGACGCATGCGCGCGGCGTGCAGTACGCCGTCCTGCTCGATCGCATCTTCCGGTTCGCGCTCACCGGCGGCCGTGTGCGCAACTACGACGGTCTCGGCGGGCAGCTGCTGTTCGCGTGGCTGCACCAGCGTGGCGTGATGAACTGGACGGACTCGAAGCTCACGGTCGAGTGGTCGCGCCTGCCCGCCTGCATCATCGAACTCGCCGACGCCGTCGACGAGCTGTACTGGCGCTCGATCGACCGCCCCAAGGTCGCGCACTGGCTCGCGGCGTACGAGCTGATCCGTTCCGTTCTGACGCCGCACCCGGCGTCGGTGTGGGCGCGCGGGCTGCCCGACGAGGTGCTCGCGGGGCCGCCGAAGGGCTACACCGACGCGGTGCTCGACGACGAGTTCCCGCTGTCGATGTTCTTCGAGGCGCTCGAGCGCAAGATGGCGCCCGTCATCGCCTCGACGCGAGGCATCACGGGCCGCGATGACTGAGGAGACGACGATGAAGCACGAACCGTTCGAGGCGCTGCACGACACCGCGCGGCGCGACTTCGCGTCCGACAACTACGCGGGGATGCACCCCCGCGTCGTCGAGGCGCTCGCCGCGGCCAACGGCGGCCACCAGGGCGCCTACGGTGCGGACGACTACACGCAGCGGCTGCAGGAGGTCGTGCGGGGCCACTTCGGTGACGACGCGATCGCCTACCCGGTCTTCAACGGCACGGGCGCGAACGTCCTCGCGCTGCAGTCGATGCTGCCGCGCTGGGGCGCCGTCATCGCCGCGACGACGGCGCACATCCATGTCGACGAGGGTGGCGCGCCGGAGCGCACCGGCGGGCTCAAGCTGCTCACGGTCGAGACCGAGGACGGCAAGCTCACCCCAGAACTCATCGACCGCGAGGCATGGGGTTTCGGGGACGAGCACCGCGCCCAGGCCGGCGTCGTGTCGATCACGCAGTCGAGCGAACTGGGTACGCTCTACACGCCCGACGAGATCGCCGCGATCGCCGAACACTCGCACCGATTGGGGCTGAAGGTGCACCTCGACGGCGCGCGGTTGTCGAACGCCGCCGCCGCGCTGGAGGTGCCGCTGCGCGCCATCACGACGGACGCCGGCGTCGACGCCATCAGCCTCGGTGGCACGAAGAACGGCGCGATGCTCGCCGAGGCCGTCGTGGCGCTGACGCCCGAGGCGTGTGCGGGGCTCGGGTTCTCGCGCAAGTTCCTCATGCAGCTGACGTCGAAGATGCGCTTCGTCTCCGCGCAGTTGCTCGCGCTCTACGACGGTGAGCTGTGGCGCGAGAACGCGACGCAGGCCAACGCTGCGGCGCGGCGCCTGCGGGCCGGGATCGAGGCCGAGCAGGCGCGCGGTGCGCTCGGTGAGGTCGCGTTCACGCAGCCGACGCAGGTCAACGCCGTCTTCGCGACGCTGCCGGCCGACGTCGCGAACCGACTGCGCGAGAGCTACCGGTTCTACGACTGGGACGAGGCACGCGGCGAGGTGCGCTGGATGTGCTCGTTCGACACCCGCGACGAGGACGTCGACGCGTTCGTCGCCGCGCTCGTGGCGGCGTCACGCCGTGGAGGTGAGACGGGCAGCGCCTGAGCGGGCGCCCCGGCGACGATTGGGCGCTCGTCCTGGGCCGAACTACCCTGGTGGACATGTCTGGTGAGTCTGTCTTCCACGATCTCGAGCCGCTGCTGGAGCAGGTGAACAAGCCGATCCAGTACGTCGGTGGCGAGCTCAACGCCCAGGTCAAGGACTGGAACTGCGGCGGCTACGGCCCCGACGGACAGGAGCTGACGACGCGCTGGGCCCTCATGTACCCCGACGCCTACGAGGTCGGCGTGCCCAACCAGGGCGTCATGATCCTGTACGAAGTGCTCAACGAGCGTGACGACGCGCTCGCCGAGCGCACCTACTCCATGTGGCCGGACATGGAGGCGAAGATGCGTGAGGCGGGCGTGCCGCAGTTCACCGTCGACGGCCACCGCAGCGTGCGCGACTTCGACGTGCTCGGCATGTCGTTCTCGACCGAGCTCGGCTACACGAACATGCTGACGGCGCTCGACCTCGGCGGAATCCCCCTGCACGCCGACGAGCGCACGATCGACGACCCGATCGTCCTCGCGGGCGGGCACTCGGCGTTCAACCCCGAGCCGATCGCCGACTTCATCGACGCCGCCGTCATCGGTGACGGCGAAGAGGCCGTCCTGCTCATCACCGACATCATCAAGGAGTGGAAGCTCGCCGAGCGCCCCGGCGGGCGTCGCGGGCTGCTGCTCGAACTCGCGCGCACGGGCAGCGTCTACGTGCCGTCGATGTACGAGGTCGACTACCTGCCCGACGGGCGCATCCAGCGTGTCGTGCTGAGCGAGGAGGCGCACGGTGTGCCGTGGCGCGTCGCGAAGCACACCGTCATGGATCTCGACGAGTGGCCTTACCCGAAGCAGCCGCTCGTGCCGATGGCCGAGTCCGTCCACGAGCGGATGAGCGTCGAGATCTTCCGCGGCTGCACGCGTGGTTGCCGTTTCTGCCAGGCCGGCATGATCACGCGCCCCGTGCGCGAGCGTTCGATCACAGGCATCGGCGAGATGGTCGAGAAGGGCCTCGCCGCGACCGGCTTCGAGGAGGTGGGCCTGCTCTCGCTGAGCTCCGCCGACCACACCGAGATCGCCGAGATCTCCAAGGGCCTCGCCGACCGCTACGAGGGCACGCAGACGGGTCTGTCGCTGCCGTCGACGCGCGTCGACGCGTTCAACATCGACCTCGCCAACGAGCTGACGCGCAACGGCCGCCGCTCGGGTCTGACGTTCGCGCCCGAGGGCGGCAGCGAGCGCATCCGCAAGGTCATCAACAAGATGGTCTCCGAGGACGACCTCATCAACACCGTTGCCGCCGCATACGGCGCGGGCTGGCGTCAGGTGAAGCTGTACTTCATGTGCGGCCTGCCCACCGAGACCGACGAGGACGTCCTGCAGATCGCCGACATGGCGCGCCGCGTCATCGAGACCGGGCGCCAGGTGAGCGGCCGCAAGGACATCCGCTGCACCGTCTCCATCGGCGGGTTCGTACCGAAGCCGCACACGCCGTTCCAGTGGTGCGCTCAGCTGTCGGCCGAGGCCACGGACGAGCGGCTCAAGAAGCTCAAGGACGCCATCCGAGCCGACAAGAAGTTCGGTTCGAGCATCGGCATGCGCTACCACGACGGCAAGCCCGGCATCGTCGAGGGCCTGCTGAGCCGCGGCGACCGCCGCGTCGGCGCCGTCATCGAGGCCGTGTGGCGTGACGGCGGCCGCTTCGACGGCTGGAGCGAGCACTTCAGCTACGAGCGCTGGATGGAGCAGGCCGACGCGGTCTTCGCAGCCTCCGAGCACCCGATCGACGTCGACTGGTACACGACGCGTGAGCGCGGCGAGCTCGAGGTGCTGCCCTGGGATCACCTCGACTCCGGTCTCGACAAGGACTGGCTGTGGCAGGACTGGCAGGATGCCCTCTCCGAGGAAGAAGTCGACGACTGCCGCTGGACGCCGTGCTTCGACTGCGGCGTGTGCCCGCAGATGGACACCGACATCCAGATCGGCCCCACGGGCAAGACGCTGCTGCCGCTCACCGTCCTCGGTGAGGGTGCGAAGAAGTTGGCCGCCGCTGACCACGCGCACTGACGTGGGCGCGGCGTCATGACGATGCGACTCGTCTCGACGGGGCGCCGGTGAGACGCCGATGAGCCCACGACGTGCTCGCCGCGGCGTCCACAGGCGCGATGCGCGCGTCGACATGCTGCGCGGGCTCGCCCTCGTGTCGATGTTCGTCGCCCACTGCGCCCCGGACGACGGCCCGTTCCGACTGGCGGCGTTGACCGAGTTTGCGACGGCGCCGTTGTTCGCGCTTCTCATCGGCATCAGCGCGATGCTCGCGGACCGGGGCAACGCCGGGCTGACCGTCGCGTTCGTCCGGGCCGGGGTGCGCGCGGCCGTGCTCGTCGCGCTCGGGTTGTGGATCGAGCCGTGGGGTGCGCAGGTCGACGTCGTCCTCGTCTACCTCGCCCTGCCGACGCTGCTCGCGCCCCTGCTGGTGCGGCTGCCCGACACGGTGCTGCTCGGGATCGCCACGATGTCCTGGGCTGCCGCACCCGCCCTGCTGAGCTGGGGCCGCACCCGCAGCACCGAGGCTCTCGTCGCCGGCGACGACGTGGGCCACCGTTTGTGGGACGTCGTGGTCGCGGGGCCGCACTACCGCCTGACGACGCTGCTCGTCTTCACCTGCCTCGGCATCGTGCTGTGGCGCTGGACGCGCGCCGTCCCCGCGTGGAGCGCGGGCCTGGCGGGCCTCGTCGCACTCGCAGGGGCCGCGTTGCTCATGGCGGCGAAGACGTCGGGGCGCCTCGCGTTCGAACCGTACGACGGCAGTCACCTCGAGATCGTGCTCGAGGCGCTGCTCGTCGGGGGATTCGCGCTCGCCTGGTTCGCCGTCGTGCCGGAGCGCTTCTGCCTGCCGGCGCTCGCCGCCGCGGGGTCGATGACGTTGAGTGTCTACGTCCTGCAGATCGCCTACCTCGCCTGGTACGTGCGTGAGCTGCATCCCAGCGAACGCGACGACGCGTGGGGCAACGTCGGCGTCCTGTGCGTCGGCGCCCTCGTGTTGCCGATGGCGTGGCGCTCGCTGGTCTCGCGCGAACCGTGGTCGCGTGGGCCCCTTGAGGGCGCGACGGCCGCCGTCACCCGCGGCATCCGCTGAATCGCGTGCCTCGTCGTGCCGGCGAGCCGCGTGACGGTGCGGTGATCCGCGCGCCCTTGCGTCGACGGTAGGCTCGTGCTCGTGGCACGTCAGCGAGTTCCCGAAGGTCCGCCCCCCGCACCCGCCGTCCAGAAGGTCTCGGTGAGGTACGCCAAGCGCGGACGTCTGCGTTTCTCCTCGACGCGTGACTTCCAGCGCGCCCTCGAGCGTGCCGTGCGTCGCGCGGGGGTGCCGATGGCGTTCTCCGCAGGCTTCCACCCGCACCCGCGTATCTCGTACGCGAACGCCGCGCCGACGGGGGCCGCCTCCGAGGCCGAGTACTTCCAGCTGCAGTTGACGCAGCAGTGCGACCTCGAGGCGCTGCGCGCAGCGCTCGACGAATCGTTGCCGCAGGACATGGCCGTGCTGCGCGTCGTCGAGGCCGCACCCGGAGCGCTCGCCGACCTGCTCCAGGCCAGCGTGTGGCAGCTCGATTTCGAAGGCGTCACGCTCGAGAAGATCACCGACGCCGTGGCGACGTTCATGGATCGCGCCGAGCTGCTCGTCACCCGCATGACGAAGTCGGGTGCGCGCGAGTTCGACGTGCGTCAGGCCATCCTCGCCTCCGACGTCGTGCTCGTGCGCGCCGGCGATGCCGACGGGCGTGACCTCGTGCGCTGGACGATGACGATCCAGCACACGACGCCCGCGGTGCGCCCCATCGACGTCATGACCGGTCTCACCGAGCTGACGGGCCTGCAGGTGCCGCGTTCGCCGCTCATGACGCGTCTCGCGCAAGGCGTCCTCGAAGCCAGCGGCCGCGTCATCGACCCGTTCGACGCCTGAGACCTCCATCCGAACGCAGCCCCCGGGCGGGAGGCGTCGGTCGGGAGGCGCAGCGTGGGGGAGGCGCTGTGACGCCATGTGGACACGAGGCCGCCGGCCTGCCGACACCCGTGCGATGACTGTGCGATAATGCGGATGGAACGTGCAGGTCTCACAGAGCCTGCCGCTCCCGCAGAACCTTCCGACCGCGCCGTCGGAGCGCAGGTGATGCGGCGCGAGCCGCAGCCGGTGCACCGCGAATCGCGCGAGGGTGGCCGACGCATCGTCATGCGAAGCCGCCGACCGAGAAGCTCTGCGGCGTGACGTCCGGTGCCGCGCGCAGCGCGAGCCGACGGGCCACGTAGAAGACGACTTCCGTCCTGCGGACACGAACGATCGCAGGCGATACGAACGATCCGCGCCGCGGCGCGTGCAAGGCCCAGGTGGTCTTTCTGTGGCACACGTCGTGCCGACGAAGAAGGAGGGCCCCGTGGCCCCCGAAAATCTTGAATTCCCCTTCGCCAGCCCGTTCGCGGCCGGCAGCCCCTTCACAGCGCCGCAGGCCGAGCCCGCGCAGGACGCTGACACGAGCGACGAGGTCGAGGTCGAGGCCATCGACGGTGACGAGGACGTCACCGATGGCGACTCGGGCCAGGGCGCGCCCGCCGGCGCCGCGTTCGGCCTCGTGTTCCAGGCCGCCGACCCGATGACGCGCGTGCCCCGCCGCTCGCGCCGCGCCGATGACGAGTCGCCGCGTGACGAGGCACCCGCCGGCCGCGCAGGTGGCGACGACGAGGCCGACGAGCAGCCGCGCCCCGCGCGTTCGCGCAGCCGCCGCCGTCGCGGTGATGACGCGCAGCACGACGAGAATGGCGACGCGTCGTCCGACGACGCCGCTCACGGCTCGCGCGAGGACGCGGACGATGCGGGCGCGAAGCAGTCGGCCGACACCGACGACAACCACGACGCGAACGACGAGAACGATGAGAACGACGACGAGCAGACCCCGCGTCGGCGCCGACGCGGCGGCCGTGGCCGTCGCGGCAACAAGGGTGACGACGCCCGCGACGGTTCGCAGGCTCAGCACGACGACGCCGACGACCGCGACTCCGGTTCCAAGGGTGGCAACGCGAAGCACGACGACGCGGCGCAGGGCGACGGCTCCAAGCGCGACGGCAACGCCGCGCAGGACGACAGCTCGAAGCACGACGACGCCCAGGACGACGCGGGGTCGCGCAAGCGCACGCGCCGTCGCCGTCGCAGCGGCTCGGGTCAGGGCTCGGACGGCGACGACGCGAACACCGTGACGAAGGTGCGCGAGCCGCGTCGCGCGAAGGACGAGATCACGTCCATCAAGGGCTCGGTGCGCCTCGAGGCGAAGAAGCAGCGCCGCCGCGAGGGCCGTGAGGCGGGACGCCGCCGCACCGTCATCACCGAGGCCGAGTTCCTCGCACGCCGCGAGAGCGTCGAGCGCGTCATGGTCGTGCGCGAGCAGGAGGGGCGCACTCAGATCGGCGTCCTCGAGGACGGGGTGCTCGCCGAGCACTATGTCTCGCGTCAGGAGCAGGCGAGCTCGATGGCGGGCAACGTCTACCTCGGCCGGGTGCAGAACGTGCTGCCGTCGATGGAGGCGGCGTTCGTCGACATCGGCCGCGGGCGCAACGCCGTCCTGTACGCCGGCGAGGTCAACTGGGACGCCGCCGGTCTCGACAACCAGCCCAAGCGCATCGAGCACGCCCTCAAGGCGGGCGAGAGCGTCCTCGTCCAGGTGACGAAGGACCCGATCGGCCACAAGGGCGCCCGCCTGACGTCGCAGATCTCGCTACCGGGACGCTTCGTCGTCTTCGTGCCGGGCAACTCGATGACGGGCATCAGCCGCAAGCTGCCCGACACCGAGCGCGCGCGCCTCAAGCGCATCCTCAAGGAGGTCGTGCCGGCCGACGCGGGCGTCATCGTCCGCACCGCCGCCGAGGGTGCTTCCGAGGAGGAGTTGCGCGCCGACGTCGAGCGCCTCATGAAGATGTGGGAGCGCATCCAGGCGAAGGCCGAGACGGCCAACGCGCCGTCGCTGCTGCACGGCGAACCGGATCTGACGGTCCGCGTCATCCGCGACGTGTTCAACGAGGACTTCGCGAAGATGGTCGTCTCCGGCGAGCGTGCCTGGAACGAGGTGCACACCTACATCTCCGAGGTGGCGCCGGACCTCGTCGAGCGCCTCGAGAAGTGGGAGGGCGACGAAGACGTCTTCGCCGAGCACCGCATCGACGAGCAGCTAGCCAAGGCCATGGACCGCAAGGTGTGGTTGCCGTCGGGCGGTTCGCTCGTCATCGACCGCACCGAGGCGATGACGGTCGTCGACGTCAACACCGGCAAGTTCGTCGGCTCCGGGGGCAACCTCGAGGAGACCGTGACGAAGAACAACATCGAGGCGGCCGAGGAAATCGTGCGTCAGCTGCGCCTGCGCGACATCGGCGGCATCATCGTCGTCGACTTCATCGACATGGTGCTCGAGGCGAACCGCGAGCTCGTCGTGCGTCGCCTGCTCGAGTGCCTGGGCCGCGACCGCACGAAGCACCAGGTCGCCGAGGTCACCTCGCTCGGCCTCGTGCAGATGACGCGCAAGCGCGTCGGCGCGGGCCTCGTCGAGGTCTTCTCCGAGACGTGCGAGTCGTGCCAGGGGCGCGGCATCGTCATCCACGACCACCCGGTCGAGAACCGCGACATCAACGGCAACGACACGAACCGCAAGGGTCGTGGCGGGCGCGGTGGTCGTGGTGGCCGTGACACCCCGGGCAACGGTTCGCACGGTTCGACCGGCGGCTCGAACGGCGGTCAGCACCAGGGTCGTCAGGACGAGGCCGGCGAGTCGAAGGCGGAGCGCGACAACGGTTTCGCGCAGATCGCCGCGGCCGCGCACGCCGCAGCGATCTCCGCGGGCGACAAGTCGGCGACGTCGAAGCCCGTCTCCACCGCGTCTGACGACGACGCCGTCATGACGGTGTCGCCGCAGGACGGCGCTGGCTCGGCTGAGGCTGCTCCCGAGACAAGTGCGCCCAAGAAGTCGGGCACGCGCCGCTCCGGTCGCGTCAAGCCGCGCTCGGAGCGCGTCGCCCAGGCTGCTGCCGACGCCTCGACGGACGCGGGCGACGTGACGAGCGCGCCTGCGGCGAACGAGGGTGCCGCTGCCGACATCGCGACGAACGGCACGACGGTGAGCGGTTCGGCTCCTGCCGACGCGGGCAGCGCTGCCACTGCGACGGCGTCGACGGCGCAGGCCCCGACGGCGCGTCGTCGCGGTTCGCGTCGCGCGGCGGCGTCGACGGGTGCGCCCGCACGAGCCGGTGAGGCGAGCGTCATGACGGTGCCGGCGGCATCGGCGTCGGCATCGACCGCACCGTCCGAGGCATTTGAGTCGGGCACGTCGACCTCGGCTACGCCGTCGACTTCGGCGGCACTGGCGAGCTCCGGCACGGACACGGCATCGACCGACGGCCCGACGCTGGGTGCCGCATCGACGTCGGATGCTCCGGCGAACGCCACGTCATCGGCAGTCGTCACCTCGTCGGCCGGCACGACGCCGGCGCCGATGAAGCGTCCGCGTCGCCGCGCCGGTTCGAGCGCGGGTGCGCCCGTCACTCTGCAGCCGGTCGACCTCAGCGCGCCGGCGTCGTCGTCGGCCCCGTTGACGAAGGTCGCAGGGGAGGACGGCTCGGCGTCGAACTCGACGGGTTCGACCACGACGAGCGACGCGACCACCGCGAACGACACGGCCACGGCCCACAACACGGCTACGGCGAGCAACACGTCTGACGCGGCGTCGGCTGCCGTTGGCGAGCAGAAGGCTCCGGCACGCAAGAAGCGTGCTCGCGTCAGCTCGCCCGCCGGGGCACCCGCGCCGAAGGCAGCGAGCGACGACTGATCGATCGCGCGGGGCGCGCACCACGTCGTCCCGACGATCTTGGGGGCCGAAACTCCGCATGGCGGATTTTCGGCCCCCAACCGTCGTCGTGAAGACTTCAATCCGGCACCGCGGAGTTTCAGACCTCAAGCGTCCTGGCGAGGCGAGGCACCGACAGCCGGCGGGCCATCAGGACGATTTGGGCCCCGCACCCGCCGCCAGGTATTCTTTACGTTTGGTGCGCCCACCGCGCCCGATGTCCCGTCACCGCCAGCCTGCGCCTCGTGCGTGTGCGCGGCGAAACCGGGGTAGCTATCGGCCGGTCAGACAGAGCGAGCGTGCCATGACGAAAGAGAGTCCAACGTGTACGCGATTGTTCGCGCGGGTGGTCGCCAGGAGAAGGTCTCCGTCGGCGATGTCCTCCTCATCGACAAGGTCTCGGCGCAGCCGGGCGAGAGCATCGAGCTGAAGCCGCTCATGCTCGTCGACGGTGCCGACATCACGGTCGAGGCCGACAAGCTGGCCGGTGTCAAGGTGGCCGCCGAGGTCGTCAAGGCCGCCAAGGGCCCGAAGATCACCATCATGAAGTACAAGAACAAGACTGGTTACCGCAAGCGCCAGGGCCACCGTCAGCCGCTGACGCAGATCAAGGTCACCAAGATCGGCTGAGCCTCGCGCTCACCCCTGATCTTCCACAGATTTCGAAAGAGGCTCTGACATGGCACACAAGAAGGGTGCATCCTCGACCCGCAACGGTCGTGACTCCAATGCACAGCGACTCGGCGTGAAGCGCTTCGGCGGCCAGGTCGTCGGCACGGGCGAGATCATCGTCCGCCAGCGCGGCACGCACTTCCACCCCGGCGAGAACGTCGGCCGTGGCGGCGACGACACGCTTTTCGCCCTCGCCCCGGGCGCCGTCAAGTTCGGCGAGCGCAAGGGCCGCAAGGTCGTCGACATCGTCGTCGAGCCGGAGATCACGGCCTGATCGCTCACGCGATCATCTGATCACCCCGCGTGAGGGGGTGAGCCCGCGCGTCGCGGCTCACCCCCTCACGTGCGTCTCGGAACGCTCATAGAATCAACGTGGTGACGCATCGACGCGGCACCGCATCACGGCGGCACCACGGGCCTCACGGGCCCGGCCGCGCCACGCGCCTCGCGCGCGCCGAAAGGAATCACCCATGGCAACCAACTTCGTCGACCGCGTCGTCCTCAACGTGACGGCCGGCAACGGTGGGCACGGCGTCGCCTCCGTGCATCGTGAGAAGTTCAAGCCGCTCGGTGGCCCGGACGGCGGCAACGGCGGGCACGGCGGTGACGTCGTCCTCGAGGTCGACCCGCAGGTGACGACGCTGCTCGAGTACCACAAGAGCCCGCACCGCAGCGCGCAGAACGGCAAGCCGGGTGCCGGTGACGAACGCAACGGCGCCGACGGCGACGACCTCGTCCTGCCCGTGCCGGAGGGCACCGTCGTCAAGGATCGCGACGGCACGATCCTCGCCGACCTCGTCGGTTTCGGCAGCCGTTACGTCGCGGCCGCCGGTGGCCGCGGCGGCCTCGGCAACAAGGCCCTCGCGAGCCAGCGGCGCAAGGCGCCCGGTTTCGCGCTGCTCGGCGAGCCGGGGGAGAGCAACGACATCGTGCTCGAGCTGAAGACGCTCGCCGACGTCGCCCTCATCGGTTTCCCGAGCGCCGGCAAGAGCTCGCTCGTTTCCGTCGTCAGCGCCGCGAAGCCGAAGATCGCCGACTACCCGTTCACGACGCTCGTGCCCAATCTCGGTGTCGTGACGGCTGGTTCGCAGCGTTTCACGATCGCCGACGTGCCCGGTCTCATCCCCGGCGCGAGCCAGGGCAAGGGCCTCGGCCTGGAGTTCCTGCGTCACGTCGAGCGCTGCTCGGTCCTCGTCCACGTCATCGACTGCGCGACGCTCGAGCCGGGCCGTGACCCGATGAGCGACCTCGACACGATCGAGCACGAACTGAGCGAGTACGTCGCCGACGAATCCCTCGGCGGCAAGCCCCTTTCCGAGCGCACCCGCATCGTCGTGCTCAACAAGGCCGACGTGCCGGACGCCCGCGAACTCGCCGAGATGGTCAAGCCCGACCTCGAAGCACGCGGCCTCGAGGTGTTCATCGTCTCCGCCGTTGCGCACCAGGGCCTCAAGGAGCTGACGTTCGCGCTCGCCAAGCACGTCGAGCAGGCGCGTCAGGAGGTCGAGTCGGCCGTGCCGGCGCGCGTCATCGTGCGTCCGAAGGCCATGGACGACGCCGGGTTCCGCATCGTGAAGGAGGGTGGCACGCACGGCACGCTGTTCCGTATCGTCGGGGATCGCCCGACGCGCTGGGTGCGCCAGACCGACTTCAGCAACGACGAGGCCGTCGGCTACCTCGCCGATCGTCTCAACCGACTCGGTATCGAGGAGGAGTTGTTCAAGGCGGGCGCGGTGCCCGGCTCGACCGTCCTCATCGGTCCCGGCGACAACGCTGTCGTCTTCGACTGGGAGCCCACCCTGCAGGCCGGCGCCGAACTGCTCGGCGCCCGCGGCACCGACCTACGCCTCGAGGAGGCGTCGCGTCCGTCGCGCGCCGAGAAGCGCGACGAGTTCCACAACCGCAAGGACGGTCAGCGTCTGGCGCGCGAAGAGCTCGCGGCCGAACGTCAGGCCGGAGTCTGGACCGAGCACGAGAGCTACCGCACCGAGGAGTGACGCGCCCCGCGCGTCGGTGCAGCAAGGAGTCGCCCGATGAACGCAGACGCCACGACGACCATGCCCGACGAGCACGCCACGCGTGCGGCTGATGTGCGCGACGAGCACGATCATGCCGAGCACGCCCCGCAGACGCCCCCGACGACCCCTGCCGTCGACGGCGACGCGGTGCGCGCGCAGGTCCGCGAAGCCAAGCGCGTCGTCGTCAAGGTGGGGTCGAGTTCGATCACCCACACGAGCGGCGGCATCAACCACGAGGCGCTGACGGAGCTCGTCGGGGTGCTGGCCGAGCGTCGGCACGCGGGCAAGGAGGTGCTGCTCGTCTCCTCCGGAGCCATCTCTGCGGGGATGGGCCAGCTCGGCATGCCGACGCGCCCGACGGAGCTGCCGCAGGCGCAGGCCGCAGCTGCCGTCGGGCAGGGACAGCTCATGTCCGCGTACTCGCTGCTGTTCCAGGGTCTCGGGCTGACGATGGGGCAGGTGCTGCTGACGACGGAGGACGTCACCCGCCGCGCCACGTACCTCAACGGCCGCTCGACGCTGCAGACGCTGCTCGAGTTCGGCGCGGTGCCCGTCATCAACGAGAACGACACGGTCGCGACGCAGGAGATCCGCTTCGGTGACAACGACCGGCTCGCGGCGCTCGTCGCGCACCTCGTCGACGCCGACGCGCTCATCCTGCTCTCGGACGTCGACGCCCTCTATGACGGTCCGCCGAGCCGCGAGGGCACCTCGCGGATCCCGTTCGTCGCGGACGTCGCCGCGATGGATGACGTCGAGATCGGCGGCACCGGATCCGGTGTCGGCACCGGGGGCATGCGGACGAAGGTCGACGCGGCGCGCATCGCGACCGCAGCCGGCATCCCGACGATGCTGACGTCGATGCCGAACGCGCGCCACGCGCTGCTCGGCGAGCAGGTGGGCACGGCATTTGCGCCGACAGGTCGTCGTCGCAGCGCGCGACGCCTGTGGCTCGCGCACGCGACGCACCCGGCCGGGCGCCTCGTGCTCGACGATGGCGCAGTCGAGGCCGTGCGGACGAAGGGGCGCTCGCTGCTTCACGCGGGTGTCATCGAGGCGCAGGGGCGATTCCTCGCAGGCGACGCCGTCGACCTCGCCGACCGTCACGGCCACGTGTTCGCGCGCGGGCTCGTCAACTACGACGTCGCCGACGTGCACCGTGCCATGGGGCGCACGACTCGCGATCTGAGCGACGCCATCGGCCCGGCTTTCGAGCGCAGCCTCGTCCACCGCGATCATCTGGTGCTGCTGCCCTGAGCCACTTGTTCGGCCCGGGGGAGTAAAGTTAGCCTTGCCTATGATCGCCGCGTCCCGCGACGATGCGAGTGCTCCGAAGGTGAGGCCCATGACGACTCTCGACCTGCTGCGGCCCGGCTCCCACGCCACCGTCGTCGGATTCGATGCGTCCCGGTGCGCCGACGCCGTCCTGTGTCGCCTGCGCGAGCTCGGCTTCCGCGAGGGTGAACAGATCGAGGTCGTGCGCCGTGCGCCGATGGGCGATCCGATAGTCTTCCGTGTCTGCGACTACGAACTCTGCCTGCGTCGGCGTGACGCGGGTGCCATCCGCGTCGACGTCCTGTGAGCTGCCACGCCCCCGATGACGTCGCGACAGCGGACGCCGCGACGAGCACCCGCGTCGCGCTGCTGGGCGCGCCGAACGCCGGCAAGTCAAGCCTCTTCAACCGACTCACCGGTCTGCGCGCGAAGACGGGCAACTACCCGGGCGTGACGGTGTCGCGTTCGTTCGGAGACGTGCGCGCAGGCGGGACGAACCTCGTCCTCGAGGACCTGCCGGGCACCTACAGCCTCGAGGCCGTGAGCCCCGACGAGCAGGTCGTCGTCGATGCCCTCGCCGGCCGACTCGACGGCGTGCCGGCACCCGACGCGCTCATCGTCGTCGCCGACGCCACGACGTTGCGACGCTCGCTGCCCTTCGTCGCGCGCGCGATCGCGTTGGGCAAGCCGACGATGCTGGCCCTCACGATGATCGACGAACTGCACGCGCGCGGCGGCCACCTCGACGTCGCAGCCCTCGAGCGGGCCCTCGGCGTGCCGGTGCGGGCCGTCATGGCGGCGACGGGCGCGGGGGTCGACGACGTCCGCGCCCTGCTCGCCGACGTCCCCGCCTGGACGCGGCCCGTCGTCAGCCCGCCGACGCAGGATGCGCAGCTCGCGCCGTGGTCGCGTTCGGTGCTCGCGGCCGCCGAGTACATGCCCGCCGGGCAGGACACGCGCTCGCGGCGCATCGACGCGGTGCTGCTGCACCCGGTCGCCGGTCTCGCCGTGTTCTTCGCGACGATGTTCCTGTTCTTCCAGGCCATCTTCACCGTCGCTGCGCCGCTGCAGGATCTCGTCGAGCAGGGGTTCGCGTGGCTCGGCGCCCAGGCGCAACACATCCCGAACGACACGCTCGCCTCACTCGTCGGCAACGGCATCATCGGTGGTGTCGGCGCGACGCTCGTCTTCGTGCCGCAGATCATGCTGCTGTTCCTCGTCCTGTCACTGCTCGAGAACGTCGGGTACTTGTCGCGCGCGGCGTTCCTCATGGACCGGATCATGGCCGCCACGGGGCTGGAGGGCCGCGCGTTCGTCGCGATGCTCAGCTCGTTCGCATGCGCGGTGCCAGGCATCATGGCGACGCGCACCATCCCGTCGTCACGCAACCGCATCGCGACGATCATCACTGCGCCGCTCATGACGTGCTCGGCGCGCCTGCCTGTCTACGTGTTGCTGACGTCGCTGCTCGTCGAACCGGGGCAGCGGTACGGGCCGTTCAACGCGCAGGGCCTCGTGCTCTTCGGGTTGTACGTGCTCGGCGGGCTGTCGGCCCTCGTCGCGGTCGCCGTGTTCAAGGCGACGGCGCTGCGCGATGCGTCGCTGCCGTTCTACATGGAGATGCCGCCGTACCGCTTCCCGTCGATCCGCAACGTCGTGACGACGATGTGGCACTCGGTGCGTATGTTCCTGCGCAAGGCCGGCGGCATCATCCTGACGACGACGGTCGCGCTGTGGGTGCTGCTCAACTTCCCGGCCCGCGGCGCCGAGACCGCCGGGATGGGCGACACCGAGAAGGCCGCGTACGTCATCGACCACTCGTATGCCGCCTCGATCGGGCGGTTCATCGAGCCGATCTTCGCGCCGCTCGGGTTCGACTGGCACATCTGCGTCGGGCTGCTCGGCGCGACGAGTGCGCGCGAGGTCTTCGTCGCGACGCTCGGGCAGGTGGCGAGCGCGACCGACCCCGAGGACCCGCGCGCGGCGCTCATGAAGATGACGTTCAGCGACGGCCCGCACGCCGGGCAGCTCGTCTTCACGACGGCGACGGTCGTCGCGCTGCTCGTGTTCTTCGTCTACGCCCTGCAGTGCGTCTCGACCATCGCGATCATGCGTCGCGAGACGAACACGTGGCGCTGGCCGGCGATCGCGTGGGCGTACATGTTCGTCCTCGCATGGGGCATGGCGTTCCTCGCTCGCCACATCGTGCTCGCGCTCACATGAGCGACCTCGCCCTGCACCCGGAGGCAACACCCGATCCAGACGTCGTGCGGTGGCGCTTCTCCGGAGCGCGGTGCGACGTCCCGCTCGGAGCGCTCGCGGCGTGGCCCGAGGCGCTGACGCGCGCGGGCGCCGGCGACATGGTCAGCGAACCGGGCGCGCTCGTCGTCAGGCTGCGCGCGCCGCACACGTGGGCGAGTGACGGAGCAGCCGTGCGCGACGCGCTGAGCGACGTGCTTGCTGACACGTCGAGCCGATTCGTTGCGCGTGAGCCCGGCGGCGTCGAGCCGAGCGATGCCTCGAGCAACGCCGACGGGGACGCCGTGGGCGAATTCGACGAGGGCGCTGCCGACGACACCGAGATCGCCGAGCAGGCCCGAGTGGTCGTCGCGGACGTCGCCGAGCAAGTGGCGCACTCGCACGGCGGCGACATCACGCTGATCGGCGTCGAGCGCGGCGTCGTCACCGTCAGCCTCACGGGCGCGTGCGACGGCTGCCCCGCGGCGGCGATGACGCTGCACCGGCGCATCGAGGACGAGCTGCGCGCGCGGGTCGGCGGGGTGCGCGAGGTGCGTGCCCACACCGTGAAGAAGCGCTCGGGCGGACTGGAGCGAGGCGGGCGTGCGCTCCTACAGTGGGCGCATGAGCGACGTCGCTGAAGAAACCCGTCACCGCATCGAGACCGCCGGTCGCGCGGCGCGCGCCGCGTCGAAACGCCTCGCGCTGCTCTCGCGCGCCGAGAAGGATACCGCGCTGCTGACGCTCGCCGACGCCGTCGAGGCCGCGTCCGCGACGATCGTCGCGGCGAACGAGGAGGACCTGGCGCGGGGCGCTGCGGGCGGCATGAGCGAGAGCCTGCAGGATCGGCTGCGGATGACGCCCGAACGCGTCACCCAGGTCGCGCAGGCGCTGCGCGACGTCGCGGCGCTGCCCGACCCCGTCGGCGAGGTGACGCGCGGCAACACTCTCGCCAACGGCTTGCAGATCAAGCAGGTGCGCGTGCCGATGGGGGTCGTCGGCATGATCTACGAGGCGCGCCCCAACGTCACCGTCGACGCAGCGGGGCTCGGATTGAAGAGCGGCAACGCGATGATCCTGCGCGGCGGCTCGGCCGCGGCGGCGACGAACGCCGCGATCGTCGAGGCACTGCGCGCCTCGTACGAACAGCAGGGACTCCCCGCCGATGCGGTGCAGTTGCTCGACGGCGGCCACGACGACGTGACGGCGCTCATCACCGCGCGCGGTCTCGTCGATCTCGTCATCCCGCGCGGTGGGGCCGCGCTCATCGAGGCGGTCGTCACCGGTTCGAGCGTGCCGGTCATCGAGACGGGCACGGGCAACGTCCATGTCTACGTCGATCGCGCGGCGGATCTCGACATGGCGCTCGACATCACCGTGAACTCCAAGACGCACCGGCCGAGCGTGTGCAACGCGGCCGAGAGTCTGCTCGTGCACGCCGACGTCGCCGAGACGTTTCTGCCCCGCGTGCTCACCGAGCTCGCCCAGCGCGGTGTCGTCCTGCACGCCGACGAACGCGCCGCTGCCCTCGCCGGTGGCGTCGCGACCCAGCCCGTCACGGATGAGGCGTGGGGCACCGAGTTCCACGGCCTCGAGATGTCGGTCGGTGTCGTGGACAGCCTCGAGGGGGCGATCGCCCACATCGATGGCTACTCGACGCATCACACCGACTGCATCGTCACCGAGGACCGCGCGGCAGCGCGCACGTTCGCCGCGCAGGTCGACTCGGCCGTCGTCATGATCAACGCCTCGACGCGTTTCACCGACGGCGGCGAGTTCGGCTTCGGCGCCGAGATCGGCATCTCGACGCAGAAGCTGCACGCACGCGGCCCGATGGCGCTCGCGGAGCTGACGACGACGAAGTGGATCGTCGACGGCGACGGCCAGATCCGCTGACGTCACTCGCGCCGCATCCTGACGACGGTCCCGACGTTTCGGGGTGACGCTCGGCGCCTGAAGCGCGTTCGTCGCGGCCCGGCGCCCACCGCCCGGCGCCCGGAGCGTCATGACGCCTGGGCGAGCACCTCGAACCCGGGTTCGGCGACGGGGTGTGTTCCGTCTGCGCGGGAACCACTCTGTGTCTCGACGCCGGAGCGAGCATCATCGCCCGTGCCCTGGCCCCCGGCCTCGAACGAGTCGTAGGCGACGTAGTGGGTCGGGCGTGCCTGGGCCGTTTGGAACAGGCGGCCCACGTACTCGCCGAGCACGCCGAGGCACAGCAGCTGCAGCGCGCCGAAGCCGCTGACGACGACGATCGTGGACGCCCATCCGGTGATCGAGTGACCCGTCAGCTTCGAGACGACGGCGAATGCGGCCACCGCGAAGGCGAGGACGAAGCCGGCGAGACCGAACCACGTCGCGAGGCGCAGCGGAGCGCTGGAGACGCCCGTGACGGAGTCGAGCGTCAGCCTGATCATCTTGCTCAACGGGTACTTCGACTCGCCGGCGGCCCGCTCGTCGCGGCGGTAGCCGACGTCGGCCGACGGAAAGCCCAGGGCCGGCACGACGAGGCGCAGCACCCGGTTGGTCTCCGGCAGCGCGAGGACGGCGTCGACGGTCGTGCGCGACATGAGTCGGAAGTCGCCGGCGTTCATTGCCCCACGCGCGCCGAGGCGATGCATGAGTGCGTAGAACGCCTCGGCGGTGACGCGCTTGAAGGCGGTGTCGGTGCTGCGGTCGGTGCGCACGCCGTAGACGACGTCGACGTGTTCTCGCTCGGCCACCTCGAGCATCTGGGCGATCACCTCGGGTGGATCCTGCAGATCGGCGTCGATCGTCACCATCCAGCGTCCCCGGGCTCGGGCGAGGCCCGCGCTGATCGCCGCCTGGTGCCCGGAGTTCGCGCGCAGCTGGATGAGACGCACCTGCGGCCACGTCCGACGCATCGCGTGCAGGAGCGACGCGGTCGCGTCGCGGGATCCGTCGTCGACGCACACGACCTCGTACGGCACCTCGAGCCCGTCGAGGACGGGGCGCAGGCGTTCGGCGAACAGGGGCAGGACCTCTTGCTCGTCGTACATCGGGACGACGACGGACAGGTGGGGTGCGCCGTTGGGGAGGGTGTCGAGGCTGGGGTGGGAGGTCATGGCTACCTTCTCGGCGGATCGGCTCGTGCGCGGTGGCACCGTGTCGATCGAGACGTTAGGAAGGGTCGCTGTCATCGGGCTGTGCTGAGGCAGTATCCTTGCTTTCATGACGTCGTTCGTTTCGCTTGTCGCCGCTGTGGATGTTCCGGAGCTCGAGGAGAACCACATCGCCATGCCGCCGTGGGCCTTCGGTCTGATGGCCCTGTGCATCTTCGGCCTGTTGTTCGCGCTGCTGTGGGCCTTCCGCAACACCGCGGCCCGCTACGGTGCCCCCAAGGGCCACGGCCCCGCCGGTGTGCGAGGTGGGGGTCAGAACCAGGGTGTGAACCACTGACATCACGAATCGGGGTCATGGGCGGCACGTTCGACCCCATTCACCACGGTCACCTCGTCGCGGCGAGTGAGGTTCAAAGCCTCCTCGACCTCGACGAGGTGATCTTCGTGCCCACGGGTCAGCCGTGGCAGAAGGCCGGACGAGATGTCGCGCCGGCCGAGCACCGTTATCTCATGACGGTCATCGCGACGGCGTCTAACCCGCGCTTCAGCGTGAGCCGCGTCGACGTCGACCGTCAGGGCCCGACGTATACGCGCGACACGTTGACGGACCTCAAGCGGCTGCGTCCCGATTCGGAGTTGTTCTTCATCACAGGGGCCGACGCGCTCGCGCAGATCCTGTCGTGGAAGGGCGTCGACGAGCTGTGGGAGCTGGCGCACTTCATCGGCGTCACGCGCCCCGGGCACGAGCTCAGTGACGCGGGGCTGCCGCACGATCGCGTCACCCTGCTCGAGATCCCGGCCATGGCGATCAGCTCGACCGACTGCCGTGACCGGGTGCGTGCGAGCAAACCCGTGTGGTACCTCGTGCCCGACGGCGTCGTGCAGTACATCCACAAGTACCAGCTTTACGGGCCCCGAGCGGGCTCCCTCCAGGAGGACTGAGTGTCCGCAACAGACCGTTCCCTCGAGCTGACGCGAGCTGCCGCCCAGGCCGCCGCGGACAAGCTCGCCACGTCGATCACCGCGATCGACGTGAGTGATCAGCTCGCCATCACCGACACGTTCGTGATCGCCTCCGCGGAGAGCGAGCGTCAGGTCAACGCCATCGTCGACGCCGTCGAGGAGGCGCTGCTGCCGCTCGGCGCGAAGCCTCAGCGACGTGAGGGCCGCGCCTCCGGGCGTTGGGTGCTCATCGACTTCGGTGACATCGTCCTGCAGGCCTTCCACGAGGAGGACCGCGAGTTCTACGACCTCGAGCGCCTGTGGCAGGACTGCCCCGTCATCGAACTCGAGCTCGACGAGCCCGCCGACGCGTGACGCCGACGTCCCCCGAGAATGACCCGCTGCGGCGGGTCATTCTCTTGCGTCATGGGCGCACGGCGTGGAACGAGCAGGGGCGCTGGCAGGGCCGCCTGGACGTGCCGATCGACGACGTGGGGCTCCGCCAGGCCGAGCGTGCCGCGGCGCTGCTCGTGCGCGACGGTTCGATCACGCGCCTCGTGACGTCGCCGGCGCGGCGCGCGGCGCAGACCACGTCCGTGCTCAAGGGTGCATTCGACCTGGCCGGTCGGCCGCTCGTGCGCACCGAGGACGCTCGGCTCGTCGAGATCGACATGGGTGCGTGGGCCGGTCTGACGCACGCCGAGGTCGCTGCGAGCTGGCCCGACGCGTCGGCCGCGATCGCGCGTGGCGACGACGTCCGGCGCGGTGACGGCGGCGAGACGCTCGCCGAGGCGACGGCACGCGTCGAGGCGGGCGTGCGTGATGCCGTGTCGTCGGCAACCCCGGGGGAGAGTGTGCTCGTCGTGACGCACGGCGCCGTCATCCGCGGGGTGGCGGGTGCGTTGGCGGGGCTGACGCCGCAGACCGTGCGCACGTCGTTCCGGAGCATCGACAACTGCCACTGGGTGACGCTCGTCGAGCGTCGCGATGGTGGTTGGGCCATCGAACGCTGGAACGCGGGGGAGTGAGCCTGCGGGCTCGTGGGCTCTGTGGTGCGGCCGCGTCTTGCCGTGTCGGCGGATCGGCATTCATGTCTCGGTTTCCGGGCTTGGTGCTCGCGGCGGAGTGGGGGTGGGGCAACCTCGTGAAGGGGCCGTCGGCGCCGCGTCAGGCGTGGCATGATCAGGGCGGATCGCACGCGGACGAGGAGAGAGGCTCAAGTGAGCGAGCACGGCAGCAGCACGTCGATGGAGCGATGGTTGGGGATCGAGGGTGGTTCTCGACCGATGGGGCGCCCGGAGTGGCTTCGCGTTCTCGCGGCTCTCGCGCTCGGGTTGGTGGCCTTCGTCGCCGTCATTCTCGTGGCGCGGTCCCTCCTTCCTGACAGCGTCCTCGACGACGCGTTCGGGGCGTGGTTGCCGCCGATCCTCGGTGGTGTCGGGATGGGCTTGGCCTCACCGGCGATCAACCGTCTCGTGGGTGTGCCCGTCGCGGGCCGTGCGGACGAGGCCCGTCGCGGGGACGAGGTGCGGCGATGAGTCGGCACGCGGGGCGCGAGCGCAAGCGGATGTCGCCGCGCACGTTCGGGCGGCTCATGAACTTCTACCCGCCGCTGGTGGGCATGGGATTGCGGGTGAAGTCGTTCTCGGACGACTGGAGCGAAGCGCGCGTCGAACTCAAGCTCAATCGGCTGAATCGCAACCAGAACGGCACGGCGTTCGGTGGGTCGATCAACGCGATGACGGATGCCTTCTTCCCGTTGCTGCTCATGCATCAGTTGGGTCCGGAGTATCTCGTGTGGGATCAGGCGTGTGAGATCGAGTTCCGTTCGCCGGGCACATCGACGGTGTACGGCGTGTACGAGATGCCCAAGGACGTCGTCGAGGAGATCCGTGCGCAGGCCGCTGACGGGTCGAAGGTATTGCGCTGGTTCGAGTGTGATCTGACGTTGGTTGACGGCACGGTCGTCGCGCATGCGAGGCGTCTCGTGTACGTGCGGAAGAAGCGTCCGAAGGCGGCGTGACCGTTCGCGGGTCGAGGTTCGCGGCGTGCATGCGGGTGATTTGCTTCGTGGGTGACCGGCCGGTTAAAGTACACGGGTTGCTCACGAGGTGAGTGCGGGGCTATGGCGCAGTTGGTAGCGCGCTTCCATGGCATGGAAGAGGTCTGGGGTTCGAATCCCCATAGCTCCACAAGACAGAAACAGAGGAGCACCCAGACACGCTTTTCGTCTGGGTGGTCCTCTGTTTCTGTCTTTGATCGAACTCTGTGATTCGAGGAGCAGGGCGAGCGCCAGTGAGCCCGAGGGAGTCCCCATAGCTCCGACGCGCGAAGCCCGTGTGCCTGCGCGACGCTGGGACGCGCGACGCCCCAGCTGTGCACGCACGCAGCGCGTGACCTGAGGAGTCGTCGCATCGGGGTGAACTCGAGTTGGACTTGCTGCGTCGAGGAGGTAACGTTCTGCGAGTGCTCACGTGAGTGGGTCACGGGGCTATGGCGCAGTTGGTAGCGCGCTTCCATGGCATGGAAGAGGTCTGGGGTTCGAATCCCCATAGCTCCACCGAGACAGATAAAGACCCTCACCGTACACGATTTTTGTTCGGTGAGGGTCTTTCTCTATCTCTGTTGAACTCTGTGACTCGAGGAGGAGGGCGAGCGCTAGCGAGCCCGACGGAGTCCCCATAGCTCCACGACGCGCGAAGCGCTTGGACCTCGCGCCGCCACGCCACGACGCGCGAAGCGCGTGAACCTCGCCGCCACGCCGCGTGAGCCCATCGTCACGCCAGCGCCATGGCTTCGTCTTCGGAAGGCATCGTCCCGCGCAGCGCCGGCATGAGCAGCAGCGATGTCGCGATGGCGAGCACAGCGGCGATCGTCATGGCGGCAGCGGCTGCGACAACACCGGCGATGCCTCCGATGAGCAGCGCGCCGGCGGCTTGGTCCACCATGGTGCCTGTGCTGAGCAGGCCGAAGGCTTGGCCCTTGGTGGCGAGGTCGATGGATGCGACGAGGCGTTCTTGCAGGGGCAGGGCGGCCGCGTAGCCGATGGCGGCGATGCCGCCCAAAAGCGCGGCGAGCACGATCGGCGGGCGGAGGGGGCGAACACGAGGAACGGTGCGGCGAGCAGCAGGCGCAGCGGCAGCAGGAGTCGTTGGCCGGTAGTCCTGCAGGCCGATGCGGGTGCCGATGACGGCGACGACGGCCGCCCCGGCGGAGATGAGGAACAGGTTCGTGGGGGCCAACCACTCAGCAGGATGGCCCGAGGGCGTTGCCGACGACCTGGACGGTGCTCACCTTCATGTTGAGCGTTGCGCGCCCGAGGACGAACGCTTCCTTGGGCACGATGTCCGACAGCAGCGCGATGGTCGCGGCGAGGGCGGAGTGCATGACGGCGACGAGCACGAAGCGCATCCACCACGGCAGTGACGGGATGACCTGGATGCTGTCGACGCAGGCGGCGACGACGCCCGTCATCATCATGGCGGTGCGCGGGTGCAGGAGGTCGCTCGAGGCGAGCAGGTAGCGCGACGTGACGAGCTGGACCAGTGGCCGGCCGAACATGACCAGCGCGGTCAACAAGGGGGAGCGGGTCTGGTCGAACATCACGACGCCCAGCGTGAACGTCCCCATGACGGCACTGACCATGAGCAGCATCCGAGAGATGAACAGCGCGCGGAACTCGGCGTTCGCGAAGAGGCTGCATTAGGTGGTCACACCACGATGTGACCCATGTCTCATATGGCTGTGACACCGAGGGTCACTTCACGATTCAACTTCACGAGCGATGCTTCTGGTGAGAAGGCCGCCGCCCCGCGCGCAGTGCGCCCCGCCGAACGATCATCGCCCGCAAACGCGTCAGGGACGAGGCGTTTCCGGGCGATGATCGACAAGGGGAGCGAGATTACTTCAGCTGCCCACTCGTCAGACCCAGCAGGCGACGAGCGACGACGAGCAACTGGATCTGCTGCGTGCCTTCGAAGATGTCGAGGATCTTCGCGTCACGCGCCCACTTCTCGAGCAGCTCGCTCTCGGCGTAGCCGTCGACTCCGACGAGTTCGACGCACTGCAGCGCGACGTTGACGCACGTGCGGCCCGCCTTCGCCTTCGCCATCGACGCCTCCATGGAGTTGGGCTTGCCGTTGTCGGCCATCCACGCGGCACGCAACGTCAGCAGCAGCGCCGACTCGTAGTCGGCCTCCATCTGCACGAGGCGCGCCGAGGCGTACGTCTGGGCCGCGACGGGCGCGTCCCAGTCCTGGCCGTGGCCGGCCTTCTCGAGGGCGGCGCGGGTGAAGTCGAGGCAGGCGCGCGTCAGACCGACGGCCATCGCCGCGACGAGGGGGCGCGTGTTGTCGAACGTCTGCATCGCGCCACCGAAGCCGCCCTCGGTGCGGATCTCGGGGTCACCGAGCAGATCGTTCGCGGGCACACGGCAGTCCTCGAGGACGAACGCCGCCGTGTCGGAGGCGCGGATGCCGAGCTTGTGCTCGAGACGCACGAGCTTGAGGCCAGGGTTGGAGCGCTCGACGACGAACGACTTGATCGCCTTCTTGCCGAGCGAACGGTCGAGCGTCGCCCATACGACGACGAGTTCGGCGCGCTCACCGGAGGTGACGAAGATCTTCTCGCCGTTGAGGACGTACTCGTCGCCGTCCTTCGTCGCGGTCGTACGGATGTTGCCCGAATCCGAGCCGGTGTCGGGCTCGGTGATCGCCATGGCAGCCCAGCGGTTGCCGTAGCGCTCCTTCTGCTCGTCGTTCGCGACGGCGGCGATGGCGGCGTTGCCGAGGCCCTGACGCGGGATCGACAGCGTCAGCCCGACGTCACCACGGCACGTCTGCATGATCGACAGCGCCGAGCTCATGTTGGCGCCGTTCTTGTTGACCTTGCCGGCCTTCGTGCCGGACGCGGGCTTCGTCACGCCCGTCGCCTCGTCGGCGTCAGTGCTGGCCGGGGCCTGGTCGGTGCCGTCCTTGGCGCGCGTGGAACCGGCGGCGCCCGCGCCGTTGCTCGCACCCGAGTCGGTCATGCCGTCGATGAGGGCGGAGACGAGGTCGAGCTCGGCGGGGTAGGTGTGCTCGGCGAGGTCGTACTTGCGGCTGACGGGGCGGAAGACCTCGTCGGCCATCGAGCCGGCCTGCTTGACGAGGGGGACGAACTTCTTCGGGATCTCGAGGTCGATCATCACTGGGTCCTTTGCTGAAAAGACGCGGAAAGAGGAGGGCTGGTGGCGCAGCGGAGCGGCGAGCTCAGACGCTGACGCCACCTTCGAGGACGCCGGCGCCGCGCAGGTCGCGGTACCAGCGCTCGTTGTCGAACTCCTTGACGAAGCCGTGTCCGCCGAGCAGTTGCACGGCGTCGGAGCCGATCTGCGTGGCGTGCATCCCGACGAGCGCGCGGGCGTGAGCGATGGTCTCGGCGGCACCGGCGTCGTCGCCGGCGTCGAGACGCGCCGCGGCGCGCAGGGTGACGAGGCGCAGCCCATCGAGTTCGATCGCGATGTTCGACACGGTGAACGCGACGGCCTGACGGTGACCGATCGGCTCACCGAAGGCCTTGCGCTCGACGACGTACTGCCTGACCTGATCGAGCACGGCGCGGCCGGTGCCGCACGCGAGGGCGGCCCACGCGAGGCGCGAGCGGCGGATGGCATCGAGGGTGTCGTCAGCCTTGCCGAGCAGGTTCTCGGCGGGCACGCGCACCCCGGCGAGGTGCAGGCGCCCGGTGTGCGCAGCGCGCACGCCCATCGCCGGCTCGTCGCTCGTCGTCAGGCCCTCGGTGCCGGCTTCGACGATGACGAGGCGCGCGGCGCCGTCGAGCATGACGCTGATGACGAACAGTTCGGCGGCATCGGCGCACGGCACGAGCGCCTTCTCGCCGGTGATGACGAGGTCGGCGCCGTCCCGGGTGGCCGTCGTCGCGGGGGTGCGCGGGTCGGCGAGCGGGCCCGCTTCGGCGAGCGCGAGCGCGGCGACGGCGGGCTTCTTCTCGTCGGTGAAGGCGGGCAGGTAGGTCTCCTGCTGCGCGGACGTGCCGTAGCCCGCGATGGCGGTCGCGACGGCGGCCGGTGCCATGATCGCAACGGCGAGGCCCATGTCGCCGCGGGCGAGCTGCTCGAGAACGAGGGCCGTCATCACGGCGCTGCGCTCCTCGGCGATGCCGCCGAGCTCGGCCGGGACGCCGACGAGCGTCAGGCCCATCTCGGTGGCCTGCGCACGGATCTCGTCGGGCAGGGCGCGCTCCGCGTCGGCCTTCGCCGCGGCGGGACGCAGCAGTTCGTCGGCCAGTTCGGCGGCGACGGCGGCGATCGTCTCCTGATCCTCGGTGGGCGTCAGGTCGAACTCGCGGCGCGGCTTCGTCGGGGCGGTGCGTGCCGCGTCGCCCGAGCCGGCCTTCTTGGTGAAGGCGCGCCCGGCCACCGTCTGAGCCTTGAAACCGGACTTGCTGCCCTGGTAGAGGGCACGCTCGACCTTGGAGCGGATCGCCGGGTTCTTGAGCAGATCGTGCCCGCCGGCCTTGGCGAGAAGGCGCAGTGCGATGGCCTGGCCCTTGTCGGCGAGGGAGGCCTGGTTGGTGGTCGAAGTCATCTCGGCCCTTTCCATGAGTGACGGTGCGTCGGGGTGTGCGAGCGCCGTTCGAGGCGGCGTGACACGAGGCTGAAGCCGAGGTTACCTGAACGTAGGTACGCGCGGTATCGGTAACCGGGAACTGGCGTGCGGGCAAGGATGACCCGCTCCGGGGCGTGCCGCGCTAGGGTGCGGATCGTGAACATTCGCCGCGCCACCCAGGATGACGTCCCCGAGATCGTGCGCCTCAAGGCGCTGCTCATGATCGACGGGTGGCCCTTCGACATCGAACTCGACGACGCGTGGCGCGAACGGTGCGCCCGCGTCGCGCGTCAGCTGCTCGCCTCCGACGGGTACGCGTGCTTCGTCGTCGACCGCGTCGAGGGCGCGGGCCCCGGCTCGCCGCTCGCGTCGTGCGTGACGGCGACCGTCGAACAGCACCTGCCCGGCCCCGACGGCTCGGGCCGCTCGGCGTACGTCGGCGACATGTGCACCGAGGCCGAGTTCCGCGGCCGCGGCTGCGGCACGGCACTGCTCGACGCCGCACTGCAGTGGTGTCGCGAGCAGGAGGCCGGCTGGGTCTCGCTGTTCTCCACCGAGAGCGGCGACGCGCTCTACCGCAAGGCCGGTTTCAGCGACGAAGGGCCGTTCCAGCACCTGTCGATGGCGTTGTGACTCTCGGCCGCCCGCTGCGTCGATGACGTCGCGCTAATGTGACCGAGATTCGCAGAGGTGGACGAGAATCGCGGAGGTGGGCGCCGTTTGCGAATGTGGACGAAAATCGCCGATGTGGACGGGTTCGCCGTTGCGGCGGTGTGCTCAGCGGCCCACGGAGCGGGTGCGGGCGGCGGCGATGACGGCGTCGAACGTCTGCTCGTCGATGTGTGAACCCTCGCGTCGCACCCTGGTGACGTCGAGTTGCAGGACTCGGTCGAGGCGCACCTCGCTGTGTCGTCCGCGGTTGTCCCAGGCGCCGGAGCCGACGTCCATCCAGTGACGCCCCGCCCGAGCTTCCTGCGCGGCGTCACGGTCGTGATCCTTGCTCGTCAGTGGAAGCGCGAGGACGACGTCTTCCAGCTCCGGGTGCCGGGCGATGACGAGAACCGGACGATCCTTGCCCTGCGAGTGGTCCTCCTCGTACGGCACCCACGCCCACACGACCTCACCCGGATCGGGATTCCCGTCGTCATGCGGCGCATAGGCCGTCGCGGGTAGCGGGGCCGTCCAGTCGCCACCATATGGGTGCGCGGAGCCGGCCGGACGAGCGCTGGGCGCGTCGTCGTGACGGTGCGACGTCGGTGCACCCGCGCGGCGTCCGTCGGGCCCGACCGTGGCGTCGGCGCGGCGCCGCGTGGACGACGTTCCACGGCGCTCGGGGTCGAGGAGCGCATTCATGCCCCCACGTGCGAGGGCGCGGGAGAGGCGGACGGCGACGGTGCGCAGGTTCATGGTCCGAACGTAGCCCGTCCGGGCGAGCGCCGGGCGCGGGGCACGCGCCGGCCGCCCGGTTGCGCTCTCACACGAACGACGGACGCAGGTGACGACGGGTGATGAAACGCACGCCGTGCGCACCCCCTCAGCGGCTCGGGGTAGGGGTACGGGTGCGGAAGAATGGATCGGTGACCGAAGCAACCGCGCTGCATGACATCTGCGACGACGAGGCCGTCGACGCCGAACGCTCGAACCGCCACGGCAGCTACCCGCGAGCCGGTCTGGCGATCCTGGCGCTGGCGCTCGGCGGTTTCGCCATCGGCACGACGGAGTTCGTCACGATGGGGCTGCTGCCGCAGATCGCGCGGGGCATCGGCATCTCGATCCCGAGCGCAGGCCACGCGGTGTCGGCGTACGCGCTCGGCGTGGTCGTCGGTGCCCCTCTCGTCGCGATGCTGTTCGCGAAGGTGCCGCGCAAGAACGTCCTGCTCGGACTCATGGTCGCGTTCTTCGTCGGCAACATCGGCTCGGCGCTCGCCTCGAGCTACCCGATGCTGCTGCTCGCGCGCTTCGTCGCGGGCATGCCGCACGGCGCGTTCTTCGGCATCGGCGCCGTCGTCGCGGCCACCCTCGTCGAGAAGCACCGGCGCACCTGGGCCGTGTCGATGATGCTCGCTGGCCTGACGGTGGCGAACATCGTCGGCGTGCCCGTCTCGACGTGGCTCGGGCAGCATCTGGGCTGGCAGTGGCCGTACGCCCTCGTCGCCGTCATCGCGTTGCTCACCGTCGTTGCGGTGTGGTTGTGGATCCCGCACCAGGGCTCCCTGGGCGTCACGTCCGTCACCGGTGAACTGAAGGCGTTGACGCGCCCGCAGGTGTGGTTCGCGCTC
The DNA here is from genome assembly GCF_900447535.1 of Dermacoccus nishinomiyaensis. NCBI lineage: Bacteria > Bacillati > Actinomycetota > Actinomycetes > Micrococcales > Dermacoccaceae > Dermacoccus > Dermacoccus nishinomiyaensis. Next base: position 57,774 of record NZ_UFXX01000002.1, on the reverse strand, counting down.
GCGATCGGTGTCGTCGGCTTCGGCGGCATGTTCTCGACGTTCAGCTACATCGCGCCGACGATGACGGAGCTCACCGGCTTCTCGGACGCCGTCGTGCCGGTCATCCTGGTCATCTACGGCATCGGCATGACGGCGGGTGCGTTCCTGTCCGAACGCGTCGCCATGCGCGGGCTCATGCGCGGCATCTTCGGCTGCCTCGTGACGATCGCGATCATCCTGTCGCTCTTCGGCTTCGCCGCGCACAACAAGGTCAGCGCGGTCGTGTTCGTGTTCCTGCTCGGCTGCGTGCCGACGATCATGGTGCCGATGATCCAGACGCGGCTCATGGACGTCGCCCACGAGGGCCAGTCGCTCGCGGCCGCTCTCAACCACGCGACGCTCAACGCCGCCAACGCCCTCGGCGCCTGGCTCGGCGGCGTCGTCCTCGACGCGGGGCTCGGGTACGAGTGGTGCTCGCGCGTCGGTGCCGTGCTCGCAGCCGCGGGCGCCGTCATCACGCTGGTCTCGGCATGGACGTCGCGCCGCGCCGCCGTCGTAGGCTGATCGCGCCCCTGGTGGCGCGAGGGGGCCGCGCTGATTCGCCCAGCTCTGCCGTCATCGTGGGCACGCTCGGGCCGTGCGGATCAGCCTGAGGACGCCGTCCGATCGCTGACGAGCTTCGCGGCGAGAACACCGCCGATCGCGCCACCGAGGTGACCCTGCCACGAAGCGTGGGTGCTCTGCGGAAGCACACCCCACAGCACGCTGCCGTAGACGACGGCGAGGACGAGCCCCACGACGACCTCGGGCCAGCGGCGCGTCCAGAATCCTCGGACGATGAGGTACGTCAGCCACCCGAAGACGACGCCCGAGGCACCCGCGACGGCCGTGTACGGCGGGCTGAGCAGCCACGCGGCGAGCCCCGACGTGCAGGTGACGATGAACGTCACACGCGCGAGGACGGCCAGGCCGCTGAGGGCGAGGACGAACCCGAGCGGCAGCAGCAACGCACTGTTCGCCTCGAGATGAGCCCACCCGTAGTGTGCGAACGGCATGGTGAAGATCGACCACAGGTCGCTCACCTCCCAGGCCTTCAGGGAGGCGGCGGCGTCGATGGCGTGGTGCGTCAGCACGTCGAGGGCCTCGATGATCCACAGCGCGGCGACGATCAGTGCGGAGACGACGGCGGATTGCTTGACGCGCTCTGCCGCGGGGCGAAGGGTGTGGTCGAGATCCATGGGCTGGCCTCCTGTGGGGAGTGGCTCGTCGGGTCCACCGGTATGGCGTGGGTGATGCGTCGTCGGTTCGACAACGCGTGCTCGACGACACCCGATCGACGCGTATCTGTCTCGCATCGTAGTGGGGCTCTCTTCGCGTGCGCTGGATGCACGTGTCGCGTCGGCCGTCGTACGTGACGCGTGCGGCAGGGGTGTCGGGGCGTGAAAGAATGAAGGGTCGCCGGTGTGCTCCTCGCGGGGCGCGACGGGCGGCCGCAGATCGATGCGTCATCGCCGCCTCCAGGGCGCGCGGCGGCGAACACCGACCCGACGAACTTCGAGGTATCACGTTGTCACCCATGGCCCGCAAGGCACTCGAGCCCGCCGCGACGCCGCCGGAGCAGATCCGCAACTTCTGCATCATCGCGCACATCGACCACGGCAAGTCGACGCTCGCCGACCGGATGCTGAGCAAGACGGGCGTCGTCGAGGATCGGGCCATGCGTGCGCAGTACCTCGACCGCATGGACATCGAGCGCGAGCGCGGCATCACGATCAAGAGCCAGGCTGTGCGCATGCCGTGGGAGCTCGACGGTACGACCTACTGCCTCAACATGATCGACACGCCGGGGCACGTCGACTTCACCTACGAGGTGTCGCGTTCGCTCGCCGCGTGCGAGGGCGCCGTCCTGCTCGTCGACGCCGCGCAGGGCATCGAGGCGCAGACGCTCGCCAACCTGTACCTGGCGATGGAGAACGACCTCACGATCATCCCGGTACTCAACAAGATCGACCTGCCGGCCGCGCAGCCCGAGAAGTACGCCGCGGAGATCGCCGGCCTCATCGGCTGCGAACCGGAGGACGTACTCAAGGTCTCCGGCAAGACGGGCGTCGGTGTCGAGGAACTGCTCGACGTCATCGTCGAGAAGCTGCCTGCCCCCGTCGGTGACGCCGACGCGCCGGCCCGCGCCATGATCTTCGACTCCGTCTACGACACCTACCGCGGCGTCGTTACCTACGTCCGCGTCGTCGACGGACGGCTCAGCCCGCGCGAGAAGATCGAGATGATGTCGACGCGCGCGACGCACGAGCTGCTCGAGATCGGCGTCAACTCGCCCGAGCCGATCCCGACGAAGGGCCTGTCCGTCGGCGAAGTCGGCTACCTCATCACCGGCGTGAAGGACGTGCGCCAGTCGAAGGTCGGTGACACGGTCACGAACGCCGCGAAGCCCGCGTCCGAGGCGATCGGCGGCTACTCCGACCCGAAGCCGATGGTGTTCTCGGGTCTGTATCCGATCGACGGTTCCGACTACCCGATCCTGCGTGACGCCCTCGACAAGCTGAAGCTCAACGACGCGGCGCTCGTCTACGAACCGGAGACGTCGGCAGCGCTCGGGTTCGGTTTCCGCGTCGGCTTCCTCGGCATGCTGCACCTGGAGATCACGCGTGAACGCCTCGAGCGAGAGTTCAACCTCGACCTCATCTCGACCCTGCCGAACGTCGTCTACCGGGTGACGACGGACGACGGCGTCGTCAGCGAGGTGACGAACCCGAGCGAGTTCCCCGAGGGCAAGATCGCCGACATCACCGAACCCGTCGTGCGTTCGACGATCCTCGTGCCGAGCGAGTACATCGGCGCCGTCATGGAGCTGTGCCAGGCCCGTCGCGGCAACCTGCTCGGCATGGACTACCTGTCCGAGGAGCGCGTCGAGATGCGCTACACGCTGCCGCTCGCGGAGATCGTGTTCGACTTCTTCGACGCCCTCAAGTCGAAGACGCGCGGATATGCCTCGCTCGACTACGAACCCGCGGGGGAGCAGAGCGCCAACCTCGTCAAGGTCGACATCCTGCTGCAGGGCGACACCGTCGACGCGTTCAGCGCCATCGTGCACCGCGACAAGGCGTACGCCTACGGCACGATGATGGCGACGAAGCTCAAGGAGCTCATCCCGCGTCAGCAGTTCGAGGTGCCGATCCAGGCGGCCATCGGCACGCGCGTCATCGCCCGTGAGAACATCCGCGCCATCCGCAAGGACGTGCTCGCCAAGTGCTACGGCGGCGACATCAGCCGCAAGCGCAAGCTGCTCGAGAAGCAGAAGGAGGGCAAGAAGCGCATGAAGATGGTCGGTTCCGTCGAGGTGCCGCAGGAGGCCTTCATCGCCGCGCTCAGCCAGGGCGAGTCGGCGGAGAAGAAGAAGTGAGCAAGCCCGGTTACGTTCCGGGTGCGACGTCCGGCCAGCCGTCGGAGGGCGCGGGGGAGCACCCGCAGGTCGGGCCGCGCCCACTCGCACGCACGCGCTCGTTCACGCGCCGCGGCGGCCGGATGCCGGAGCGTCACCATCGTGCGCTGAGTGACAACGGTGAGCAGTACGTCCTCGACGTTCCCCGCAAGCCGGGGACGACCGAGCCCGTCGATGGTTTCCGGCTCGACATCGCCGAGGTGTTCGGACGCCGGGCGAAGCTCGTCGTCGAGATCGGTTCGGGCGCGGGGGATCAGATCGTCCATGCAGCGCTCGAGCACCCCGAGACGGATTTCATCGCTCTGGAGGTGTGGCGTCCCGGCATCGCGCAGACGATCTCGAAGGCCGTCCACGCGGGCGTGACGAACGTGCGTCTCATCGAGATCGACGCCTCCGAAGCGCTCGATCGGCTCTTCGCGCCGGGCAGCGTCGACGAGGTGTGGACGTTCTTCCCCGACCCGTGGCCGAAGACGAAGCACCACAAGCGTCGTCTCGTGCAGCTCGGCTTCGCCGACGTCGTCGCCGACGTCCTCGTGCCCGGCGGCACCTGGCGCCTCGCGACCGACTGGGCCGACTATGCCTGGCACATGCGTGACGTCGCCGAGGCGTCGCCGCGCTTCACCAACCCGTGGACCGGGCGCCTCGCGGACGCCGGGGACGCCCACGTCGATCCCGAGGGCGCGCGCGGAGGGTTCGCGCCGCGCTTCGAGGGCCGCACGACGACCCGCTTCGAGACGAAGGGTCTCAAGGTCGAGCGCATCGTGCGCGACCTCGAGGTGAAGCGAGCCAACTGAGCGGTGCCGCGCGGTCCCCACGGCGTTCGGGCTCGGTGTCCCCGGCGCGGCTGATCGGGCGCGAACGCCGATACTCGCGGGTAACCTTGGGGCCATGAATCAGGTCTACGGCATGTACAAAAAGCTCACCGCGAAGAACGACAAGGCGGGGCGCGCAGCGTTCTCGGCCGCGTTCGCGCTCAAGGCGCCCTACTTCCGCACGGTCGCCCCGATGGTCCAGACGATGGAGCCGCACCGCGGCGTCGTGAAGATCAAGAAGTGGTGGGGTGTGCAGAACCACATCGGCACCGTGCACGCCATCGCCATCGCCAACGGCATGGAGTGCGCCATGGGGCTGCTCGCGGAGGCGACGACGCCCGACGACATGCGCTGGATCCCCAAGGGCATCACGCTCGACTACGTCGCGAAGACGCCCGGCGACATCGTGTGCGTCGCCGAGACGACGCCGGAGGACTGGGACAAGGAGCCGCCGTTCCAGGTCGACGTCAAGGTGACGGGGCGCCTCGTCAAGGACGGCACGGTCGCCGTCGAGGGCATCATCCCGATCTACGTCTCGGCCAAGAAGAAGAAGTGACGTTCACCCCGCCGCCGTGGCCAGAAGCGCCGCGGCGGCGGGGTTCGTCAACCGCCGTGGGCCGGCCCAGACGGCCCTCAGGTTGCGGGTGAGGTCGACGCCGTCGACGCCGACCTCCACGAGGGTGCCCGCACGCAGCGCGTCGTCGACAGCGAGCCGGCTGAGGACGGCGGGAGCCGTCCCGGCCGCGGCGGAAACCCGCACGGCGGCGTTGCTCGCCAGCGCGAGCGCCGGGGGAGCGACATCGAGCGGCGCGAGGGCGCGGCGCAAGGCCACCCGCGTGCCCGAGCCCGACTCGCGCGCGACGAGCGGTGTGGCCGCCAGTTCCTCGGCGCGGACACGTGAGCTCGCGGCCCACGGATGCTGCGGCGCGACGACGAGCACGAGGTCGTCATGCGCGACGACGACGGAGTTCAACCCGCGCGGAGCGCCGGGGCCCTCGATGAACCCCAGATCCACCTCACCGCCGCGTGCCGCGGCGAGCACCTCCGTCGTGTTGCCGACGGCTACCGAGATGCCGCGCGTCTCGCCAAGCGATGGGTCGTGAGGGGAAGCGCCACCGGCGCCCGCGCCACCCGCGGCGTGCTGCCACCCCGCGATCCATCCCGGTAACAGGTGTTCGGCGACCGTCTGGCTCGCCATGACGACGAGCGGCGCCTGCGTACGAGCGCGCAGTGCCGCGACTCCCGTCTCGAGGGCGCGCGCCGCCTCGAGCGTCGCGCGCGCCCATTCGACGACGAGCAGGCCGTCGGTCGTGACGCGGGCACCGGTCGTCGCGCGATGGATGAGCGACAGGCCGAGCCTGCGCTCCAGCCGGGCGATGCTGCGACTCGCGTTGGGTTGCGCCACCCCGCAGCGTCGGGCGGCCGCACTGAGCGAGCCCTCGTCGGCGAGTGCCACGAGCAGTTCGAGCGTCGCGAGGTCGGGCCAGGTCGTCACCACTCCAGCCTATATGCGAAGCACATACCCCCATGCCGGATATAGGGCTACCGGTCGAGCCGACACGGCGGAAGCATGGAACCCATGAGCACAGCCACCGCCACCGACGTCATGCCTCACCGCACCACCGGCTCGTTCTTCGAGAACCCGACGGTGCCCGCGGCGTCCCCGGCCTGGTACGGCAGCGTCATGGGCAGCGCGATCCTGGGCACGTTGAGCGAGCTGCGCACCGACGTCATCCCGTTCGGCCACACGCTCGCCGTGGGCTTCTGGCTCATCGCCTGCACCCTGCTCGTCGTCCTCACCGTGTCGTTCGTGGCGCGCATCGCTCGCGATCGCGCTGCCTTCCGCGCGAGCGTCGCGAACCCCGTCGCGATGGCGCAGTGGGGGATGGTGTCGATGGGCGTCCTCGCCGTCGGATCGGCGACGTCCGCGGTGCTCCCGGCGATCTCCTCGGGCCTGAGCGACGCAGCCTGGCGGGCCGACCTCGTCCTGTGGGCCATCGGTACCGTCATCGGCCTCGCCACCGCCGTCGCCGTCCCGGCCCGTCTGCTCGTCGTCGACCCGAGCACCCCGACGACGGTGTGGGGCCTGGCCGTCGTCCCGCCGATGGTCTCGGCGACCGTCGGCGCCGGCATCGTCGGCTGGCTGAGCAGCCCGCAGGCGCGCGTGTGGATGCTGATCGCGAGCGCGGCCTGCTTCTTCGTCGCCCTCGTGCTGGGGGCCATCATCTTCGCGATCGCCTACCGTCACCACTGGCTCGTCGAGCCACTGCCGCTCGCGGCGTCGATCACCGCGTGGCTGCCGCTCGGTGTCGTCGGGCAGTCGAGCGCGGCCGCGCAAGCCATCGCGAAGCAGTCGGCGTCGATGCTGCAGGGCCCGTTCGCGACGACGGTGACGCAGATCGGCCACGTCTACGGCTACGTCATGCTGACGATCGGGGTGCCGCTCGTCGCCTGGGCCCTCGCCATGACTGTGCGCGGCTTCACCAAGCGCATGCCGTTCAGCCCCGGCTGGTGGGGCATGACGTTCCCCGTCGGCACGCTCGTGCTCGGCTCGACGATGCTGGGGCGCAGCTCGCACCACGCGATCTTCACGTGGGCCGGCGGCGCGCTGTACCTCTTCCTGCTCGGCACGTGGAGCGTCTGCGCGATCAGCTCGCTGCTCGCGGTGCGCCACCAGCGCGCTCTGCGTCACGCCTGAACACCGCGAGGAGCTGGGCGCGCGACTGGCGGACGGCCGCGGTGCGGCGCCGAGCGGTGAGACAATGACCGGATGCCGCAGATGCCCGACGGAATCCCCGCCCCTGACGACGGTGCTCTCCCGTCCGCCGCGCTCGCGACGCTGGCAGGCGGGGCGTTCGGGCTGTACGTCCACGTGCCGTTCTGCGTGACGCGCTGCGGTTACTGCGACTTCAACACCTACACGCTCACCGAGCTCGGTGAGCCGGGCGCGAGCGTCAGCACGTACGCGGACGCCGCGCTGCGCGAGCTGGATCTCGCGGCACGCGAGCTGGGCGAGGCACCCAGCGGCGTCCCCGTCATCGAGACCGTCTTCATCGGCGGCGGCACCCCGACGATGCTGCCCGCCGACGACCTCGTCCGCATCCTCGCGAAGGCGCGCGAGCTGTTCGGTCTCGCCGAGGGGTGCGAGGTCACGACGGAGGCCAACCCCGATTCGGTCGACGAGACCTACCTGCGCACCCTCGCCGACGGTGGTTTCACGCGCGTCAGCATCGGCATGCAGTCGGCCGTCCCGCACGTGCTCGCGACGCTCGAGCGCACGCACGACCCGGCCAACGTCGAACGCGCCGTGCGCGCCGCGAAGGACGTCGGGCTGCAGGTCAGCATCGATCTCATCTACGGCGCGCCGGGTGAGAGTCTCGACGACTGGCGCACCTCGCTCGACGCGGCGATCGCGTTGGAGCCCGACCACATCAGCGCCTACGCCCTCGTCGTCGAGGAGGGCACGAAGATGGGGGCGCAGGTGCGTCGCGGCGAGCTGCCCCTGCCCGATGACGACGACGAGGCCGACAAGTACGAGCTCGCCGACGCCTTGCTCGCGGATGCCGGGTACGACTGGTACGAGGTGTCGAACTGGGCGCGCTCGCCGCAGACGCAGTGCCGCCACAACCTCGCGTACTGGCGCGACGAGCCGTGGTGGGGTGTCGGCCCCGGCGCGCACAGCCACGTCGGCGGCGTGCGCTGGTGGAACGTCAAACATCCGCGCGCCTACGCCCAACGCGTCAACGCGGGGCTCTCGCCGGCGCTGGCACGCGAACTGCTCGAAGAGCGTCAGCGCTATGAGGAACGCGTCCTGCTCCAGGTGCGCCTCGCCGAGGGACTTCCTCTCGACATGCTCGACGATGACGGGCGACGCGCCGTCGCCGGCATCGTCGCCTCGGGGCTGATCGACGGCCCGTCAGCGGTGCGCGACAAACGAGTTCGTCTGACGCTGCGCGGTCGCCTGCTCACCGACACCGTCGTGCGGGCGCTGCTCGCGATCTGAGCCGCGCGCACCGAGACGCCTGCCTCCCGGGGCTGGCCTAGCCTCAGCGGCGATCCCCGGGCCCCTGCGTGCCCGCCTGCGCCGACCCCGACGACCGAAGGGGGCGCCGATGAACGACTCCGACTACTCGACGACGACGCTGCCGCTCCTGTTCGTCTCCATCTCCATCGTCGTCACCTTCCTCGTGACGCGCCTCATCCGCGCCGGCAAGGGTCCGTTCAAGGACAACGTCACCGAGGACGGCGTCCACGTCCGCCACGCCGTCTAAGGCATCTTCGCGCTGCTTGGCCGGCGCGGTCATGAACACCGCGGCCGAGAGTTCGGTTTTCCGCGTCCTGGGGGCGATCCTCATCGGCGCGGGCGCCTCGCTCATCCTGGGCGAGTTCGCGTTTTCCGGAGGCGGTGATCTTGGGCGAGAAGTCGACGCCCCCGAGCAGGTGGTTGGCGCCCCAGACGATGGTGATGGCGGCGATGCCGCCCCGTGCGCCGACGAGCCAGGAACCCAGCGCGCCCTCCTTGACGAAGCCGAGGTCGCGTGAGGTGATGTGCCAGGCCCGGCGGAAGACGAAGGCCGCGATCGCGAGCTGCAGCGCCATCGTCACGACGCCGATCGGCGTCACGAGGCCGTTCTCGCTGTCGCCGAACAGATCACCGACGGCGGCGACGAGACTGCCAGCGAACATGGCGAGCAGCAGGAGGCCGAGGGCACCGAGGACGTTCTTGAGCGCCGAACGCTTGTCGACGGCGGCGACGCCCTCGCGCTAACGGGGGGCCGGGGTCAGGGCAGGGATGATGATTCTTTTCTTAAATCGGGTAGGACGAAGCGCCGCGGCACGGGGTGCCGAGGGAACGTTGTCAGGGGTGGGGGCGAGCCCAGCGCTCACACGAGGTGCGCTGTTGGGGCGGGGCGTCGCGACGTGGGCCGCATCAGTTGAGGATGCGGATCTGGAACGGGTAGTCGTAGCTCTCGCCACGCGCCGAGCGCAGCGCTCCCTTGACGTGGCACCACGCGGCGACGAGGAAGATGACGGCCCAGAGCACGAGCGCGACGGGAATGCCGACGAGGGTTAAGACCAGAACCCAACCGACGATGTAGAGAATCGAGAACGCAACGTTGAAGTTGAACGCCCCGGCCGCTGCGCGGCGCACCGCGGCGGAGCGGTTTCTGTAGATGAACCACACGATGAGCGGGCCGAGGAAGCTCACCCATCCCGCAGACAGGATCGCGGCGGCCGGCGCCGACAGGTGCGCGACGATCGAGGCGGCGCGCTCGTCATCGCTGAGGTGACCCTGGCCGGTGACGGGCGGCTCGGCGCCGTACGGAGCGCCGGCCAGCCGTCCGGTTCCCTGGCCCTGCGTGCGCTCGTCGGGGTAGGGGTACGGCTGGGAGTTGCTCACGACGTCTCCTGGTGTCGAAGGGTGAATCTCTCGTTCACTGACCATGATTCCGTGTCTGCGTCCCGAGCGCATCCCCCGCGGGATCGATATTCGCGGGCCCCGGCGTCCATCCCGGGGATGATGTCGGCGCACGCCGCGCCATCCCGGCGTCTCACTGCTGCGCGGGGTCGGTGACGAAGTCGATGAGCTCCTCGACGCGTCCGAGCAGTTCGGGTTGCAGGTCGGCGTACGTGCGCACGGTGCCGAGGATCTGCTTCCATCCGCGCGCGACGTCCGCCTGCGTCGCGTGCGGCCAGCCGAGCTCGGCGAGGATGCCGTGCTTCCACGACTGCCCCTTGGGGATGACGGGCCACTTCGACCAGCCGAGCCGCTCGGGTCGTACGGACTGCCACACGTCGACGTAGGGGTGGCCGACGATGAGCACGTGGTCGCGTGCCTGCGGCAGGGCGCGTGCCTTCTCGACGATTCGTGCCTCCTTCGTGCCGGGCACGAGGTGGTCGACGAGGATGCCGAGGCGGCGTCCCTTCTCGGGTCGGAAGTCGCGGATGACGGCCGCGAGATCGTCGACGCCCTCGAGGTATTCGACGACGACGCCCTCGATGCGCAGGTCGTCACCCCACACCTTCTCGACGAGTTCGGCGTCGTGCCGTCCCTCGACGAAAATTCGCGAACCCAGCGCGACGCGCGCCTTCGCCCCGGGGACGGCGAGCGAACCGGACGCCGTCCGCCCGGCCTGCGTCTGCTGCTCGGCGAGGCGCGCGGCGGTGGCGGGTCGGGGCGCAACGAGCGTCACGGGTTCGCCATCGATGAGGAAGCCGGCGCCGAGCGGAAATCCGCGGGCCTTGCCGAAGCGATCCTCGAGGAAGACGACGTGCTGCCCGCCCGACTTCTCGACGCGCACGACGGCGCCGACGTAACCGCTCTGGGCGTCCTCGACGACGACGTCGAGCTCAGCGGGCACCTCGCGCGAACGCCCACGTCGAGGCGCGCGCCAATCGCCGGAGAGGACGTCGGAGCCGTAACGGTCGGTCATGGCGATCAGGGTAGAACCGCCCACCGACAACCGCCGTCGCGGCGCGCCGAGAACGATGGTCGCGGGCGCAGCCAGGCGCCCGTCGCGGCGTCGCCGAGGGCCGGGGAGCGCGCGCCTGCCGACCGACGGACGATGGACGACGGCGCGAGGGAACCGCCCGCGACGCTGTGGGCGAACACACCCCGCATGATTTGGCACTCGCTCGGCGTGAGTGCCAATCTTGGACGGACTGCAGATCGAAGGACGGTATCGAGGCGCGGGAGGTGAGCGCATGAGCGACGAACGGCGGCTCGAGGTGCTGCGCGCCATCGTGCAGGACTATGTCGCGACGTCCGAACCGGTGGGTTCGAAGGCGTTGCTCGAACGTCATCAGCTCGGCGTCTCCGCCGCGACGATCCGCAATGACATGGCCGCCCTCGAGGACGCCGGTCTCATCTCCGCGCCGCACACCTCGGCCGGTCGCGTGCCCACCGATGCCGGCTATCGAATCTTCGTCGACCGCCTCAGCCAGGTGCGGCCGCTGAGCGCGACACAGCGTCGCGCGATCGAGACGTTCTTGCGTCAGAGCGTCGACCTCGACGACATCGTCGAACGCACCGCCCGGCTGCTCGCCACACTGACGAACCAGGCCGCCGTCATGCAGTACCCGTCGCTGCGGCGCTCACGGGTGCGACACATCGAGCTGGTGCCGGTCGCCGAGGGGCGCCTGTCGCTCGTCGTCATCCTCGACTCAGGTCGCATCGAGCAGCGTCTCGTCTCCGTCGCCTCCGCCGACGACGAGCGCCTCGTCCAGACGCTGCGAGCGCGCGTCAACAAGGTCTCCGGCGCGCGGTTGCTCACCGAGGCCGCCGCGGCCATGACCGAGCTGGGCGCGGAGTTCGAGCCGGGGCAGCGTGCTGACGTCGACACGATCGTCGCGACGATCGCCGCGGTGTTCGCCGAGGACCGGGAGGAGCGCGTCGTGCTCGCGGGGACGGCGAACCTCGCGCGTGCCGGGCTGCGCGACGACGCGGGCCTCAGCGTCAGCCGTGTTCTCGAGGCGCTGGAGGAGCACGTCGTCCTCATGCGCCTCATCAGCACACGCGACGACGATCCGACGCACGAGGTGACCGTCCGCATCGGCGCCGAGAACGACTTCGCAGGCCTCGAGTCGACCTCGCTCGTGACGACGGCCTACGGCAGCGACGCCGTCGCGACGCTCGGCGTGCTCGGCCCGACCCGCATGGACTACCCGCAGACGATGGCGAACGTGCGCGCGGTCGCCCGCTACGTCTCCGAACTTCTCGAGCAGTGATGGCTCGGGCGCACCACGACCACATGAGTGACGAAATCTTCACCCGTCGAAAGCAAGGATGCTCGTGAACGACTACTACGCCGAACTCGGTGTCACGCGTGAGGCCTCCGTCGAGGAGATCAAGCGCGCCTACCGCAAGAAGGCCCGCAAGCTGCACCCCGACGTCAACCCCTCCCCGGAGGCGGCCGAGGAGTTCAAGCGCGTCGGGCAGGCCTACGACGTGCTCGGCGATCCGCAGAAGAAGGCGGCCTACGACCAGGGCGTCGACCCCTACGCGCCCGGCGGTAGCGCCGGGTTCAGCTTCAGCGACATCATGGACGCGTTCTTCACGGGGGGTGCCGCAGGGGGAGGCGGCGGCCCGCGCAGCCGCGTCCAGCACGGCCAGGACGCGTTGCTGCCGCTCGACATCCAACTCGCCACGGCCGTCTTCGGCGGCGAGCAGGAGCTGACGTTCGACACGGCCGTCGTCTGCTCGACCTGTCATGGCGACGGTTCGCGTCCCGGCACGGGCAAGCACACGTGTGACGTGTGCGGCGGTGCGGGGCAGACGCAGCAGGTGCAGCGCAGCTTCCTCGGCCAGGTGTTGACGTCGCGTCCGTGCACCGCGTGCCAGGGGTACGGCGACATCATCGACAGCCCGTGTTTCGAGTGCGACGGCAACGGCCGCAAGCGCGACACGCGCACCATCACGATCAAGGTACCCGCCGGCGTCGACACCGGCACGCGCATCCAGCTGCGTGGTGAAGGCGAGGTCGGCCCCGGCGGCGGCCCCGCCGGTGACCTGTACGTCGAGGTACGCGTCGAGAAGCACCCGATGTTCCAGCGTCAGGGCGACGATCTGCACTGCTCGCTCGAGCTGCCGATGTCGGCCGCGGCGCTCGGCGCCACGGTGCCGTTCGAGACGCTCGACGGCTCGCGCGACATCGACATCAAGGCCGGCACGCAGCCCGGCGACGTCATCACCCTCAAGGGCCTCGGCGTCACGCGGCTGCGCACCGACAACCGCGGCGACCTGCTCGTGCACGCCAACGTGCGCACCCCGAGCAAGCTGACGGCCGAGCAGGCCGACCTGCTGCGTCAGTTCGCCGAGTCGCGCGGAGAGGACTCGCCGGCGCCGAAGTTCCAGCCCGTCAACCAGGGCCTGCTCGGCAAGCTGCGTCAGGCCTGGAAGGGCTGAGGCGTGACCGCGCACCTCTACTTCGTCGCACCCGGCGCTCTGTCCGACGACATACCGCCGGGTGCACCCGTCGTGCTCGCGGGTGACGAGGGACGCCACGCCGTCACCGTCAAGCGGATGGGTGTCGGTGAGCAGATCCTGCTCGCCGACGGCCACGGCCTCGTCGCGCACGCCGTGGTCGCAGAGACCACGAAGGGCGAGCTGACGGCGCACGTGCGCGAGGTGACGCGCGAGACGCCGCCGGCGGTGACGTTCACGCTCGTCCAGGCGCTCGCTAAGGGCGATCGCGACCTGCAGGCGGTGGAGGCGGCGACGGAGCTCGGCGTCGACGCCGTCGTGCCGTGGCAGGGGGAGCGTTCCATCGTGCAGTGGAGGGGTGAGCGCGCCGAGAAGGCCCGCCGTAAATGGGTGGCGCAGGCCGAGGCGGCCACGAAACAATCACGACGGGCGACGCCCCCGCGCATCAGTGACCTCGTGACGAAGAACGCTGCGGCGCAGGCGATCTCGGCCACCGTCGCGGAGGGCGGCCTCGCGCTCGTCCTGCACGAGGACGCCGAGGCGAGTCTCGCGCAGGTCGAGCTGCCGTCGGCCGGTGACGTGATGCTCGTCGTCGGCCCCGAGGGCGGCATCACGCCCGCCGAGCTCGACGCGTTCGTCGCGGCCGGTGCCACGCCGGTGCGGATGGGCGCCACCGTGCTGCGTTCGTCGTCGGCCGGCCCGGCGGCGCTCGCCGCCCTGCTCGCGCGCTCGCGCTGGGTCTGAGCGCCCGAGCGACCACTAGACTGGAGACACGATGACTGACGCTTCCGCGCCCTCCGAGCGCACCCCTCACGACCCTGACGGCCAGGCTGCCTCGCAGCAGACGCGCATCGTCATCCCGCCCGACGTCGCGATGGTGCAGTTGCTCGGGCCGCAGGATCAGCTGATGCGCACGATCGAGCGCGCCTTCCCGCGCCTGTTCGTCTTTGCGCGCGGCAATGAGCTGACGATCGACGGCCCGCGCGAGGACACGGCGATCGTCGAGACCCTCGTCGGTGAGCTGCTCACGATGATCGACGCGGGCCACCAGATCAACCGTGACGCCGTCGAGCGCTCCATCGGCATGCTGCGCGGCAAGAACGCGCAGCGCCCCGCCGACGTGCTGACGACGAACATCATCTCCAGCCGCGGGCGCACGATCCGCCCGAAGACACTGGGGCAGAAGGAGTACGTCGACGCGATCGACCGCAACACGATCGTCTTCGGCATCGGCCCGGCCGGTACGGGCAAGACGTATCTGGCGATGGCGAAGGCCGTCGCGGCGCTGCAGGCCAAACAGGTCAACCGCATCATCCTGACGCGCCCTGCCGTCGAGGCCGGTGAGCGCCTCGGCTTCCTGCCCGGCACGCTCAACGACAAGATCGACCCGTATCTGCGTCCGCTCTACGACGCGCTGCACGACATGATCGACCCCGACTCGATCCCGAAGCTCATGGCCGCAGGCACGATCGAGGTCGCGCCGCTCGCGTACATGCGCGGGCGCACGCTCAACGACTCGTTCATCATCCTCGACGAGGCGCAGAACACGAGCAGCGAGCAGATGCGCATGTTCCTCACGCGCCTCGGCTTCGGTTCGAAGATCGTCGTGACGGGTGACGTCACGCAGGTCGACCTGCCGGGTGGCACGACGTCGGGCCTGCGGGTCATCGAGGACGTGCTCACCGGAATCGATGACGTCCACTTCGCCCACCTCGACTCGAGCGACGTCGTGCGTCACCGCCTCGTCTCCGACATCGTCGACGCCTACGGCCGCTACGACGCGGCAGCCGAGCGTCGCCGCGCCGAGGCGAAGAAGCGCCGCGAGGCGCGCGCCGGCGGCGAGGGGCAGCCGGCATGACGATCGACATCGCCAACGAGACCGACGTCGACGTCGAGCTGGACGAGATCCACGACTGCGCGCGCTACGCGATGGACGCGATGTTCGTCCACCCCAACGTCGAGCTGAGCATCCGCATCATCGACGAGGCAGCGATGGAGACGCTGCACGTGCAGTGGATGGATCTGCCGGGCCCGACGGACGTCATGAGCTTCCCGATGGACGAGCTGACGCCCGGCAGCGAGCGCGAGCCGTCCCAGGAGGGCATGCTCGGCGACATCGTCCTGTGCCCGAGCGTCGCCGCCGCGCAGGCGGCCGCAGCCGGGCACGACACGATGGAGGAGCTGCTGCTGCTCACCGTCCACGGTGTGCTGCACCTGCTCGGCTACGACCACGCCGAACCGGACGAGCGCGTCGAGATGTTCGAACTGCAGCGCACGATCCTGCTCACCTACCTCGCGAGCCGCGGGCGCAGCACGGAGGCGGGCACCATCCGCATCGCGCCGCCGTCCGGGCGCGAGTGACCCCGCAGACCTTGGGAGTGAACCGCACGTGACCATCGTGCTGATCGCCGCGCTCGTCAGCGTGGTCATGGGCTTCGTCTTCGCCCTCGTCGAGTCGGCGCTCGGGCGCGTGACGCGCCACCGCGTCGTCACGCTCGCCGAGGAGGGCCACGCCGGCGCCTCGGCGCTCGGACGCATCGTCGACAACCACGCGACGGCGCTCATGGTGCTGACATTCCTGCGCGTCGGCGCCGAGATGACGGCCGCCGTCCTCGTCACCGTCGCCGCGACACGCGCGTTCGACGGCGCGTTCTGGCCGAGCCTCGCGACGGCCGTCGCCGTCATGGCGATCGCCTCGTTCGTGCTCGTCGGCGTCTCGCCGCGCACGCTGGGCCACCAGCACGCCGACAAGGTGGCGCTCGCGACGGCGCGGCCCGTCCTCGTCGCGCTCACGGTGCTCTCACCGCTCGCGCGGCTGCTCGTGACGCTGGGCAACGCCGTCACCCCGGGTGAGGGCTACAAGGACGGCCCATTCGACTCCGAGGCGGAGTTGCGCGAGTTCGTCGACCTCGCCGAGGATTCCGACCTCATCGAGGCCGACGAGCGGCGCATGATCCACAGCGTGTTCGAGCTTGGCGACACGATCGTGCGCGAAGTCATGGTGCCGCGCACCGACATGATCACGATCGACGGCTACAAGAGCCTGCACCAGGCGATGAACCTGTTCGTGCGCTCCGGCTACTCGCGCGTGCCCGTCATCGGCGAGAACTCCGACGACCTCGTCGGCCTGCTGTACTTCAAGGACGTCGTGCGGCGCACGCTCACCGGCGACGCGGACGCCATCGCCATCTCCGAGGTGATGCGCGACCTCGCGTTCGTGCCCGAGTCGAAGCCCGTCGACGCGTTGCTCAAGGAGATGCAGCGCGACCGCGTCCACTTCGCCGTCGTCATCGACGAGTACGGCGGCACCGCCGGCATCGTGACGATGGAGGATATCGTCGAGGAGATCGTCGGCGAGATCGACGACGAGTACGACCGCGTGTCGCCCGGCGTCGAGGAACTGGGGGACGGCCGCACGCGCGTTCCGGCTCGCATGTCGATCGACGACCTGAGCGAGATGTACGGCGTCAGCATCGACGAGGACGACATCGACACCGTCGGTGGTCTGCTGGCCAAGCTCGTCGGGCGCGTGCCGCTCGTCGGCGCGAGCGGCGAGATCGACGGGCTGCGCCTCACGGCTGAGAAGATGGCAGGACGACGCCACCAGCTCGCGACGTTGATCGTCGAGCGTGTGGAACCCGAAGATCCCACCGACCCGGACGGGCGTGGGGACGAGCGCAGCGCCGAGACGCGCGGCGAGGAGACGGATCGATGACCGAGCACGACACGACCCACGACGGCGAGATCTACCGCGCCGGTTTCGCCTGCCTCGTCGGGCGGCCCAACGCGGGCAAGTCGACGCTGACGAACGCGCTCGTCGGCGACAAGGTGGCGATCACCTCGAGCAAGCCGCAGACGACGCGTCACACGATCCGTGGGATCGTGACGCGCCCCGACGGCCAGATCGTCCTCGTCGACACCCCCGGCCTGCACAAGCCGCGCACGCTGCTCGGTGAGCGCCTCAACGACGTCGTGCGCGAGACGCTGCTCGACGTCGACGTCATCGGGTTCTGCCTGCCCGCCGACCAGAAGATCGGCCCGGGCGATCAGTTCATC
This sequence comes from Dermacoccus nishinomiyaensis, assembly GCF_900447535.1. Lineage (NCBI taxonomy): Bacteria > Bacillati > Actinomycetota > Actinomycetes > Micrococcales > Dermacoccaceae > Dermacoccus > Dermacoccus nishinomiyaensis. The sequence continues at coordinate 40,547 of NZ_UFXX01000002.1, read as the reverse complement.
GCGAAGGACCTCGCCGAGCTGCAGCGCGTGCGCAAGCGCCCCGTCGTCGCGCTCGTGACGAAGACCGACACCGTCGATCGGGAGCGACTCGCCGAGCACCTCATCGAGGTCGACCGTCTCGGGGAGTGGGCCGCGATCGTTCCGTGTTCGGCGGTTTCGGGCAAGCAGGTCGATGATGTGGCGAACGTGCTGCTGGGTTACCTGCCCGAGTCGCCTCAGCTGTACCCCGACGACGTGCTGACCGACGAGTCGGACACCGTCATGATCGCCGAGCTCATCCGCGAGGCCGCGCTCGAGGGCGTGCGTGACGAGTTGCCGCACTCGTTGGCCGTCGTCGTCGAGGAGATGGTGCCGCGTGAGGATCGCCCGGCCGACAAGCCGCTCATGGACGTGCGCGTCAACATCTTCGTCGAGCGTCCCAGCCAGAAGGCCATCATCATCGGCCGCGGCGGTTCGCGGCTGCGCGAGGTCGGCACCACGGCGCGCGAGGGCATCGAGAAGCTGCTCGGGCAGCGGGTCTACCTCGACCTGCACGTCAAGGTGGCGAAGGACTGGCAGCGCGACCCGAAGCAGCTGGGCAAGCTGGGATTCAACTTCTGAGGTTTTCGTATGAGTGAGCACATTAAGGACCACGAGGCGTGGGCCGAGTTCGGTGACGTGCTGCGGTTGCCGATCAACCCCGAGACCGACTATGTCGGCGGGATTCCCTGGGAGGGAGCCGGGTTCAAGCCTGAGTTGCCGCTCGTCGACATCGGCCCCGGCTCGGGCCTGACGACGGTCGCGCTCGCCGAGCAGTTCCCCGACGCCGAGATCATCGCCGTCGAACCCGACCCGTGGATGCGCTCGATGCTCATGATGCGCATCGCCGAGCGCGACTCGCTGCGTGCACGCGCCACCGTCGTGCCGAACTCGATCCTCGACGCGTGGATGCCCGAGCAGATCGGTGGCGCGCTGCTGTTCAACGTCATCTACTTCCTCGGCGGACGCGCGCGCCTCGCGTTCTGGGATCGCATGGCGCAGGTGCTGCCCGAGGGCGCACCGATCCTCATGAGCCGCGCGTACGGCGTCGTCGACACGGGTGAGGAGCTCGTGCGCACGGCGAGTTCGACGATGGGGCGCAACACCTACGAGCGGTGGCGTCAGACGGTTCCGGTCAAGGACGGGCGCGTCGAGATCACCAACACCTACAAGACGATCCGCGGCGGCGAGGTCGTGCGTGAGGTGACGACGAAGATCGCGCCGTTCTCGCTCGACGAGGAACTCGTCGTCTCCGAGATCCCGATCGGCAAGTTCGCCATCGAGGAACTGAGCGAGAAGTACCTCGTCATCCGCCGCGCGCCCGACATCCGACGCTGAGCGCTCGTCGCCGACCGCTTGCCTGAGGTCTGAAAGTCCGCAATTCGTGATTGCAGTCCTCACGAGATGAGTTGAGGTCCGAAACCCTGCAGTGCAGAGTGTCGGACCTCAACTCGTCTGGGCCGGGTTCGCACAGCGTGGGAGGTCACACGACGCGCAGGGCCTCGACGGGCGTCACCGTCGTGGCGCGACGCGCGGGCGGCAGGGCCGCGACGAGGACCAGCGCGAGAGCTGCGACGACGATGACGGCGAGCACCTCGAACGGTAGACCCCAGACGAAGCCGTCGTTGCCGGCCCCGATGAGCGACTGCGCGCCGAGCGAACCGAGCAGCACGCCGAGGGCGATGCCGACGAGCACGGCCGTCAACCCGAGCGCGAGCGACTCGCGCGTCACCATGCCGCGGATCTGACGCGCCGTGAAGCCCATGGCGCGCAGCATGCCGATCTCGCGGCGGCGCTGGATGACGACGAGCGACATCGTGCTGACGAAGCCGACGCCCGCGATGATCGAGGCGATGACGACGAGCGCCATCATGAGGATCGAGACCATGTGCATGACGTCGAGCGCTTGTGCCCTCTCAGCGGCGCTCAGATCCCACGTCGTGATCGACTCCGACAGCGCGGCGCTGCCGGAGGCGAACGTCGTGACGAGGCCGACGCCGATGACGAGGCCGAGCGCGGCGCGCGTCGCGCGCATCGGGTCAGCGACGGCGTTGCGGCGTGCGATGCGCGCGTCGGGACCGGCTCCGAGCAGGCGTCCGAAGATGGCGACCAGGCGCGGCAGGACGAAGGGCGCGCCCGTGATGAGACCGAGACGGCGCACGCGTGCGTCGCGGTGCACGCCGAGCTTGGCGCAGATCGGGGCGTAGAGAAAGTCACCGAAGATGATGAAGGCGCGCGGGTCGACGAGCTGCATGGCGCCGCCTGCTGCCGCCAGGACGAACATCAGGCGCAGGGTGTGACGGCGGACAAGGAACGCAATGAAGATCGCGACGCTCGCCGCCACGCCCCACCCGGAGCCGTTGCGGCCCGACATGACGCTGAGCGACAGCCCTGTCAGGGCAAGTGCAAAGAGCCCCTCGGCCGCCATGATCCAGCGTCGCGCACGTGGCCCGCGGCTCCAGATGTCGTTCACCCGCCCAGCTATTCACGCCGCGCGCCGGGCCGTCGTCATCCTGTGGTGGGATGAGCGCGCGGTAGCGACGCACCGCCGGCGAGGAAGCTTGCGGCAGCCCGCCGCCGTCCGCTTGCTGGACGACGGCGACGTGCGGGTGGTGGTGTGGGGCGCGTCACCCCTAGGTTGGTGGCATGCGCACGGTTCGGGGAGTGAGTCTCCTTCTTCGTTGCCGCGGTGGGGCCAACTAGTCGGCCATCCTCACCGCGGGGTTGAATGGTGCTCGGCCGGCACCCGCAACGAACGCAGTGAGGCGAACACCACCCATGCACGGATCTCAGCAGCCGACGACGATGCCGATCGGCAAGTACGTCCCCTTCCACGAGCAGATCAAGGTCGACCTGCCCGACCGCACGTGGCCCGACAAGATCATCGAGAAGGCGCCGCGTTGGTGCGCCGTCGATCTGCGTGACGGCAACCAGGCGCTCATCGACCCGATGGATTCCGAGCGCAAGATGCGCATGTTCAAGCTGCTCGTGCAGATGGGCTACAAGGACATCGAGGTCGGTTTCCCGTCGGCGTCCGACACGGACTTCAACTTCGTCCGCGAACTGATCGACGGCGGCCACATCCCCGACGACGTGACGATCCAGGTGCTGACGCAGTGCCGCGACCACCTCATCGAGAAGACGTTCGACGCCATCAAGGGTGCGCCGAGCGCGATCGTCCACTTCTACAACTCGACGTCTGTGCTGCAGCGTCGCGTCGTGTTCAACCTCGACGAGGACGGCATCGTCGACATCGCCCTGCAGGGGGCGCGGTTGTGCAAGAAGCTCGCCGAGACGATCCCCGAGACGAAGGTGTACTTCGAGTACTCGCCCGAGTCGTACACGGGCACCGAGCTCGAATTCGCGGCGCGCATCTGCAACGAGGTCATCGGCGTCATCGAGCCGACGCCCGATCACAAGATGATCATCAACCTGCCGGCGACCGTCGAGATGGCGACGCCGAACGTGTACGCCGACTCGGTCGAGTGGATGTCGCGTCACCTCGACAGTCGCGAGTCCGTCGTGCTGTCGCTGCACCCGCACAACGACCGCGGCGAGGGTGTCGCGGCTGCGGAGCTGGGCTACATGGCGGGCGCCGACCGCATCGAGGGCTGCCTGTTCGGCAACGGTGAGCGCACCGGCAACGTCTGCCTCGTCACCCTGGGCATGAACCTGTTCGGTCAGGGCATCGACCCGATGATCGACTTCTCCGACATCCAGACGATCCGTTCGACGGTCGAGTACTGCAACCAGCTGCCCGTCGGCGAACGTCACCCGTACGGCGGCGACCTCGTCTTCACGGCGTTCTCCGGTTCGCACCAGGACGCCATCAAGAAGGGCTTCGACGACATGGAGCGTCAGTCGAAGGAGACGGGCAAGTCGATCGACGAGCTCGTCTGGGGTGTGCCGTATCTGCCCGTCGACCCGCACGACGTCGGGCGCTCGTACGAGGCCGTCGTGCGCGTCAACAGCCAGAGCGGCAAGGGTGGCGTGTCGTACCTGCTGAAGAGCGAGTACAACCTCGACCTGCCGCGCCGCCTGCAGATCGAGTTCGCTGGCGTCGTGCAGCAGTGGACGGACACAGCCGGCGGCGAGGTGGCGCCGCAGTGGCTGTGGTCGACCTTCTCCGACGAGTACCTGCCCGGCACCGGTGAGGGCGAGCGCGCCTGGGGTCGTTTCAAGCCGGTCGGCAGCCAGCTCGACTCGACGGACGACGGCCGCGACAAGATCACCGTCCGTCTGCTCGATCGCGGCGAGCCCGTGACGATCTCGGGTGAGGGTAACGGACCCATCGACGCCTTCTTCGACGCGCTGAGCACCATTGACGTCGACGTGCGCCTCCTCGACTACACGGAGCACACGCTCTCGTCCGGCGAGGATTCGAAGGCTGCGGCGTACGTCGAGTGCGCCATCGGCGACCGCGTGCTGTGGGGCGTCGGCATCCACGAATCGACGGTGCGTGCGTCGCTCATGGCGATCCTGTCGGCCGTCAACCGTGCCGAGCGTGACGCGGAGGCGGCTGCGGCCTGACGGCTGGGCCAAGGGTTGTGGAGGTTCGCGCTCTGGGTAGCGCGAACCTCCACAACTATTTCGGTGTTCCGCGACGCATGAGGCACTCGGTGCGACACGGCATAATGGGACGAGCGGGTGGAACCCAGTGACCGGGGAAGGTGCTGGGCTCCACCCGCTTCGTCGTGTCAGGGTGACGGGCGTTGTGCGAGCATCCCGCGGGGAGCGCTCAGAAGAGCGCCGCATGCGATGACATGCCCGGTCGCCGATGCTTGGACGGGGGCAGCGGAGCGCGAGAGGAATCGTGGGGGAGGCGTCGCAACTCTCGCTCGATCCAGCGCATGATGACGGCGAAGACGTAGGCCTGATGCTCGTCTGTCAGCGGGTGGTGCTTGACGATGCCGTGGTGCTTCGCGAGGCATCCGCGGCAACAGGTCGCCGTCGCGTGTTGAGCCAGGAAGACCGGATGGCCGCGCATCGGGGTCTGCCGGCCGTCGTTGTCGGGATTGGCAGCGGCGAGGCGCTCGCCGATGAAGCGCGCGGCATGGGTTTCGATCTCGCGACGCCCCCGATCGCGCGCGTACCGCGCATCGGCCGGGCTGAGATGGAACTTCGCCCTGAACAATGATCGCCCGATCCGGTCGAGCACGCCGTCAAGGGTTTCGACACTGCGGGTCGCAAGAGTGGGCGTCGAAGAACGGGGCCGTGGGTCGGGCATGGCTACTGCTCCCCAGGTCGTCGAGGCGCGGGCGCCGTGGGCGCGTCCTGTGGTCCCACGCCCCTCGGCTGCAGGCTGACGGCATGCGTCACGGGGTTGAATCTCATCTCACGTCGTAGGGCCGGAACTGGATGCTGATGCGAGGCCCGACGGACTTCGTCGTCTTCGGAACGGCATGCTCCCAGGTCCGTTGACAAGAGCCACCCATGACGAGCAGGTCGCCGTGGCCGATCTGGAAGCGCAGGCTCTGCCCGCCACCGACGGGGCGAAGCGCCAGTGTGCGCGGCGAGCCGATCGAGACGATGGCGATCATCGTGTCCTTCGTGCTCGAGCGGCCCTCCTTGTCGCCGTGCCACGCGACGGAATCACGGCCGTCACGGTAGAGGCACATGCCGGCGGTGGTGAACGGCTCGCCGAGTTCGGGGGCGTAATGGTCGCTCAGCGCGCGTTGGGCGTCGCGCATCACGGGGTCGGGCCAGCGTTCGTCGCCGCGGTAGAAGCGCAGCAAGCGGGGCGTGGTGACCTCCTTGTCCCACATGACGCGACGCTCGCCCTGCCAATCGACGCCCGCGCTGCCACCGAGCATGAGGCGGCTGAACAACTCGTCAGCGCCGGTGATGAAGCCGGGGCGCAGGTCGACCCAGGCCCCGCGCGTCAGCTCGGTGCGACGGACGGCGCCTACGAGCGGACGCACGCCGACCTCCTCGACCTGGTCGAGCAGCGACCCCTGTAGACCTGCGAACATGTGTTCGATTATGCGCCTCTTGTCCTGACTCGTCCAGCCCCGCCCTTTGCGCCCAGATGCACCCGGGTGCAGTTGGACGCAGGGGGAAACGGCGGGGGTGGGGGAGCAGAACGCATGTCGGCGGCTGAGGCATGCCTGGGGACGCATCCGCCCGGCGAGTTGCGCCGTCAGCGGACGAGACGCGGGCCCGCTATCGCTGACGCAGGCAACCGCGAGACAATGGAGACATGCCTCCCCTCTACCGTGACGCCGCCATCGTGCTGCGCACCCACAAGCTGGGGGAGGCCGATCGCATCATCACGATGCTGACGCGCAATCGCGGCAAGAAGCGCGCCGTCGCGAAGGGCGTGCGCAAGACGAAGTCGAAGTTCGGGGCGCGTCTCGAGCCGGGCATGGTCGTCGACATCCAGCTGCACGAGGGGCGCAACCTCGACGTCGTCACTCAGGTCGACCTCCTCGCCTCCTACGGCGACGCCATCGCGCAGGACTATCCCTCCTACACCGCGTGTGCCGCGATGCTCGAGACGGCAGACCGGCTCTGCGAGGATTCCGACCGCGTCGTGGCCCACTTCAACCTTCTCGCCGGGGCGCTCGCAGCGCTCGCGCAGCGTCAGATCCCCGCACATCTCGTGCTCGACGCCTACCTCGTGCGTTCCGTCGCGACGGCCGGGTGGACGCCGAGCTTCATCGACTGCGCCGGCTGCGGCGACCCCGGCCCGCAGCGTGCGTTCAACCTCGCCGTCGGTGGCGCCGTCTGCCCGCAGTGCCGCCCGCCCGGATCGACCGCGCCGATGCCCGAGACGTTCGTCCTCATGGACGCCCTGCTGCGCGGCGACTGGATCGCCGTCGCCGCGACGAGCGACGACGCGCGTCGACAGTCGAGCAACCTCATCGCCGCATACGTCCAATGGCACCTCGAACACGGCGTGCGCTCGCTCAGGCACGTCGATCGCGGCGACTACACCGTCGTCGCTCGCTCGACCCCACCCGCGACACCCGCCGAGCCTGCGACGCACGACGTGCCCCCGGCGTCCTGAGAGACTGTCCTCACCGAGACGTCGGGGACACCTACGTCACGCAGCACGACGACAAGAATCACGACCCGAAGGACGACGCCCGTGCCGATCTCACCCGACCCGCACCCCAGCGGCGCCACGCCGCCCGCGATTCCTGCTGAGCTGGTGCCGCAGCACATCGCGATGGTCATGGACGGCAACGGGCGTTGGGCCAACGAGCGCGGTCTGCCGCGCACGAAGGGCCACGAGGCGGGTGAGGCGATGCTGATCGACGTCGTCGCCGGCTGCATCGAACTCGGCGTCAAGAACATCAGCGCCTACGCGTTCTCGACGGAGAACTGGCGCCGTTCGCCGGAGGAGGTGCGCTTCCTCATGGGCTTCAACCGCGACACGATCCGTCGTCGCGTCGACCTGCTCGACTCGTGGGGCGTGCGCGTCATCTGGTCAGGGCGCAAGCCGCGGCTGTGGCGTTCTGTCGTGCGCGAGCTCGAAGTCGCCCAGGAGCGGACGACGAACAACACCGTCTGCACCCTGCAGATGTGCGTCAACTACGGCGGGCGCGCAGAGCTCGTCGATGCCACACGCTCGCTCGCTGACGACGTCGCGGCCGGCCGGTTGAACCCGAAGAAGATCACCGAGAAGACGATCCAGAGCTACCTCTACGCGCCGGGCCTGCCGGACGTCGACCTGTTCGTGCGCAGCTCCGGCGAGCAGCGGACGAGCAACTTCCAGCTATGGCAGAGCGCCTACGCCGAGATGGTCTTCCTCGACACGCTGTGGCCCGACTTCGACCGTCGCAAGCTGTGGGAGGCCGTCGACATCTACGCCCGGCGCGACCGTCGCTATGGCGGAGCCGTCGACGCCGTCGCCGCTCAGCAGGCTGCGGACGACGCTGCGGCGGCAGCTCGGGCGCCGTCGAAGCCCAAGCCGTCCTACGACCCGGTGCTCATGGGGGACCCCGACGCTGACGGCGGCGGCATCTACGAGGACGACGGCCTCATCGACTGACCCGGCCCCCCTGCGATTTACGAAGGTCGACGAAAAGCGCAGAGAGGGACGCAGTTCGCAGTGGTGTCAGATGCCGGCCGCGTCGCCTGATTCACCCCTCGAGACCGGAGTCCGGGGCAGTGCCGTCATGGTATTCAGTGCCGCCGTGACGCGTTAGAGCCGCCGTGACACGGTGGAGACGGCGCCTTCGTGAGGTGTTTGCGCCGTCGCCATGCGGCAGGGTCAGTGCCGTCGAGACATTCGGTGCGGTCCTGACGGGAGAACCCGCCGCAACGCTTCGGGCGACTCAAGGCCCCGCGTCAGAGGGGGCGGAAGCAGAGGCAGCGGCGGCGTCCTGACTGCACGCGCGACACAGCCCGAAGATCTCGAGCTGGTGGCTGACGGCGGTGAAGCCGTGCTCGGCGGCGATGCCGGAGGCCCAGCGTTCGACCGTCGGGCCCTCGACCTCGACGGTGCGTCCGCACCGCCGGCACACGAGGTGGTGGTGGTGTGTGGGGGAGCAGCTGCGGTAGACGGCTTCACCGTCGTCGGTGCGCAGTACGTCGACGGCGCCGTCCCCGGCGAGCGCCTGCAGGGTGCGGTACACCGTTGCGAGGCCGATCGTCTCACCGTCGGCGCGCAGCTTCGCGTGCAGATCCTGCGCGGAGCAGAACTCGCCGCAGCCGTCGAGCCTCTCGGCGACGGCGCGCTGCTGGCGTGTCGGTTTACGCGCACTCATCGGACATCCGTCCAGACTCGTCGAAGCTCGAAGCGTCCTGCGCTGTCACACCGCATCATGCGTGCCTTTCGAGGTCTCGACGGCGGGTCGGTGGGCGTCCCAGTGGTCGCCGTGCGGCGCGTGGAACTCACCGTCGTGAAGGTAGTCGACGTGGTCGCCGTGCGGGACGGACGGGTGCCCGCAGCCCTGCCGGTGCTCGTGCGCGTGGTGCGCCACCCGTCGCGCCTGACGAGCGCGCACGGCGTGCACGGTCATCGCCACGAACGACGCGAGCAGGAACAGCGCGATCGCCGCGAGCACGACGGTACCGCCGGGCGGGGTGTCGAGGTAGTACGCGCTGGTGACGCCCAGCGCACCGCTGAGGCAGCCCACGACGACGGCTGCGGCCGTCGTCTGACGGAAGCTACGACCGATCAGCTGGCCCGTCGCGTTGGGCAGGATCATGAGCGCCGAGATGAGCAACAGGCCGATGACGCGCATCGACAACACGACCGTCACCGACGTCAGAATCGACAGCAGCAGATTGAGCGGCACGACGGGCAGCCCCACGGCCCGCGCGTACTCCTCGTCGTTGGCGACGGCGAACAGGCGCTTGCGCAGCACCGTCGTCGCGCCGACGGCGACGAGGGCGAGCGCGCCGAACTGCCACAGCTGGTCGCTCGTCGTCGTGAGGATCGAGCCGAACAGGTACTGACTGATCGACGTCTGCCCCGCGTTGTCGGCGCGTGAGAGCAGTACGACGCCCGCCGCGATACCGCCGTAGAACATGACGGCGAGGGCGACGTCGGCGTTCGTCGTCCCGCGCAGGCGGATGAACTCGATGATGCACGCCGCGACGACGGCCGCGATGAGCGCCGTCAGGATCGGCGAGGCGTGCAGGAGCACCCCGATCGCGACGCCGGCGAGCGCGACGTGGCCGATGCCGTCACCGATGAGCGACAGCCGTCGTTGCACGAGGAACACCCCGACGGACGGCGCGGCCGCCCCGACGAGCAGCGCGGCGACGAACGCGTATCGCATCGCCTCGAGGACGAACAGGTCACCCACGGTGGCCTCCGATCAGAGCGTGGAAGGGAGCGACGGGACGCACGGGCGCCCCATCAGAACACGTAGCGAGCGACTCAGCCACGACGATCCCCCTCCCTGAATCGCCCGTGATCGGGCGCGAACCTGGCGTCGTCGAAGGGTCCGCGCGCGTAGCCCGGCGCGTGGTGCGGCAGGTCCTCGGCGTGGTGGTCGTGGCCGCCGAGCGACGCCCCACCGAGCGACGCGCTGACGCGCTCGCCGTAGCGCGCGGGCGGTCCGTCGAACGTCACGGCGCCGTGCGCGACCTCGACGATGCGCGTGACGATGCCGTGCAGCGCCTCGATCTCGTGCGTGACGATGATCATCGTCACGCCGCTCGCGGCGAGGCGCTCGAGCACCTCGGCGAGTACCTCCTGACTGGCGGTGTCGACGCCGGCCGTCGGCTCGTCCATGACGAGGATGTCGGGCTGCGCGGCCAGCGCGCGGGCGATGAGGACGCGTCGGTGCTGACCCCCGGAGAGGGTGGCGACGTCGTCGCGGGAGCGATCGGCGAGCCCGACCTCGGCGAGGGCCGCGGTGACGAGCCGGCGATCCTCGGCGTCCGCGCGTCGGTACCAGGGCCGGTGCGGCAGGCGACCCACCTCGACGACCTCTTCCACCGTCGCGCGCACCGACGCCGACAGCGTGTGCCGCTGCGGCACGTAGCCGATGCGCGTGCGCGCCTTGAACGAAGATGCGGGCGTGCCGAACAGCTCGACCTGCCCGCTGACGTGGTCGTTGAGGCCGAGGATGCCGCGCATCAGCGTCGACTTGCCGGAGCCGTTCGGCCCGAGAACCGCGATGATCTCGCCGGGGTTCACCTCGAGCGAGACACCGCTGACGACCGCGCGGCCGTCGTAGCCGAACGCGGCGTCGCGCAGTCGCAGGATGGGGGAGACGCTCACGAGCAGCCCTGGCCCTTCTTCAATGTGGCGAGGTTGGATCTCATCACGGCGAGGTAGTCGCTGCCCTTGCTCGCGTCCGACAACCCTTCGATCGGGTCGAGGACGTCGACGCGGGCGCCGGTCTGGGAGGCGATGGTCTGAGCCACCTTCGGCGAGACGAGGGTCTCAGCGTAGATCGTCGTCACCTTGTTCTTCTTCACGTAATCGCTGATCGACGACAGCTGCGCCGGCGTCGGCTCGGCCTCGGGGGAGACACCCGACGCGCCGCGCTGCGTCAGCCCATATCGTGCCGCGAGGTAGGCGAACGCCTCGTGGCCGGTCACGATCGTCCGGTTCGTGCAGTGAGCGAGGCCGCCACGGTACTCGGCATCGAGGGCATCGAGATCCTTGACGAGTGACGCGGTGCGCGTGTGGTATCCGTCGGCGTGCTCGGGGTCGTCCTTGGCGAGCCGGTCACCGATCGCCTGGACGACGGCCTTGTAGCGCACCGGGTCGAGCCAGAAGTGCGGGTCGGAACCGCCGGCATGGGAAGCGTGCTCGTGCTCGCTCTCGTCATGGTGGCCCTCCTCTTCGGCTGTGAGGTCGAGGTCGGCCTGCGGCGAGACGTCGAGTGCGCGCCCGGCCTTGGCGCTCGAGGCGACGGCGTCGTCGACGCTGGCCTGGAAGCCCTTCGCGTAGACGATGAGGCCGGCGTCCGCGACGGAGGCGACCTGGCGGGGCGTGAGCTCGACGTCGTGCGGCTCCTGGCCGGCCTTCGTCAGGTTCTTGACGGTGACGTCTGGTCCGCCGATGCGTTCGAGCGCGAACTGCATCGGATAGAAGCTCGCCAGTGTCTGGACGCGGCCGTCGTCGGTGCGCCCGTTCTCGGAGCCGCAGGCGGTGACGCCGAGCCCCAGGGCGGCGGTGAGAGCAACGGTGAACGAGCGACGCATGAACATGACAATGATTCTCACTCAAAGTGAGAATCATTGTCAAAACATGGGGTTACCTCGGGAACGCCAGCACGATCGTCACGCCCAGCGTCAGCACGATGACGGCGGCGCGCGCGAGGCGGTCGAGCGGGCGCAGCTGCTGCCACGACAGGTACAGCAGCCAGGCGAGGAAGGCGGTGACGAGGCCGAACGCGACGGCTCCGACGACGCCGCGCACCGCGATGCCGACGATCATGAGGACGGCGAGGACAGCGAGGATGACCCACTGCGGCAGGCGCGCCAGCGCCCCGATCGCCGGGTCGGAGGCGTGCATGGCCTTCGCGCGGCTCGTGCTGACGGAGACTTCGGGTCGTGGTTCGTTGCGTGACACGGCACCAGGGTAGTGGGCGCGGGCCGGGTGCTGCTCCAGTCGTCATGTCGCCAGCCTTGCGCGCGAGTGGGACACTGAAAGGCGATGACTGTTCTCGAAGCCCCTCCCGCACCCGGTGCGCTCGTGCGCGACCCGTCGGCGCTGCCGCCGCTGCAGATCGGACGGCACACCATCACCTCGCCCGTCGTACTCGCGCCGATGGCGGGCATCACCAACCGTGCGTTCCGGCGCCTGTGTCGTCAGTACGGCGATGACGGCTCCGTCGCCGCGGGTGCGAGCGGCGCGACGTCGCTCTACGTCAGCGAGATGATCACCTCGCGCGCTCTCGTCGAGCGCGTTCCGCTCACGATGAAGCTCATCGAGACCGACCCCGACGAGAACCCGCGCTCCATCCAGCTCTACTGCACCGACCCGCTCAACGCCGGCAAGGCGGCGCGCATCCTCGCCTCGGAGGGCCGTGCGGACCACATCGACCTCAACTTCGGCTGCCCGGTGCCCAAGGTGACGCGCAAGGGCGGCGGTTCCGCGCTGCCATGGAAGACCGATCTGTTCCGCGGCATCGTCAGCGCCGTCGTGCGCGAGGCGAGCCCGTACGACATCCCCGTCACCGTCAAGATGCGCAAGGGCATCGACACCGATCACCTCACCTACCTCGAGGCGGCGCGCATCGCCGAGGGTGAGGGCGTCGCGGCCGTCGCGCTGCACGCCCGCACGGCCGCACAGGCGTACTCGGGCCACGCGGACTGGTCGGCGATCCGCACCCTCAAGGAGACCGTGACGAGCATCCCGGTGCTCGGAAACGGTGACATCTGGTCGGCCGAGGACGCCATGCGCATGGTCGCCGAGACAGGCTGCGACGGCGTCGTCGTCGGGCGCGGCTGCCTCGGACGGCCCTGGCTGTTCACCGACCTCGCCGCGGCCTTCGCCGGTTCCGACGCCCGCGTCGACCCGACGCTCGGTGAGGTCTGCGCGACGTTGCGCCGCCACGCGGAGTACCTCGTCGAGTTCTACGACGACGAGCTCAAGGGCTGCCGCGACATCCGCAAGCACATCGCCTGGTACTTCAAGGGCTTTCCGGTCGGCTCGCAGCTGCGCCATCAGCTCGCGCTCGTCGACTCCCTCGCCGCGCTCGACGACCTCGTCGCCGGGCTCGACCTCGACGCCCCGTGGCCCGGCGCTGCGGCGGACGGGCCGCGCGGTCGCGCGGGCAGCGAGCGACGCGTCGTCCTGCCCGACGGGTGGCTCGACACGCAGGAGCTCACCGCCGAACAGGCCGCCTGGGTGGCCGAGGCGGAGGCGGAGAACTCCGGAGGCTGACACGTCAGGCGTGTCACGGATCACATCACCCCGGTAGTTCATCGCCCCGTTGCACGCTCGGCGTCGAGGAGGACTACCGTGGAGAACAAAGCGTCGCGATGCGGCGCGCCAGCAACACGACACATCAGCGCGTAAGGGGCATGTGGTGAACAACGTGGAGGGCGCGAAGAGCGCATCCGATTCCGTCGACGTCCTGCTCGTCGGCGGCGGCATCGTCAGCGCGACGCTCGGTGCCATGATCCGGCGGGTGCACCCCGAGTGGTCGCTCACCGTCTTCGAACGTCTCGACGAGGTCGCCCTCGAGAGCTCGAACGGCTGGAACAACGCGGGCACCGGCCACGCCGCGCTGTGCGAGCTCAACTACACGCCCGAGGCGGCCGACGGCAGCGTCAACATCTCGAAGGCCATTGCGATCAACGGCCAGTTCCTCACGACGAAGACGTTCTGGGGTTCCCTCGTCACCGAGGGCGCGATGCGTGAGCCGTCGACGTTCATCAACAACACGCCGCACATGGCGTTCGTGCGCGGCGATGCGAACCAGAAGTTCCTGCGCGAGCGCTTCCGCCTCATGAGCGAGCACCCGTTCTTCCACGACATGGAGCACTCGGAGGACTACGGCCAGATCGAGCAGTGGTCGCCGCTGCTCATCGAGGGCCGCCCGGCCGGTGAGAAGATCGCCGCGACCTACGCCCCGAGCGGCACCGACGTCGACTTCGGCGCCGTCACCCGTCAGCTGTTCGAGGACTTCGTCGCCCGCGGCGGCGCACTCGAGCTCAAGCACGAGGTCACCGACATCGAGCGCAATGCCGACGGCTCGTGGAACGTCACCGTCAAGAACCTGCGGGACGGCGCGACGCGCGTCGTGCGCACGAAGGTGCTCATGCTCGGCGCGGGCGGTTACACGCTCAAGCTGCTGCGCAAGGCCGGGGTGCCCGAGGTGAAGGGCTACGGTTTGTTCCCCGTCTCCGGCACGTTCCTGTCGACCGAGAACCCGGCCGTCACCGCCAAGCACCAGACGAAGGTGTACGGCAAGGCCGCCGAGGGCGCGCCGCCCATGTCGATGCCGCACCTCGACGCACGCATCATTGACGGCCAGCGCACCGCGCTGTTCGGCCCGTTCGCCGGTCTCGTGCCGAAGTTCCTCAAGGAGGGCTCGGTTCTCGACCTCTTCCAGTCGCTGCGCACCGACAACGTGCTGCCGATCGCGACCGCCGGCCTTGAGAACCTCGGCCTGACGAAGGTGCTCGCGCAGGATCTGCTCGCGAACCAGGCCAAGCGCATCGAGGCGTTGCACGACTTCGCGCCGACGGCCGTCTCGGACGACTGGAAGCTGTTCACCGCCGGCCAGCGCGCGCAGATCATCAAGCCCAGCTCGGGCACGAAGGGCACGCTGCAGTTCGGCACCGAGGTGATCACCTCCGCGAACGGCACGATCGCGGGTGTGCTCGGCGCGTCGCCGGGTGCGTCGACCGCCGTCCCGATCGCGCTCGACATCCTGCGTTCGTCGTTCAAGGACGAATGGGAGCGTTGGGAGAACGAGCTGCGCAGCGTCATCCCGATGCTCGGCACCGACGTTGCGAGCGACCCCCACCGCGCGCTCGAACTCGAGGCCGAGGCTGACACGAAGCTGGGTCTGCCCAAGCGCGGCTGACCCACGCTGACACGACGAACGGCCGGCCCCTGCACGAGCGGGGGCCGGCCGTTCGCGTCTGTCACGGGTGGGGCAGCGAAGGGTGCGAGATCGCCGAGGGGCGCGACGGCTCGGTTCAGTCGCGTTCGACGGGTCGTTCGGGGTCGCTGATCCAGTCCGACCACGACCCGATGTAGACCGCCGGGTCGTCGAACACGCCGCTCACCTCGAGCGCGAGCGCGAGATGCGCGGCCTGCACGCCGGAGCCGCAGTAGACCCCGACGCGTTCATGACGTGGGATGCCACGCGCGGTGAAGCGCGTGGCGAGGTCGTCGCTCGTGAGAAAGCAGCCGTCGGCGCCGATGTTGCTCAGCGCCGGGATGTTGACGGCGCCGGGGATGTGCCCGGCGACCGGGTCGATCGTCTCGTTCTGGCCGGCGAAGCGGTCGGCGGGGCGGGCGTCGACGAGCAGGTGACGCGCGGCGAGCTCCTCCGCGCCGTCGGCATCGACGAGAGTGAGGTGGCGGGGCGTCGCGATGAAGTCACCGCGTTGCGTTGGCGTCGGATCGCCCCCCTCGAGCGCCCCGCCGGCCTGCTTCCACGCGGCGAGACCGCCGTCGAGCACCTGCACGTCGAGCTTGCCGAAATAGCGCAGCAACCACCAGCAGCGGGCCGCGGCGAGGCCGTTCGCGGCGTCGTAGACAACGACGGGCACATCGTTGCGGACGCCGGCGGCGCGCATCGCGTCCTGGAACCGATCGAGCGACGGCATCGGATGACGCCCGCCCGCGCCGTCGTCGCTGACCGCGTCGCTGAGGGCGTCCTCGAACTCAACCCAGCAGGCGCCGGGCAGGTGTGCGTGCAGGTACGCCTCGTGCATCGAGGGCTGCCCGAGCGCCCACCGCACGTCGAGCAGGTGGAAGCGTTCGCCGGCTTCTAGGCGTGCGGCGAGTCGGTGAGCTGACACGAGCGGGTGCGGCAGGTGCGTCATGCTGTCAGCGTAGCGAGCCGGGGCCCGGCGTGGCGCCCGATGCGACGGCTGTTGTCGGCGTCGTGTGGCACGCTTTAGGCATGTGCCGCAACATCCGCCCGCTCAACAACTTCGCGCCCCCCGCGACTGACGAGGAGGTGCGTGCCGCAGCCCTGCAGTACGTGCGCAAGATCGGCGGCTCGGCCAAGCCGTCGAGCGCCAACGAAGCCGCCTACGAGCGCGCCGTCGACGTCATCGCGCAGGCCTCGCGCGAGCTGATCGACTCTCTCGTGACGAGCGCGCCGCCCAAGGACCGCGAGGTCGAGGCGAGCAAGGCGCGCGCCCGCGCGGCGCAGCGCTACGCGGCGGTGGCGAGCTGATGGCCGACATCATCGTCGAACCCGTCGGCGAGGCCGAGCAGACCGTTCTCGACGGCTGGCTCGATGACGCGGCGCGCTGGAACATAGACGTCACCGACGTCGCGACGATCGACGCGGCGTACGAGAGTTACGTCGACCGGGTCATCGCGCAGGACGAGACCGAGCGCGAGGATCCGACGCCGTTCGTCGCGATGATCGGCTTCGCGCTGGGGCAGTGGTTGACCCTGGAGACGGTGCTCGAGTGGCGGGTCATCACGGACGCCGAGGGCCGCGACATCGGGCTGTCGCTGCCGGACGAGTCGAGCATCATGTTCCCGAGCGACTTCGTCGCCGATGCCTGGAACGAGATGCAGCGCGACTGGCTCGCCGACTGGGCACGCGACCTACGCACGCAGCTCGAGGTGCTTCGCTGAGCACGTACGCGGCGCGCGATCGGGAGCGCTTCGTCGCGGAGGATCGCACCCGCAAGCGCAGTGATCGTGACGACTTCGCGCGCGATCGAGCGCGCATCGTGCACAGCGCCTCGCTGCGGAGGCTGTCGACGAAGACGCAGGTGTGGCAGGCCGGGACGGACGACTTCGTGCGCAACCGGTTGACGCACTCGCTCGAGGTCGCGCAGATCGGGCGCGAACTCGCGGACGCGCTCGGTTGCAACTCGGACGTCGTCGACGCCGCATGTCTCGCGCACGACATCGGCCACCCGCCGTTCGGGCACTTCGGCGAGAGCGTGCTCGACGCGCTCGCGGCCGACATCGGCGGGTTCGAGGGCAACGCGCAGACCTTCCGGCTGCTGACGCGCCTCGAGGCGAAGCGGCACACCTCGGGAGGGCGCTCCGTCGGGCTCAATCTCACGCGCGCGACGCTGGATGCGGCGACGAAGTACCCGTGGCGCCGTGGCGAGGGCCCGGCGGGCACCACGAAGTTCGGTGTCTACGAAGACGACGCGGACGTCTTCGCGTTCGTGCGCACCGAGGCGCCGGCACGCACGTGCCTCGAGGCGCAGGTCATGGACTGGGCCGACGACGTCGCCTACAGCGTCCATGACATCGAGGACGCCGTCGCGGCCGGTGCGCTGGAGTTGCGGGCGTTGCGCTCGCCGGCTGAGCGTGCCGGCGTCATCGCCGCGGCGCGCGCCCGGTACGCGCCCGATCTGAGTGATGACGCGCTCGCGGAGGCCTTCGACGCCCTGCTGCACGACGACCTGCCGGCATCGTTCGTCGGTTCGCGCCGCGATCTGGCGGCGTTGAAGGACATGACGAGCAAGCTCATCGGCCGTTTCGCAGCGGCACCCGAGGACGCCACGCGCGCCGCGTACGGCCACCAGCCGCTCGCGCGGTACGACGCTGTGCTCGTCGTGCCCGACGACGTGCGTGCACAGGTCGCGGTCCTCAAGGGAATGTCGGCGCACTTCGTCATGTTCACGCAGGCACGCGAGGCGCAGCACCGGGTGCAGCGCGAGGTCGTCGAGTCACTCGTCGCCCGTCTCGTCGCTGATCCCGAGCGCATGGACGTACCTTTTCTCGACGACGCGCGCGCCGCGGCCGACGATGCCGGCGTGCTCCGCGTCGTCATCGACCAGGTCGCGTCGTTGACGGACGGGCGAGCGCTCGCGGAGGCGGCGCACGCCCCGTCGTGACGATCGGATGGGGTTGTCGGTGGCCGCGCCTACACTGACGGTGCGTGCCGAGCCGGCCGTGGCCGGGCATCGCGTGAGGTGGGAAGGAGTGACGTGGCGGGGCTGATCAAGGCAGAGGACATCGCTGCCGTGAAGGATCGCGTCAACATCGAGGACGTCGTCTCCGAGCACGTGACGCTGCGGCGCGCGGGCGCCGGTTCGCTCAAGGGGTTGTGTCCGTTCCACGACGAGAAGACGCCGAGCTTCACCGTGCGTCCCGCCGTCGGTGTCTATCACTGTTTCGGGTGCGGTCAGTCGGGCGACGTCATCTCGTTCGTCATGGAGACCGAGCACCTGTCGTTCACCGAGTCCGTCGAGCGCCTCGCCGCGAAGGCCGGGATGGTGCTGCGTTACGAGGAGGGCGAGCGGCCCGACCGTGAGCCGCCGGGGCGGCGCATGCGGCTCGTCGAGGCGCACCGCGTGGCGGAGGAGTTCTACACCGAGGCGCTGCTTCGCGACCCGTCTGCCCGCGCCGGGCGGGATTTCCTGCGCGCCAAGGGTTTCGACGGCAAGGCCGCGCAGCACTTCGGCGTCGGCTTCGCGCCACGCACCGGCGACGCGCTGACGGCGCACCTGCGCGCCAAGGGTTTCAGCCCCGAGGAGATGACGACTGCCGGGCTCGTCGGTCAGTCGTCGCGGGGCCTCTACGACCGGTTCCGTGGCCGCGTCGTCTGGCCGATCCGCGACATCACGGGCGACACCGTCGGCTTCGGCGCGCGCCGCATCTTCGAAGACGACCGCATCGAGGCGAAGTACCTCAACACGAGCGAGACGCCGGTCTACAAGAAGACCCACGTCCTGTACGGGTTGGACCTCGCGAAGAAGACGATCGCGCGCGAGCGACGCGCTGTCGTCGTCGAGGGCTACACCGACGTCATGGCCGCGCACCTCGCGGGCGTCGACAATGCCGTCGCGACGTGTGGCACGGCGTTCGGCGTGGATCACATCAAGTCGTTGCGTCGCATCATGCGTGACGAGGCCGGGGGCACCCCCGCGCGCGTCATCTTCACGTTCGACGGTGACGCCGCCGGCCAGAAGGCGGCGATGAAGGCGTTCGACGAGGATCAGCGCTGGGCGAGCCAGTCGTTCGTCGCCGTCGCGAAGGACGGGATGGACCCGTGCGACCTGCGCCTGCGCCAGGGCGATGAGGCGGTGCGCGGTCTCATCGAAGACGCGGTGCCGATGTTCGAGTTCGCCGTGCGCACGACGATCGCGGGGTTCGACCTCGACCACGCGGAGGGGCGCGTCGCCGCCATGCGCGCGGTGGCCCCCATCATCGCCGGCATCCGTGACCAGACGCTGCGGCCCGAGTACGTGCGCACGGTCGCCGGGTGGATCGGAGTCGAGATCGAGCAGCTCAGCGCAGCCGTGCGCACCGCGCCGCGCGGCAAGCTGAGCGAGCGACGCCCGCCGCGGCGGGAGGAGTCGCCGGCCGCATCGCGGCAGGGTTCTCAGCAGCCATCGTCGGGCCCCGGCGGTGGGCAGCGCGAGGGCCAGAGCGTGTCGGACGCCGCTGAGCCGCAGCGTCCGAGCATCCCGAAGCCGAACCCGCGTGATCCGTCGATCGCGGGGGAGCGGCAGCTGTTGCAGGTGATGCTGCAGTACCCGGAGTCGTTGAAGGGCACCGTGTTCGATCAGCTCGTACCGGGGGACTTCAGCGCGCCGGCGCACCAGCTCATCCTGGCGGCGGCGATCGTGGCCGGCGGACCGGGTTCCGTGGCGTCGATCGGGGCGTGGAACGAGGCCGTGCGGCGCGGCACCGACCCGCAGCTGCATGACGTGCTCAACGAGCTCGTCGTCCGTGACCTGCCGACGAAACTCGACGAGGCGACGGGCCGCCCGGATGAGCGTTATGTCGCGGCGCTCATCCAGAACGTGCAGGAGGGCGCGCTCAGCTCGGCGATCGCCGATGCCATGGGGCAGCTTCGCCGGCTCGACCCGAACGCGCCGGGTTACGCAGACGCCTCCCGTGCAGCGAGTGCGCGCCTGTTCCAGTTGCAGACGCAGCTCAACGCGCTGCGCGAGGCCGGTCTGAGATAGGTGCCCCGGGCGAGCGCAAGGCTGCGATTGTGAACGCGCGTCGAACCTTTGCTATAGTTACGGCGCGCCAAACGTTCGGGTGAGAGCCTGAACCGCTGGGTCGAGCATTCCCCTATAGCTCAATTGGCAGAGCATTCGACTGTTAATCGGAGGGTTCTTGGTTCGAGTCCAAGTGGGGGAGCATCACCGAGAACCGCCTCGTATCACCATGATACGGGGCGGTTCTCGCATGCTGTGGCGGCTCGTGCGCCGCTGAGCGCGTCCTGACGCAACACGACGCGGGGGCCTCGACCGATCATGGTCGAGGCCCCCGCGTCGTGTGCGCGAACGTCAGGTCGTGTGTTGCTCGCCGAAGTTGACGCCCGGGGCGCCGGTGACGGCGACCCCGGCGGTCACGCCCGCGCCCGGCCCGTCGCCGTGTTCGCCCGCGCCGGCTGCCTGCCCGCGGTTCTGCAGGCGCTTCTCGACGAGGACGGCGATCTTCGAGATCGTGTAGTTGAGCGCGATGTAGATGAGCGCCACGACGAAGATCATCGGCACGATGTTCGCCGACGAGACCGCGGCGTTCTTGGCCTTGTAGAGCATCTCGCCGTAGAGCACGTTGTACCCCAGCGCGGTGTCCTTGAGCACGACGACGAGCTGGCTGATGAGCGTCGGCATCATCGCGGTGATCGCCTGCGGCAGCAGGATCGAGCGCAGGGTCTGCGTCTGTGTCAGACCGACGGACAGACCCCCCTCACGCTGCCCGTTCGGCAGCTGGTCGACGCCGGAGCGGATGACCTCGGCGACGACCGCACCGTTGTAGATGACGAGGGCGACGACCGTCGCGATGAACGGGTTGTTGTCGTTGTCACCGCGGGTCGAGAGCCAGCCGTAGACGAACAGCATCATGAGCAACACGGGCACGGCACGGCCCAGCTCGACGATGACGCCGGCGACCCACCGCAGGGGCCGCACATGCGACATGCGGGCCATCGCGAAGACGATGCCGAAGACGGCGGCGCCGATCATGGCGGTGCCGGCGGCCTTCAACGTGCCGAGCAGGCCCGGCAGGATGTAGTCCTGCCACGTCGAGGCCTCGAGGAACGGCTTCCACATGGCCGAGGTGAGCTGGCCCTTGTCGTCGAGACGGCGGTAGACGAGCCACAGCAGGCCGAGAAGGACGAGGGCGCCGAGCACCGTCAGGACGGCGTGTCGCCGGCGGGCCTTCGGGCCCGGGGCGTCGAAGAGAACTCCGCTACTCATCGCTTCACCGCCAGTTTCTTGCCGAGGTAGCCGACGAGCAGACCCGTCGGCAGGGTCAGTGCCACGAAGGCGAGGGCCGAGGCGGAGAACGCCTGGTTGAGCAGGCCCGGGTCGTCCTCGGTCACCTTCGCCAGCATCGCGGCCATCTCCATGACGCCGATGACGACGGCGACCGTGGTGTTCTTCGTCAGCGCGATGAGCGCGTTGCCGAGGGGGACGATCGCGCCGCGGAACGCCTGCGGCAGGATGACCTCACGCAGTGACTGGCTGAACGTGAGCCCGATCGAACGCGCGGCCTCGGCCTGCCCGAGCGGGATCGTGTTGACGCCGGAACGCAGCGCCTCGCAGACGTAGGCGGCGTGGTACACCGTCAGGCCGAGCACCGCCAGGCGGAAGTTGTTCGTCGTGAAGAAGTCGGGGCTCTTGCTGTCCGCGAGCTCGACGCCGAGCTTGGCCCACAGCACGAGGTTGCACGACAGGATGATGAGCGTCAGAGGAGTGTTGCGGAAGATGTTGATGTAGGACGTGCCGAGGAAGCGCAGCATCGGCACCGGCGACATGCGCAGGACGGCGACGAGCGTGCCGAGGACGAGGGAGCCCACGGCGGCCACGAGGGTCAGCTTGATCGTCATCCACAACGCGTCGAGCAGATGATAATCGCTGAAAAGCGTTGACATGCAAGGCCTTTCAATGGGTGACGGTGACGGGCGCGGCGGGTGCCGCGCCCGACACCGCGCGTGGATCAGGAGCAGGCTGCCGGCTTCGGCGGGTTGAGCTTCGTGTCGTAGCGGAAGTCGGCGCCGAGGTTCGACTCGACGGCCTTCTTCCACTCACCGGAGTCGACCATCTTCGTGATGGCCTTGTTGACCTTCTCGCAGGTGTCCTTGTCGCCCTTCTTGAGGCCGACGCCGTACTTCTCCTCGGTGAAGGCATCGCCGACGAGCTTGAACTTGCCCTTGTAGGCATCCTGGTTGGCGTAGCCGGCGAGGATCGTGTTGTCCGTCGTCATCGCGTCGATGGCGCCGGAGGCGAGCGCGTCCGCGCACTCGGAGTACTTGTCGTACTGCTGGGGGACGAGGTTCGGCTGCTGCTTCTTCAGGTTGTCGACCGACGTCGAGCCGGTGACGGAGCAGACCTTCTTGCCCGCGAGGTCCTTGACGCTCTTGATGTCGCTGTCCGCCTTCGTCAGGACCGACTGGCCGGCGACGAAGTAGGGGCCGCCGAAGGAGACCTGCTGCTTGCGCTTGTCGGTGATCGAGTACGTGGCGAAGATCATCTTGACGGTGCCCGCCTCGAGCATCTTCTCACGCTGCTTGGAGGGCGACTCGACGAAGTCGATCTTGTCCTCGCCGTAGCCCATCTCCTTCGCGACGTACTTGGCGACGTCGACGTCGAGGCCCTTGTAGTCCGAGCCGGCCTTGAGTCCGAGGCCGGGCTGGTCGTACTTGATGCCGATCTTGATCTTGTCGCCCGAGCCGGACGAGCTCTTGTCGTCGCTGCCGCCACAGGCCGTCAGGCCGAGGGCGAGGGCGGCGACACCTGCGGTGGCGATGGCACGCTTCATGTCTGTTTCCTCCTGGGTTTGCTGACGGCCTGCGTCAGTGGGTGAGAATCTTGCCGAGGAAGTCCCGGGCACGATCGGTCGTCGGGTTGCTGAAGAACTGTTCGGGGGCCGCCTGCTCGAGGATGGCGCCGTCCGCCATGAAGATCACGCGGTCGGCGGCGCGGCGGGCGAAGCCCATCTCGTGGGTGACGCAGATCATCGTCATGCCGTCGGCGGCGAGCTGCGCCATGACGTCGAGGACCTCGTTGATCATCTCGGGGTCGAGCGCTGACGTCGGCTCGTCGAAGAGCATCACCTTCGGTTCCATCGCGAGGGAGCGGGCGATGGCGACGCGTTGCTGCTGGCCGCCGGAGAGCTGGGCCGGGAACTTCTTCGCCTGGTGGGCGACACCGACGCGTTCGAGCAGCTCCATCGCCTTCGCCTCCGCGTCGGCCTTGCTCTGCTTGCGGACCTTGATGGGGCCGAGGGTGACATTGTCGAGAATCGTCTTGTGGGCGAACAGGTTGAACGACTGGAACACCATGCCGACGTCGGCGCGCAGCTTCGCCAGCGCCGCGCCCTCCTCGGGCAGCGCCTTGCCGTCGATCGTGATCGTTCCGGACTCGATCGTCTCGAGCCGGTTGATCGTGCGGCACAGCGTCGACTTGCCGGATCCCGAGGGGCCGAGCACGACGACGACCTCACCGCGATTGACGCTCAGGTCGATGTCCTTGAGGACGTGCAGGTCGCCGAAGTGCTTGTTCACTCCGTCGAGCACGACGAGGGGTTCGCCTCGCTGGGCGGTGATGTCACTGTGCGCTGGGGCAGTGGTGGCTCCGGTCATGGCAGTGATCGTAGTCACGCCCACAGGCCGCTACGGCGCCGCCGCGCTCATTCGTGACCTAATTGCTACACATGAGCGTGGATAGGTTGTCGATATCTACTGACCCGTCAGATCCCGCAGCACCCGCGCTCGTCTCACGCTGTTGACGACTCACGACCCCGGCTCCACCTGGTGGCCGGGGTCGCAAGCGAATCTGTGGGTGTCTCAGGCGGCGAGGACGCGTTGTGACGCTGCCGCGCGCTGCACCGACTGGATCAGGGCGCGCGACGAACCCGACGCGAGCGTACCGGTGAGCGACATCGTCAGCACCGGGGAACCGTCGACGCTCGTGAGCTGGAGGCCGACGCGCACACCGTCAGCGTCGAGGTGGGCGCGCAGCTGCCCGACCGTCTCGGTCGGGGTGCCGTCGATGACGAGCCGCCCCTGGACGTGCCTGCCGTCGGCGCCGGTGACGAACATGCCGAGGCGCGCGCCGTCGTGGACGATCTCGGCGATGTGCGCGACGGGGGTGTCGTCCTCGTCGAGGACCCAGTAGATACGGGGCGCGACGGCGTCGCGGGCCGGCTGCGCGAGCATGAGGACGCGACCGTCCGTGCGGCCACAGGCGGCGAGAACGTCACGCTTACGCGCGGCGAACTCATCCGCGGTGAACGCGCCGAGGTCGTACGTTCGGAAGCCATGCGCCCACCGGGAGAGGCGTACGGGCAGGTCGAGGTCGGCGAGCCACAGTTCAGCTGCCTGGGTAGAGCTGACAGGCAGCGGCGCCGTCCAGGTCTGGTGCAGCCGGAGGCGGGCCAGTGCGGGCAGGCTCAGGCCAAGGTCACTGAAAGATGTGTCGGTCTCGAGTGCCATGCTCATGGTCGGCCCCTTCTGGTCGGCAGCTGCGGCGGGCGCCGACGAATGGGAACTCGCTGTGTGCGGCGTTCCTTTGAACGTAAGGCGGGGTGACAGGCGTCGACAAACCTTTGTCTAACGTTCTCAAGGTCGCTAATCTCTGCGTATGTCAACGCATGTCGAGGGGCTGCAGATCGGCGAACTCGCCGAACGCGTCGGGGTGTCGACTCACACCCTTCGCGCCTGGGAGCGCCGTTACGGCATCCTCAAACCGTCGCGCACGACGGGCGGCTACCGCGTCTACAGCGAACTCGACGTCCGTCGCGTCTCTGCGGTGCTGGGCCTACGCGAGCAAGGTGTGTCCATCGCGGAGGCCGCGCGCCGCGTCAACGCGAACGTCGTCGCCCAGATCCCGGCCGGCCGACGTATCGATGCCGCAGCCATCGTCTACGAGATGCACCGCGCTGTCGACCGGTTCGACGAGTTCGCCCTGAGTGCCGCGCTGGATCGGCTGCTGTCGTCGCATCGGCTCGAGGAAGCCTTGCGTGACGGCCTCATGCCGTTCCTCGTGCAGTTGGGCGGGCGTTGGGAGCGGGGTGAGGTGTCCGTCGCGCACGAGCACTTCGCGACGCAACTCATCCGCCGTCGCCTCGACAGCTACAGCCTCATGTGGGCCGATGGTGACGGGCCCCTCGTCGTCCTCGCCTGCCCGCCGGGGGAGCAGCACGACTTTCCACTGCTCGTGCTCGGGGTGCTTCTCGCGCGCTCGGGGTGGCGTATTCGCTACATCGGCCAGGAGACGCCTGTCGCTGATCTTGCGCAGGCGTGCTCGATCCTGCAGCCCGATCTCGTCGTCATGGCTGCGACGCGTGACACGACGTTCCGTCGCTCGCTCGACGAGCTGCGTGACCTCGCGCGCTCCTACCGCCTCCTCATCGGCGGGCGCGGCGCCACCGAAACCATCTGCGCCGACCTCGGCGTCGAGGCGATGTCGCAGGACGTCGTCGCCGCAGCTTCTGCACTCATCGACGAATCGGGGCGCACCGGACGATCCGACTCCGACGCCGCCGCACAGTTGGTCGGCTGACGCCACGTGGGTAACCCCACGTCACGGGGGTTAAACTCTCTTGCGGCCCGCGACGAGCGGGCGAGGGGCGGTAGCTCAGCTGGTCAGAGCAGGGGACTCATAATCCTCTCGAACGATCTTTGGTCAGCCGAAGCGAGTCTCGAAAAGCGTTGCACTGCAACGGAATACGTCTCACCCTGCCGGGTTGTCGGTGGCGCACGCTAGCGTCTGACAGCGTGCGATAGACAACAGATAGACAACAGCACGGGGTGAAAATGACGGACGACGACCACCGCACGCGGCCACGCAGACGCCGCGGCGAAGGAACCTACTGGACTCGGCCCAACGGCGTCGAGGTCTTCACGATGAAGCTCGACGGTGGCGGCACCCGATCCGTCAGCGCGCCAACTCACAAGGAGCTGCTGAAGAAGGTCGAGAAGCTCAAGTCCGAAGTCGCACGAGGTGTCGGCGCCGGCGGAGCTACCAAGCTGTCGGTGTGGGGCCGGTACTGGCTCGACGAGATCTGCACGACCAGGGTGAAGCCGACGACACTGCAGTCGCACCGCTCGAAGATGGAGCAGCACATCATCCCGGCGCTCGGGCAACGCCGGCTTCGTGACATCAAGCCCGAGCACGTGCGCGCCTTCTACGCGGACCTCGCTGAGCGCGAGTACTCGACAGCGACGATCCGCCAGGTTCACGTCATCCTGTCGCGCTGCCTGAAGGTCGCCACGATGGAGGGCAAAATCGAGCGGAATCCGTGCGACAACGTTGAGCCGCCGAAGACGACCGGGCCGCCCGAGATTCGGCGGCTCAGCGTGGCCGAATGCGCGACCGTCCTCGCATGGCTGCGCAAGAACCGCGAACCGAAGGAGGTTGCTCGCTGGTCGGTGGCGTTGCTCGGTGGGCTGCGTCAGGGCGAGGCGCTCGGCTTGGACTGGGAGCACGTCGACTGGGCGGCGCGCGCCATCCACGTGCGTCAGGCTCAGGCGTACGTCGGCGGCGAGTACATCCTGCAGACTCCGAAGACGGCGCGGTCGGTGCGCAGCGTGCCGATGATGAACGACCTGTATGCCGACCTGCACGCTTACTGGGTGGAGGCTGGTAGCCCGCGAACGGGCCTAGTGTTCGGCCCCGCCAACACCGGAGTCGACTCGCGGAAGTGGAAGAACCATCAGCGCCTCGCACGGATCGCTGAGCCCGTGTCGGTGCACTCGTGCCGCAAGACGACAGGCAGCATGCTCTCCGACGCTGGCGTGCCGTCACGCATCATCGCGGACATTCTGGGGCAGGAGAACCCGGAGGTCACCGACGCGCATTACATTCGGACGGAGTTGGACATCCGCCGGAAGGGCATCGACAAGGTCGGGAAGCTGCTGACGAAGGCGACGAAGCAGCTCGAGAAGAAGGACGCGCCCTGATGGACATCGACTCCCACCCCACGCCGACGCCGCCCGCTGAGGGCGAGGTCTCGCAGGACGTCGAGGTCGTGACGGCGGCTGATCTGCGCGCGGGCGACCGTGTCGTCATGGATGGTGACGTCGTCGTGGTCGAGTCGGTGATGCGCTCGGGCGATCGCGTGTACGTGCGCGCGGATGGCGTGCCGGTGTCGGCGCTCGCTGGCGTGAGAGTGGAGCGGGTGCTGTAGACGCACGAAAAGCGCCCCCCACCTCGCGATGAGGTGGGGGGCGCTTCGTTGCACCTGGCGGATGCCGGGGTGCTCTACTTTGCACGGTAGGGCTACAGCGTACCAGCAGCGTCGGGCTCTCACTCTCACTCAGAGTTGCACCAGAGTGCGACTGAAGTGTGAGAGTGAGAGTCAGCGTGCAGCGTCGGCTTTGGTATCGCTCGCCGTCTGGTCGGGGGGGATGACCTGCAGGTGGTCGCCCGCGTCGTCGGGGATGCCGTTGCCGTTGTCGGCGTGACGGCCACCGCGTGCATGCTCGTCCTCGCTGTCGCGCAGGATTCGCCCGTACTCGACGAGCTTGTCCGGGGTGAGGTACGCGGCGATGACGCCAGCGAGCCAGGGGATACCCGCGATCACCGCGTCGGGCACGCTGACGCCGGACGCGGTGATCGCCCACATGATCAGGGCCGTAATGAAACCGACCGCACCGCCGGCCGCTACCTTCGTGGTCGGCATCTTGTCCGTGCTCGTCACAGCTCGCCTCCTTCGATGGCGACGCCGAGCTTGAAGTACGTCTCGCCGCCAGGGATGCCGTCAACGACTGCACCGACCTTCGCCTGCACCTTGCTCCACGTCTCGCGGCCCGCGATGCCGTCGACCTTCGCGCCGACGAGCTTCTGCAGCGCGGAGATGGTGAGCTTGCCGGGGATGCCGTCGACGACGAGGCCGTGTGCCTTCTGGAACGCGCGCACGGGCCATGCGGGCAGGGTAGGCCGCGCTGCCTTCGGGGTGCGGAACACGCCGCGCTTGTCGCCGACGTTCGACCAGGGGCCGTCGTCGATGTGCAAATGCATGTTCGCGCCGGAGTGGTTCTCGACGTAGCCATAGATGCCGCACGTCACGGACAGGCCGTGGCCCCATGCGATGTGCTGGCCGACCTTCTCGAACCATGCGCGCTCGTCTTCGCTGTTCGGACCGCGGGGGTCGCGGTTGACGTCGCACGCGCACGCGCGACCGCCGTAGCCGGTCGCGGCGTGTCGCGAACCGTTGATGTGGAACGACGGGTTCGCCTTCGGATACTCGAGCGCGTAGCAGCCGAGCGCCTTGAGATCGTTGACGGCAGCGAGGAGGTGGGCGGCTGCGAGCTTGGAGTCAGCCCATGCGGAATCGACCATCAGACGTTCATCGCCTTCCACGTGAGGGGGCCGACCAGGCCATCAGCCGTGAGCTTGTGAGCGGCCTGCCATGCGGCGACCTTCGCCTTCGTGGCTGGGCCGTAGATGCCATCCGCGCTGGCGCCGACGGCCTTCTGGATGCGCGCTACGACGCCCTTGTCGGCGACGCGCACGCCGGAGTGCGAGCGCACCGTGCCGTCGTTGGGGCCGTACCAGTGGCCGGGGGGCAGCGGGAACGTGTTGCTCGGGGCAACGGCCGCGGCCTGGCCGAGGTAGCCGCGCACCTTCGCGATGTAGGTGTCCCACGGGAACGACGGGCCGGGGTCGGTGTGCCCGCCTCGGGGGCCATAGGCGTTCGTCGCGTCGACGTGGCCGATGATGCCGCGAGCGCCCGCAGCGAGCTGGCTGGGCGTCAGGTGCACGGCGGGGATGGCGTATCGGCGGCACAGGTCGGCGGTCAGGCGCGCGGACAGCTCGAGCATGGCGCGGGAGTAGTCGTCGCCCCACTGGCCGGGGTTCTGTGCGGCGTAACCGGCGTGTTCGATCTGGAGGCCGTCGGCGTTCGCGCCGGGGGTTGCCCACGCGGTGTTCGCTTCGTCGACGCAGCGCACGATCGAGTCGCTGTCGACGACGTAGTGCGCGCTCGAGCGGGCGGCCGCGGTTGCGAACCAGTTGCGCGCGACGTCCTCGGCGATCGTGCCGCGCTCGGGTGCTTCGACGGTGTGGATGACGACGACACGCACGTTGCGGGCGCGGCCTCGCGTGAAGTTCGGGGACGGGATCGTCGTGATGGGCAGGGACATCGCTTCTCCTTGCGCGGGGCATGCGAACGCCCCGGCCAGGTGGCGCGGGGCGTGGATGGTGTGGGGGTCAGAAGATGGACGGCGGCGGGTCGATGTCGATGCCCGCTTGGACGAGTGCCGCGTAGGCCTTGCGGTCCCATTTGGCGTGCTCGGTGAGGTAGTGGCGCTGTGATCGCTCACGCTCGTCGGACGCTTCGATGCGCTCCGTGAGATTTGCGACCTGGCGGCGCAGGTCGGCGATGTCGGCGCCGTCGCGTTCGATTGCGGTGCGTCGCTTCGCGTCTGACCATTCACGGAAGGTCGACAAGAAGCTGCGCGAGAGGATGCCGAGGACGCCGGCGAAGATCGTCGCTGCGATCATGATGCTCGACTGGCTGACGTCGACCTCGTTCACCTCGGCCCCTCCACTTTCTCGACGGTGACGGCTTCACCGGCCTTGATCGGCGCCGGGCCCGTGCGCCACCAGATCAGCCAGTGCATGAGCGTCGGCAGGATGAGTACCGACGCGCCGCGCACCCCGTCCAGCCAGGGGCGGGTCAGGGAAGCGGCGAGGATGCCGACCGCGAGCGCCGAGTACGTCACCGCGAGGATGCTGTGCCCGAGGTAGACGATGAGGTGGCGGCGAGCGCGCACGCCGTAGGCGAGGACGAGCGCGCCGAGGTAGAAGAAGATCGCCCACGCCCACATCGGCGCGAAGCCTTCGACTGCGGTGAGCGAGGCCGAAGCGTCGTCTCCGCTGCTGTAGTCGAATGCCCTGACGATCGGCATGATCATCAGGGCGTACAGGATGAGCATGTGGTCGGCGCTCGTGAGCCTGGCGGGCTGCCATGAGCCGCGCCGCAAGCGGTGCAGCCGGCGGCGTTTCACCCCTCGGCCCTCGCCTCGCGCACCTTCTGGACGACTGCTTTGATCTGGTCGTCGGTGACGGCTTCCGGGTTGGCGCCGGGGCGGGGGGTGGGCTGGTAGGTCGCGACGGCGTAAGCGTGCACGTCGCTGAGGGTATGGTCGTCGTCGACCCGGGCGGCGACGAGTTCGCCACGGTGCTGCTCGGCCCACCCCTGGGGGTTGTCGATACCGGCGACTTCGGCGGCAGCGATGAAGCGGGCGAGGAGGTCGTTGTCGTTGCGTGCGGCGATGTGCTGAGCGAGGGTTGCCATGATGGATCCTTTTGGGTTGGGGGTTTAGGCGGGAGTGCCGGGGAGTGTTGTGGGCCATCTGGGGGACGGGATGGTGACTTGTCCGCGTGCCTCCCCCCCGTGCGGTCGATTCTGAACCGGCCATTGGGGAGCACCCAGCCTTCCGCGCCCTTTAGCGGCACGAAGAATTGAGATGGGGTTGAGTAGTCGAGCGGGACATCCCAGCGGGAGGCTCCTGCGTCGAGCAGGCCGTCGATGATGAGGCGCAGGATGCCAGGCTCCCAGCGGGCGAGGACGATGAGCGAGGACCATGCGGCGGGCTGGTCGGTCGTGATTCGTCGCCAGCCCGTGCATCCGTAGACCACTACCCACGAGCTGCTGGACGTGCCCGTAGCGATCCAGCGCCATGCGCCGTTCGTGCCTGCCGTGTCGGTGTAGCAGGTGCCTGCTGCGGGCGGGGTGATGACGCCGTATGGTGAGCCTGTGCCGCGCATCTCGTACGCCGTCTGCCCTGTTCCCGACCCGCCGGCACCGTCGGCACCACGCGGGATTCCGAACGTCAGCTCGAGATTCGGGTACGTGCCCGAAACTGCGGCAGTCGCGGCAGCCCCGGCCGAGAGCGTCGACGCTGACGCCGTGAACACTGGCGCGGGCGGTGATGCGCCGTCCTTGCCGGGGGGGCCTGGGTCTCCCTTGGGTAGCGTCAGGTTGAGTACCTGGCTCGGCGATGTGCCCGTGATCGACGCGGCGGCCTGAGCGCCCGACGTCACGCTACCGATGGTGAGCACGTTCGCGGGGCCGGGAGAGCTCGTGCCGCTCCCGCCGCCGTCACTTTTCGGTAGCACGAGGTCAAGAATCTGGTCGGGCGAGGCGCCGCGAATCGAAGCCGAAGCTGTCGGCCCGCTCGTTACTGACCCGATGCTCAGCGTGTTCGCAGGCCCAGGGTCGCCCCGCAGTCCCTCGGCTTGGAGGCGCTTAATCTCCTCGCGTAGCAGGGATGCCTCGTCCGGGGCGAGCGGCCTTACCGTCGACACGTCGGCGGCGAGGTCGATGACCGATCCGTCGCCAGGGTCGGCGATCTCGACGCGCTGCCTGCGTGGCAGGAGGAATGTCCACGTCGCGCCCGGCACGGACTCGAGGGCAACGTCGCCGACCTGCCCACCCGAGACGGGGATCGCGACACGGTCATTGTCGATGAGCTTCCCGCTCGTCGAGCGCGCCGGGGTGGGCGACACGATCGCGACGATCGCACCGTCGGATGGGGTGCCGTCCGGGTCGACGATCGTGCCGGTGATGGTCCATGACATGTGGTGTCCTCTCAGCCCTTGTCGGCGCGCGTGTAGGTGATGCGAATCTGCGGGGGTGCGCTCGGGTGGCGGTGATTCGCGAAGTAGCCCTGGTTCGTGGCGCCGTAGAACCATGTCGGGCCGAGGCGCACGCCCGTTGACGTCGGGGTGATCCACGACGTCGGCACCGTCACCCATTGCCACTGCGAGCGCGTCGTGAACTTCTTCTCGACGCCCTTCTTCGGGTCGCCCGGGCTGGTGTCCGTCGCCGGGATCGACGTAGCACCCAGCGGTAGGAGCGTGAGGGTGCCGCCTGTCGCGTTCGACCAGTACAGCGATTGCACGCCGATCTCGACCTTGGTGACCGTCGCGCCGGTGAGTGCTTGCGCGATCGTCTTTCCCTTCTCGCCGAAGAACGCGGGGTCATTGCACACGAACGCTGAGTGCGTGAGGGCGTCGCCGCCGTGGCGCAGGATGCCCTGCTGATAGTCGGCATTGGAGTCGGCGCCGGCCTTGTCGAAGGAGCGGCTGACCGACGCCTTCCACTGGCTGACGAACTGGCTGACAGCCGCACCGCCGACCGGGTAACCCGTGTCGGGCACGTACGGTCCGATGTCCTGCACGGTGAGCAGCCACGCCGCCGCCGTTGGAACCGAGTATGTCATCGTCGCGTTCTTCACGGCGCTCGCCACGAGGATCTTCATCTGCACAGGCCCGCCCGCCTCGATCTGCGGCGTCAGTGTCGCCACGAGCGTGTCACTGACAGGCCCACCCGCCGCGGTCGAGGGCCTTACGCTGTACACGGTCGGCGACGTCGTCGTCGGCGTCGCAGGCGACGGCGACGCTTGCGTGCCAACCGCCGTGTAGAGGCACAGACCAACAGACGCGCCCGACGAAGGCGCGTCACGTAGTAGGCATATGGCATCGTCACCTGATAGGTGCGTCCGGGCCACACTGTCGCGGTCACCACATGCAGCGGCGTGATGACTTCCGTCGTCTGCGCGGTAACTGCCCTCCCGGCGACGGTCTTGCCCATGTTGCTGATGCCCGCGAGCGCCCACGGCAGCGTGTCGAGCCATGACGCGCCCGACGATCCCGCGTATGGCAGGCGCTGGCCGATGAGGTCGGCGCCCGCGATCGACACGTCATCCGCGACCGTGACCGAGTTCGCGGCGACGTCACCGTCAGGGCTGATCGAAGCGCGCGTCACGCCCGCCGAGTCCGCGATCGTCAGCGAGTTCGTCGCCGCCGACCCGAGCGCCGTCGCCATGTACTGCGTTCCGTCCTCGGCGACCGTGTACGTCGAGAAGCCCTTGTCGTCGATGCGTGCGTAAGACTTCGACCAGTCGCCCGCCATGATCGCGCCCCGTCGTGCCAATGCCGATCGACGCGTTCAAGAAGCCCGACTGGATATTCTCGGCCTTGACCGTCTGGATCGTCGCGAGCGCCGCGGCGATCTTGCCGGCGTCGATGTCGTCTGCGGTGATCTTGTGCGCGGCGAGGATCTGCGCGGTCAGCTTCTCGATGACGGCGTCACCGATCTTCGCGTCCGACGCCACAAGGTGCGACACGTCGAGCGTGAGGATCTGAGCGACGAGCGCGCCGAGGCTGTTCGTGTCGAGCTTCGGTGCGTAGATCGAGCCGTCGGTGATCCGAGTCGCGTCGAGCGGCATCGTCGCGATCTCTTCCATGCGCGCATCGACGCGCGCCGCTGATTCGGCGAGGTCGACCTTGAGCTGCTCGAAGACTTCCGGGTCGACGGCTGCGCCCACCTCGACCATGACGAGCTCGCGATGCTCACTGACCTTGCCCGGCAGGGAGCGTGCGACGATCGTCACCCACACCTCGCCCGGCTCGGCCATCCACGTCACCGACGCGCCACCAGGCGACTCGATCGTCGCGACGCGTGTCGTCGACATGGGCAGCGGGTCGACCTCGAAGTCCTGCGAGGCGCCGACGTGCACCTCGACACGCGCGAAGTCCATCGGTGCGACGGCGCCGTCCGCCCACGAGCCGTCCCACGTCGCCGTCACCTGCAGCTGCCCGCCGACGACGTCGAGGCCGGTCGGCGCCGGCGGGGGTGGGCCGGTCACGACGACGGGCGCGGTCGTGTCGTCGTGCTGCTTGCCGACGATCGCCGTCAGTTGCCCGTCGGCGTCGTAGTGTTCGATCGCGCCGTCCTCGACCGAGGAGTGCGCGAGCTGCGGGACGTTCTGCGCCTTCACGCCCTCCTCGAGGCGGCGCAGGCGCCGGGCGAGCTCACGGAACTCTCCGCTCATGTCGTCACCTCTCCTCGAGCCACCGTGAGGGTGGCTGTGTCCTTGTCGGGGCTGAGGGTGTAGCTGATGATGCGTAGCTGCATCGTCCAGTCACCCGCCCAGCCTTGCCCGTCGCCGCGGACGGTGATCGTGTCGCCCAAGCCCCATGAGCCGAGCGGCGCGTTCGGGTGATCGCGTACGACGATGGAGGCGATGTCAGCGCCGAGCGTCGCGGCCTTTCCCTCACGTGCGGCGCGGGCGTCAGCGTCGGCCTTCGTGCGCAGGCTCTTGTCGGTGACCGTCTTCACGCGGCGCAGCCGGCCGGGCGTCGACGCTTTCCAGGTGCCGCGCACCATCGCGCGGCCCTCACCGGCGCCGAGGACGACGACCTCCGTCGCGATCTGCTCGGCCTTCTCCGTCAGCGCAGGCGCCTCGACGATGTTCTCGCCGACGACGAAGCGCAGGTCATCACGCACCCGCCCGGCGAGCGGCGCGGCGAAGCGCAGCACATGGCGGGGCGCGTCACCGTCCCACGAGTGATCCTCGACGTAGTCGAAGTTGCCCTGCTCGCAGATCGTGTCGAGCTTCGCGCCGAGGTCAGCGTCCGCGTACCAGGCGAGGGTGAACGGCTCGAGCTGCTCGCCCTCCGTGTCCTCCTTCGGGGCCTGCTTCGTGGCGATACCGACCACGTCGAACAGGTCGGCCGGGATACCGTCTTCCGGGCCCTCCACCCACGAGACCTGGGTGTTCTTACGCTCACGCACGATCACCTCCGACCCAGCAGGCAGTGGCTTGGGCACGGTGCGCCGCGATTCGCCGTAGAGGGTTTCGACCACGGCAGGTTTCGCCGGCGTCGTCGTCACCGTGACCTTCTTCGTCTTCGGGTCAACCCGCTTCACCTTCACCGCCGGTTTCGCGGGCGTCTTCGTGCGCTGAAACCGCCACAACGTGCCCTCTGCCGGGAGCGCAGGCAAACGCGAGTTGTCCACGTACAAGGGCAACTGGTCCACGCTCTGACGGCCCAGCAGCACGCCCGACTTGTCAGACTCGAGCGTCAGCCCGAGATTCGCGCCCGGCTGTGCCTGAATGTGCTCCCACACGTGGCGGAAGACGTCGAGGGCGTCGGTGTTGACGAAGCTCTTTTCCCCGCCGTACGGGGTGCCCTTCGCGAAGCCGACGAAGCCGAGGCCGGACAAGCTGAGCTTGGGGCCAGCCTTCTCGACGTCGGTGAGAATCCACGCGCCGCGCGCTCGCCCGTCGAGTTCGACCCAGATCACCGTTGACCAGGCGATGAGCACGTCGAGGCCCGCGTCGGTGAGGTTGGCGACCTCGACGGGGATCGTCGCGCGCAGCGACGACGTACCTGACAGCGTGAACTCTGGTTCGACGTCGGCGAGGGGGAGGTCGGGGTGCAGCATCGTCTCGGTGCCGTCGCCGTGCAGTCGTGTCGCGAAGAATCGCCACGCGGCGGGCTGCCATTCCTTCGCGCGCTGCGCGTCGACGCGTGAGACGACTGCGGGCGCGTCGGGTAGCTCGACGCGCTTGTCGCGCCGCTCGAGCGTCGTGACGAGGATCGACGACGACTCCCACGGCCTCGTGACGTCGTCCTCGGCAGCGAACACGCACGTCAGCCCCTGCGGGGACTGTGCGAGCGCGCCGTACAGCATGAAGCGCCCATCGGAGGGGAAGTCATCGCGGCGAGCCCACGAAGCGCCGTCGTCGTAGCTGACGAGCCACGCCCACTCGCCATGCCATTCGACCTTCGCGGGCCGGCGGCGCACGAGGATGACGATGACACCGTCAGCCGTGACGGCGATCTCCGGCGAGCCGGACACGTCCGAGGCGATGCGCCGCTCGTACGTCCACGACAGACCATCCGGGGAGGAGGCGAGATGGATGCCGTAGTCGAGGTCGTTGCGGATCGCCATGAGCCACCGACCCGAGGGAAGCTTCACGACCTGCGGCTCTGACCAGCCCTTCTCACCGAAGTCGGGCAGGCCCGCCGGGATCGTCGGCGCGCTCCATGTCGCACCGCCGTCGCGTGTCGTCGTGATGATCGGCTGCCAGGTGCGCCCGCCCGTGAGCGCGCCGTACCCAGCGACGACCCACAGGTCAGCGTCGATCGCGAGGTCGCAGGCGAAGAACCACGACCACCGCTCGGCGAGGTCGACCTTACGCGTCCACGACCCGCCGGACGGTGACGTCCATAGGCTCGAGCGTAGGCCGCTTGCTGCCGACAGGCCGAGCATGACCCACCGCTTGCCGATCGGATCCCACGCCAGACCAGCAGGTGCCGTACCCGGCGGCGGTCCAGACTGCGCTACCGCGTCAGACCACGCCTGCGACTGCGCGTCGAAGCGAGCGCCGCGGATGATCGCCGCCGGGTCGTCGGCGTGCCCGTATGCCTTCGCGGAGCGCCACAGCGCGAGCGTCGACGCGCCATTCGTCGCGGCGTAGGGGAATGCCTCGTACCCGCCGGTGTGGCTGAGGGTGCGTGCCGTGGTCGGCTGCAGCTCAAGCATGTCGACCCTCCTGTCAGGTGGTGGAGGAGTCCGCGACTTCCTCGAAGGTCAGGTCGAGCGAGAAACCGGACCAGCCGTCGATGACGGGGCCGACACTTCCGAGCTTCTTCGCCCACGCCTGGAAATGCACCGAGCGGCCGCGTAGGTTCGCGGGATGAGCATTTCGTCGACGACGGTGATGTTCTGTCGGCTCGGGTTGGACGCTTGGACGTTGTCGAACGCGAAGTCCTGCGACGCCTTGCCCCACGACTTGCCGTCCCAGTCACCGAAGCTGACCCACACGCGGCCCTGCACGTTACCGGCGGGCATGAGGATCGAAAGCCAGTCGGCGCGGATCTTCACGCGCGTCGCCCACTCAGGGATGAAGACGTCCTGCGTGCCGCCCTTGTTCGGCCAGTATTCGCCCTGCGCCGTCGCATTCGACAGGGTTTCCTTCTCGGTCCAGATCAGCGCGTTCGGGCGTAGCACGCGCTTCGTGCGAGGGTTCGCGACCTGGCGAAGGTCGGTGATCATCGCGGGCGTGATCGTGCCCGTCGACGCGGGGATCGTGATCTTCGCGAGCGGCACGTACGGGTACGCGATGCCCGTCAGGCTCGTCACGCGCTGCAGCGAGCAGTACGTCGCATCGAGCGGGTTGCTGGGCTGCTGCGAGGAGTCGAAGTGCCAGTCGTCGACGCGCAGGATGAGGTAGTCGGTGCGCGCCGTGCTCGACGTCGGCGGGATCGCCACCTGAATCGTCGCGTCGTTCGCGGTGACGTACGTCTGCGCCTGCGCGCGGCCGCCGAAACGGTTGACCATGAGCGCGCCACCGGGCGCGACGTTCACCGCGCCATCGGGCACGGGCAGCGCCGTCACCGCGAGGTCAGTGGCTTGCACGACCCCGTTCGAGCCGTTGGTCGCCGCCCACGCGAGCATCCGGGCCACGCTTGCGGGCACACGCCCACCATCGACCGCCCACGCCGGGGAAAGAGTCATCGTCAAGCCTTTCGATCAGAGGGGCACCGCGTCGAACCACTCGAACCGGCAGCGTGCCGTGTTCGACGGGTCCGACCCGGCGAAGGTGAGAGTCTGCGCGCCAGGCGTCAGCCGGGCCGTCAGCCGTGAGGCACGCGAGAGGCTGCCGGGCACGTTGACGCCGTCGAGCTGGATCGTCTGCGTGCGCGTGTCGATGACGAGCGTCGAGCCGGGCGGCACCGTCACGCTCGAGGCGATCTCCCAGCCGCCACCCGCGATGCGCGGACGCGACAAGGCGCCCGAGACGGGTCCGGTGATCGTCGCAGTGAACGGCGCATCGCCCGTGCCGCCGACGACGGTGCCGCCGTGACGCGTCGACGAGCCAGCCCGGAACTCGAACGGCGCGATCGCCGGCCACACGAGACCTCCCGACGTGTCCGTCGGCAGCAACGTCAAGTCGACGACATTCGCGCCCTGACGGGGCGTCTCGAGGTACATCGACGGCTCGGCGAGCATGAACGTCGCGACAACCTGCTGGAAGCCGTCGTCCTTGGCGCGCGGCAGGCTTCAGGTCGAGCTTTCGAGGGCGCCCGTACATGCGATACGAGCGCCCGTTCCTGCGGTATCGCAACACCGACACGCCGCCAGGGCGACGGTTCGACGGGGCACGCCACACGCGAGTGAGGCCCGCGAGCTCCTCCCACACGTCGAGGTCAGAGCGCACGCCGAGCGTGAAACTCCACTCGGGCGCACCGAGCACGTCACGCCCGAAGCGCACACCGTCCCAGCCGTCGATCTCGGCGTCCTGCGCGCGGATCGACACTGAGCCCGGGTCAACACCCGAGCCCAGCGTCGTCACGCGCCGGTGGTAGCCGTGAATGCCGCCGAGACGTACCCGTCGAGCTCGAACTCCTCCTCGAGCAACATCGTCATGCCCACACCTCCCGGTAGCGGCCGGCAGCGTCATGACGACGCAGCTCGTGAGTGATCTCCCGGGCGATGTCGGGCGCGGGAGTCGTACTTCACGCCGGTGACGTTGACGTTGATGTCACCCGCGACGATCACCGAGGACGTCTTCGGCGCGCACGAGCGGCTCGGGGCGCCCGAGCTTGTTGTGCACGACGTTGATTGCCGGGAGCCAGCGTGCCGCCACGGTCGAAGACCGGCACGTCGCGCACCATGCCACCGTCGGCGTAGCCGTGCCTTGCACCACGGCCGATGTATCCCATGCCGGGGCCGTAGCGGTGCCGTGCATAGTTGATGCCCGCAGCGAGGTTCGCGATCGGGTCGAACACGTTGTTCGGTGTGCCGTCGACGTGGTACGCGCGGAACGTGGAACCGATGACCTGGACGAGCCCCTTGGCGAGGTCGCCCGTCTTGTTGTTGATGTCACCGATGTTGCCCTGCACGGCGTTGGGGTGCCCGACGACTCCCACCCGATCTGCGTGATCCACTTCTGCACCATCGCCTCGGTCGGCGTGATCCCGTTGAGCCTGAGCGCCTCCTCGATCTGCGGACGCCACGCGGCGGCAGCCTTCGTTCCAGCACCCTCGCCGCCCTCGAGCGTCGCATCCGACGACTTACCCGTTGCCCCCAGCCAATCGCGCCGTCAACAGCCTTCTTCGCGATGCCACCGAGGATCTTCTTCGTGAAGTCGCCACCACCGAACTTGCCGACGGCGCCGTCGATGAGCTTGTAGGCGCCAGCCTTCAGCGGGTCGAAGACGGCCGACATGATCGCGCCCGCCCACGCTCTTGAGACCTTCCACGATCATGTTCGTCTTCGAAATCGGGCCGTACTGCTTTTCATTCAGCACGCCGTAAAGGCCTGTGTCGACGTGAAGGTGGTCGTAGTGGCCCGGCCCGCGCCAAATCGTCGCCCACCCGGCGTCGATGAGCGCGGGAGCGAGACGATCAAAAGCCGCCGCCTCGCCGCCCGCCATGCCATCGGCGTTGACGTCCAAGGCCTGGCCGACATAGTGCAGCGACGTTGCCATGTGCGTCGGACGCGGTGCCACGCCACCGAACGCAGGGTGCTGACCGACGTCGAAACCCTTTTCGCGCAGCCATTTCCCGAGCGCGACGATGGACACCGACGGCCTATAGGACTCGTAGCGGCCCCTAGCCGTGTGCCCGACACCGGTATTCGCGTGCGGCATGCCCGCGAAGCCGCCGTCAGCGTGCCCCGGCAGCGGTCCCGTGACGGTTGATGTACGCGAGGGCGGCCGGGTGCTTGCGCTCCATGCGCTGCGTCGAAGCCACCTTGGTGATGTACTCGCCAGGGTTGACACGCGCCGTCGGCACGCCCTTGTCGGAGATGCCGAGGACGTTGTCCGCACGCGGGCCGCGCCACGGGCCGGGGATGGTGCCGCCGCCAGCACGTCCGGGGATGCGCCCACCGTCGGCCTTGCCGCCGATCTTCGACAGCTCGTCGATGTGCAGCCCGAATGGCTTGCCGAGCTTTTGAATCCCGAGATGAAGGGGTTGTTGATGATGCCGATGACGCCGTTGATCGGCGTCGTCACGATGCCCTTGAGCTTGTCCAGATCTTGCCGACAGCCTTGACGGCAGAGTTGAACATGCCACGGATTCCGCCGTTGTCGTCCTTGCCGAGGATGTTGTTCAAGGCGGTCTTGGCCCCATCGACGGGAGAGGTGATGAGCTTCTTCAGTCCATCCCAAGCTCGCTTGAAAGCGCCGAACACCCAGTCCTTTACCGTAGTAAAGTTGGTCTTGATGTTTTTCCAACGCTGATGGATTTCATCTCGAGCCCAACCGAGAGGAGCAGAAAGAACGGTCTTGAGCGTGTCCCAGGCGCGCTTGAATCCACCAATCACCCAGTCCTTTACCGTAGTAAAGTTGGTCTTGATGTTTCCCAACGCTGATGGATTTCATCTCGAGCCCAACCAAGAGGAGCAGAAAGAACGGTCTTGACGTATCCCAAGTCCGCTTGAACCCACCGATCACCCAGTCCTTGACGGAGGTAAACTTCGAGACGATTCCGTCCCAATGCTTGACAATCCAACCCTTAGCCGAGTCAATCGGCCAAGAAAGAATCCGGACAATTCCGCCCACCAGGACTTGAAAACGCCAGAGACCCAATTCCAAGCCTCGGTGAACTTTCCAGTGATCTTGTTCCACGTTCCGACGATGGAATCCTTGACCACTACGAAACCCAGGGAAATGTTGTCCCACACGCCCTTGATGCCGGGCCACAGCGAATCGCGCATCCAGTTCCAC